>JAUHXM010000033.1 GCA_030426605.1 Phycisphaerae bacterium | reverse complement strand
CTCGCGCTCATGGGCGGGATGATGGTCGCGTGGGGGCTCGTGGCGCGCCCGCTCGCCCGGGTCGTGGTTCGTCTGGCCCTCCCGCCACGCCTGCGCGTGCCGTTCGGCATCCTCTGGTCGCACGCGGGCAAGCCCATGCCGCGCCCGCGGTGAGCGCCTCTACCATCGGCCCATGACGAACCGGTCCCAACTCCCCAGCGTGCAACGCGTCGTCGTCAAGGTCGGGTCCGCCGTCGTCGCTCCGGGGGGCGAGCTCGACGAGACCGCGATCGCGCGGCTCGCCGACGACATCGCCACCGCCCGCGCCCGGGGGGTGTCTGTCGTGCTGGTCTCGTCGGGCGCCGTCGCCGCGGGGTTCAGGGCTCTTGGGATGGCAATCATGCCGCGCGCGATCCGCGACAAGCAGGCCGCCGCCGCCGTCGGTCAGCCCGCGCTGATCCGGCGATACACCGACCGCCTCGGCGCGCACAACATCACCGCCGCCCAGGTGCTGCTGACGGGCGACGTGCTCGACCACCGGAGCCGCTTCCTCAACGCCCGCCACACACTCACCACCCTCCTCGAGCGCGGCGTCGTGCCCGTCGTCAACGAGAACGACTCGGTCACCCACGACGAGATCAAGCTGGGCGACAATGACCGCCTCTCCGCGCTCGTCGCCGGGCTCGTCGGAGCCGACCTCCTCGTGATCCTCTCATCCGTGGACGGCTTGTACGAAGCGGGCGACCCGAGCCGCCCCGTGCGCGAATGCGCCGACACCCACGCGGCCCGCGCGCACGTCACGGGCGAAGCGTCGAGCACCGGCACCGGCGGGTTCGCGACCAAGCTCGACGCCGTGGACATCGCCCGCGCGCACGCCGTGCCCGCCGTCATCGCCCGCGGCCCGACCGACGCCCGCCCGTCGCCACTCGCCGCGATCCTCGCGGGCGACGCCATCGGCACCCACTTCCCACTGCCCGAGGCGGACGCCGCCCGCAGCGCCCGCAAGAACTGGATCGCCCACAGCACCGCCGCCCGCGGCACGATCCACGTGGACGCCGGCGCCGCCCGGGCTCTGACCGAACGCGGCGCGAGCCTGCTGCCCAAGGGCATCACCGCGATCGACGGCGCGTTCGACGCGGGCGCGGTCGTGCAGATCGCCGACGACACCGGCACGCCCATCGCGCGCGGGCTGACGAACTACAGCTCCGCCGATCTCACCAAGCTCATCGGCGCACGCTCTGACGAGATCGAAGCGACGCTCGGGTACACCTACGCCGACGAGGCGGTGCACCGGGATGACATGGTCTTAATCGCACAACGCGTGGACTAGCCCGGAGCGTCAGCGATGGGCCCCTTGATACATCTCGTCGCTTGATATCTGCGAACACCGAGAGCCCGGCGCTGACGCTTCGGGCTAGTTCGTCTCTCGCACCCGCCAGCTGCGCCCCTCGCGCTCCACCTCGCGGTAGACCGTGTCGCGCTCGACGGGCCTGAACCCCGCCTCGGCGATCGCCCGGCGCAGCGTCCGCACGTCCACCTCCTGGTGCGTGCCGGCGCCGTCCACCTTGGTGATGTCGTACCACACCACCGTGCCGTCCACGTCGTCCGCGCCCGCTTCGAGCATCACTTGGGCCATGCTCAGCGTCTGCATGATCCAGAATGCCTTTACGTGCGGGAAGTTGTCCAGCATCAGGCGCGCGATCGCGATCGTCCGCAGGTTCTCCAGCCCGCTCGGGCCGGCGAGGTGCTCGAGCTCGGAATCGTCCGGGATGAACGGCAGCGGGATGATCGTCTGGAAGTACCCGCCGCGGTCCGCCATCGAGGCGGTCGGCTGCTCCACACCCTCCCGCGTCAGCGTGATCACCGGCGCCGTCACCTGCTCGGACGCGCGCAGATCCGGCTCGATGAACCCGTCCGGATCGCCCTCGTACCCCAGCCGCGCGAGTGCGCCATCCTGCGCGCGCCGCAGGATCTCCATGTGGATCAGCCGCTCGCGCCGCTGGTCGATGTGCCCGTACAGGATCGTCGCGTTGCTGTTCAGCCCAAGCTCGTGCGCCACCAGGTGCACGTCGAGCCATTCGTCCGACCGGATCTTGCCCTTGAACGCCTCGTCGTGCACGCGGTCGTCGAAGACCTCGGCCCCGCCGCCGGGGAGGCTGCCGAGCCCGGCTTCCTTGAGCTCGCTGAGCACCCACCGAATGCCGGCCTGCCGGTCGTCCCGCTTGTACTTCTTCGCGATGCGCGCCAGGTGCACGACCTCCACCGCCGTGAACGCCTTGACGTGCAGGTCCACCCCCGCCTCGGCGCCGACGCGCTTGATCGTCCGCATCATCTCCGGGTAGTAGCCCCAGGGCAGGTACGGGCTCAGCCCCCCCACCACGTGCATCTCGGTCGCGCCGGACTCGACCGCCTTGCGCGCCTCATTCGCGACATCCTCGAGCGTGTGCTCGTACGCGCCCTCCTCGCCCTTCTTGCGGTAGAACCCGCAGAACTTGCAGCTCAGCGCGCACACGTTCGAGTAGTTCAGGTGGCGGTTGATGTTGTAGAAGGTCTTGTCGCCGTGCAGGCGTCGGCGGATCTCGTCGGCGATCGCGACGACGCCCCAGACGTCCGGCGTCTCGTACAGCACCATGCCGTCGTCCAGGCTCAGACGCTCGCCGGCGAGCGCCTTGGCGCGGATCGGTTCCAGCCTCGGGTCCGACCCCGGGCGGGCGGCGGGCGGCGTGAGCGTGCTCGGCGAATCGGGCGTCGGCATGATCATGCCGCACGATAGGATCCGCGGGCCGAACTTTCAGAGTTTCTTGAAACAACCGCCCGGCACGCCACGGGGGGGCACCCGGCCTCCCCTACGCTCTGGGCATGCTCGTCGTCCTCGCCCGCCACGGCAAAGCCATCGTGTCCGCACCCTCCGGACGCGACCGCGACCGGACCCTCCGCCCGCGCGGGCATCGGCAGGCGGAGTTCCTCGGGTCCGCCCTCGCCGCGATGGACATCACCCCCCAGCGCGTCATCGCGAGCCCCTACCCCCGCGCGTGGGAGACAGCCTCCTACATCGCCAAGGCCCTCGCCCTGGACCCGATCGCCGACGACCGCCTCGAGGTCGGGTGCTCGGCGGGCGAGCTGATCGAGGTCATCGCGACGGCGGCGGAGACCGACCTGCCCGCGGCCTGCTTTGTCGGGCACAACCCGACGCTCGAAGACACGCTCGGCGTGCTCATCGACGGCCCCGCCGGACCGCCCGTCCGCGTGCGCACGGGCGAGGCGTTCTGCGTCGAGCTCGACCCCGCCGACCCGATCGGGCGGGCGCGGGTGGTGGCGCAGATCCGACTCGACGACTGACAGGTGCCATGGTCTGAGCCGCCCGCGGCGAAGGCCATGCAGAGGACTGCGGATCGTGGCCTTCGCTTCGCTCAGACCACGGCACCCAACCTAGGACAAGGTCCGGAACATCGTGGAGGGGCCGAAGACGGCGTCTCCACGGCTCCCCGCAGCGCGTTGGTGTTGTGCCGCGCGGGCTGAAGCCCGCGGCTCGGAAGTTACCTGGTCTGCCCGTTTCCCCGCACGACCCACCGCTGGCAGGTGAGTTCCTCGAGACCCATCGGCCCGTAGGCATGGATGCGGCTCGTCGAGATGCCGATCTCGGCACCAAGCCCGAGCTGGAACCCGTCGTTGAAGCGCGTGGACGCGTTCACCAACACACACGAGGACTGGATTTCGCGTGTGAACCGATCGGCGGCGTCGGCGTCCGCCGTCACGATCGCCTCGGTGTGGTTCGACGTGTATTCATGGATGTGCGCGATCGCGGCGTCCATGTCGGGCACGATTCGGTACGACAGGATCAGATCCAGGAACTCGGTCCCGTAGTCGCCCTCGCGGAGTTCGACGCCGTCCGCGTCGGCCCGCGCGCGCAGGCGCGGCAGAAACGCGTCCGCGACGGACTCGTGGATCAGCACGCACTCGGTCGAGTTGCACGTCGCGGGCGCGCTGGTCTTGCCGGTCGCGACGATCTCGAGGGCTGTGTCCAGATCGGCGCGCGCATCGACGTACACGTGGCAGACGCCCTCGAAGTGCTGGACGGTCGGGATCGTCGCGTGCTCGTGCACGAACCGGATGAGCCCCGCCCCGCCGCGGGGGATGACGAGGTCGATGTCGTCAGAGAGTGTGAGCATCCGCTTCATCTCGTCGCGGTCGGATGAGGTGAACGCGGACATCGCGTCCTCGGGGACGCCGTGCTCGGCGAGGACCGAACGCGTAATCGAGGCGAGCAGCTCGTTTGAGTGCGTCGCCTCACGGCCGCCTTTAAGGATGCACGCGTTGCCCGCCTTGAAGCACAGGGCGAACGCGTCGATCGTGACGCCCGGGCGGGCCTCGTAGATCATCGCGATCACGCCGAGGGGCGACCGGACCCGCTCGACCCGCAGCCCGGAGGGGACTTCGTACGACCGCGTCACCGCGCCCACCGGATCGGGGAGGTTGGCGATCTGGACGAGCCCGTCGCGCATCTGGGCGAGCGACGCGCCCGACAGCATCAGGCGTTTGATCTTGGGGGCGTCCAGCCCGGCGGACTCGGCGGCGGAGACGTCCTCGACGTTCGCCGCGAGGATCTCGGGCTCGCGGTCCTCGATCACGCGTGCCAGCTCGTGCAGCACGGCGTTCTTGGTGCCCGCGTGGAGCGTCGCGGCGGCGCGTGACGCGGCTCGGGCCCCGCGTGCGATCTCTTCGATCGTTCGTGCCATGATCGGCCCCTCGCGGCGCGCCGCGCGCCGGCGGGATAGCCTAGCCGCGTTCCAGACGCCTCCCACGGCGGGACCGAATGTGCGCGTCCTTCTCTGCTCACCACCGCACGGGGCGAACCGCCCCGACCCGTTCGTCGGCGTCGCCGGGGCGCTCGCCGCGCGCGGGATCGACGCGGACCGCCACCTCATCCACGGCCCCCCGCCGACCCTGCCCGAGGGCACCCGGCTGATCGCGGTCTCCGACGCGTTGCACCCGACGACGCGGACGGCGCTCCGGCTCGCGCACGCCGCCCGGTTGCCGGCGATGCTTCTCATGGACGGCGTGGTCGAGTGGCGGAACACGTTCCGCAACCCGCGTGTGGGCCCGTCGTTCCTGAACCCCGCTCCGGTGCATGCCGTGGCGTGCGCGGGGGGCGTCTGCGCGGAGGTCCTGATCGAGCTGGGCAACAACGCGTGGGCGACCGGCCTGCCCCGGCTCGACGCCGCGCCGCGGGAGCTGCCCGCGGGCGAGCGGCTGCTGGTCGCGACCGCCCGTCGCCCGTGGTTCGACGAGGATGAGCGGGCGCGTCTCACGCGCGCGATCGCAAACGTCCGCGATGGCGCGCACGCGCTGGGCATCCCCGTCCTCTGGCGTCTGACGTGTGGGCTGGGCGATGCGTTGGGCGTGCGCAACGATCCGCGTCCGCTGCCGGAGGCGCTCGCGGACGCGCGGGCGGTGCTGACGACGCCGAGCACGCTGGTGCTCGAATCCATGCTCGCGGGTCGCCCGACGGGCGTGATCGACGCGTTCGGCGCGCCGGTCTGGCACGAGACGCCGTGGGTGTGGGACGCGGCCTATCAGGCCGCGTTGCCCGGTGTGCTTGCGTCGTTGCTCGCGCCGGACGACGAGCGGGTGGAAGCCCATGCCCGGTCTCTCGCGGCGATGCACCCCGCCGATCATCGCAGCGCCGAGCGCGTCGCGGCGGTCATCGCGGATCTGGCGCACGACCCGCCGCGTGAGTCCGCGCCGGCGATCGTCCCGCTCACCGTTCGTCCGGAGCCTGTCGCCGCGATCGAGAACCGCCCTCGCGTGCTTCACCTCGTTCAGCCGGACCCGGACGCTTACCAACCCGTGCCGGTTGCGGTGTTCGCAGACGGCACCGCGCCGGCGTCGCACGACTGGGACGAGCACACGCTGTTCCTGACGGACGTTGGCGTCGGCATCCCGGGTCGGGTGACGGGGCGGGCGTCCGTGTGCGTCGTCGAGCGGGACCTCGATCACACGGAACGCCTCCGCATCGCGATCGAAGCGGCCCTCGCCCTCGAACCCACGGTCGCCGTCGCGTGGGACTCCGGGCTCGCGTCGATGGTCGCGAGGGCGTTGTCGGTCCGCGGCGTGCGCGCGATCACGGACGCGAGGGCGGGCGACGCGGTGCCCGCGCGGATCGAGACCGCCGCCGCGGCCCGTGACCTCCCGGGCCCGACGGACGCCCACTTGAACCCTCCGGACGCGTACCGGTGGACAAAGCACTGGGCCGACGACCCCGCGCGCGCCGAGGCGGTTATCCGCGAGGAGCTGGCGCTCGCCGGGTACCGCCGGATCGTGACCAACCCGAGCATCACGTGCGAGGATGTCGATGCGGCGGTGTTCACCGCGCCCGTGACACCCGAGATCGCCGAACGAGCCGAGCGGCTCCGGGCCCGCGGTGTGGGCGTCGCGCTTTCACCCGCGCTCACCGAGCCCGAGTGGTCGCGACTGGCGCGAGCCGCTCGACGGGCACAACGAGCCGGCGCGTCTCGCATCGCGGTCTACGGAGCGGGCGACCACACGCGGCGCGCCGAGCGCGCGTTCGGGCTCGGCCTGCCCATCGTGGGGTTCATCGACGATCGCCCCGCGGCGGGATCTATCTTCGGGCTGCCGGTGGTGCCCATGGCGGGGTCGATCGCGACGCTCCGCCCGGACGCGGTGATCCTGAGCTCGGACACCTGGGAAGCCGCGCTCTGGATGAACGCCGCGCCGTTGCGTGAAGCGGGCGTGCCCGTGATCGCTCTGTACGGCGCGGAGTCGCGCCCCGCGCACACGCGGTCATGACGCGAGCCGGACGAGCATGGGGACGCGCATGACCGCGTCGCAGCAGAACCCGTGGCCCCACAATCCATCCTCGCCGAGCGCTTCGCCGTGGTCGGCGAAGATGACCAGATCGGCGTCGGGCGAGCGCTCGAGCACGCGCGCGACATGCGCGTCGATGAATTCGAGGCACGCGCGCTGGCGGGCCAGGCACGTCTCGCGGTCGCCGTAGGGGTTGCGCTCGCCCTGCCAGGGGCATCCTTCGTACTCGAACCGCGCGTGGGTCTCGCCGATGTTCCAGAAGACGAACCGGTCGGTGCCCGCGGTCGCGTCGAGCTGTTCTATGAGCCAGTCCGCCTGCCTGGGCGCCGACCGGTGCGAGGCGAGGTCGGGCCCGTCGAAGAAGGCGAATCGGTCGAACGGATCGGTCAGGAAGGCGCCCGGCGGGGTGTTCGGGTTGAACCAGCTCATCGCTCCGGTGCCGATCGTGACGCACCCCTTGCGCGCGAAGCCCTCGACGATCGTCTTTCCCTCGAGCGTCTCGCGTGCTCGGCGTGGCGACTCGGGGTTCACGAGCCGCCAGAGATCCTGGGCTCGCCGGTTCCGCTCGCCGTCGTGGCGGATGGCGATCGGGTCGGTGTAGTCCGCGCCGTCGAGGGTTTGGGGCATCTTGCCGACGAACGCGCTCATGTGCGCCGGGAAGGTGTAGGTCGCCTGGGCCCAGGCCTGTTTCCAGTCGCCGAGCGACTTGAGATGCGGCGCGTCCGCCGCGTCGAAGACATCCCAACGGAGCGAGTCGATCGTGATGAGGACGCGGTCTGGCATCGGTCAGGCGGCGGACGCGTCGGTGTGCGCGCGGGCGATGTCCTCAACGATCTCGGGGAGCGAGCGTGTGACGTTCCACCCGGGCAGGCGGGCCTTGAGCTTGGTCAGGTCGGAGTAGTAGCAGATGTGATCGCCCACGCGCGGCGTGGGGTCGTGGTCCACGCTCGTGCGGGTGCCCGTGACGTCTTCGATAAGCGAGAGGCACTCGAGCACGCTCGCGGCGTTGGCCTTGCCGCCGCCGATGTTGAAGACCTCGCCCGGGCGCGGGTCGGCGGACCACCGGTCGAAGGCGTCGATGACGTCGGCCGAGTGGATCTGATCGCGGACCTGCTTGCCCTTGTACCCGATGATGGTGTAGGGCTTGGCGCTGGTGACGGTCGAGACGAGGAACGAGAGGAAGCCGTGGAGTTTGACGCCGGCGTGCTGCGGCCCGGTGAGGCACCCTCCACGGAAGACACCCACGGGCATGCCGAAGTAGCGTCCGTACTCCTGGGCGATCAGATCGCCCGACGCCTTGGATGCGCCGAACAGCGAGTGCAGCGACTGATCGATGGGGAACGACTCGGCGATGCCGTTCGCGTGGGCGGGGTCGGCGTAGTCGTAGCGGGTCTCGAGTTCGATGAGGTTCAGGCGGTTGGGGGCGTCGCCGTAGACCTTGTTGGTCGAGACATGCACGAATGGCGACTCGGGGCAGAAGCGTCGGGCGGCGTCGAGCAGGTTGATGGTGCCGCCGGCGTTGATGTCAAAATCATCGAGGGGCATGCTCGCGGCGAGGTCGTGCGAGGGTTGTGCGGCGCAGTGGATGACGCGGTCGAACCGCTCGGATTCGAAGAGCCTGGGGACGCGGACCCGATCGCGGATGTCGATGTCGTGGTGGACAAAGGCGGGGCAGGCGTCGCGGAGGAGGGCGAGCGTCGGGCGGGTGTCGCCGCCGGGCCCGAAGAGGTCCATGCGGGTGTTGTTGTCGATGCCGTGGACGGTGTCGCCGCGCCCGGCGTGGAAGCGGACGGCCTCTGAGCCGATGAGCCCGCTGCTGCCCGTGACGAGAACTTTCATGTCGTGACCTGCTCTTTCTGCGCGTTCAGCGCCCCGGCCTGCCTCTGGTAGATGCGGCCGGGCTCGACGCCCGATTCGAGGATCTCGAGCACCCGGGCCGCGCGGTGGGCGTAGGTATGCTCGGCTTCGACCCGGGCGCGGCCCTCGGCCCCCATCCGCGCCCTCCGCTCGGCGTCAGCGAGAAGCTGCTCGGTGTGCTCGATCATGCGGTCGGCATCCTCGGCAAGCCTCAGGTGACGCCCCGCGTCGAGGTGGTCGGTGAGCACGGGGTTCGCGTCGGACACGACGGCCGCTTCGCAGAGCAGCAGCTTGAAGACGCGTTCGTTCCCGCTGAAGGGCCAGCTGAGCACCTGGCTCGGCTCGTGCAGCGCGACGCTCACGCGCGACCGGCAGACCTCGACGTTGAACGGGTTGTTCGATCCATCGCCCTCGTCATCGAGACGTCCGTGTGTGCGGACCTGCTCGGGCCAGCGTTCGCCATAAAGGGCGAAGCGGTCACCGAAGTGGTCCTGCAATCGTTCGACGAACGGGCCCATATTCGCCCACTTGAAAGCCCAGCAGTTGCCGACGAAGAGGACGTCACGGGCGGGTTCGCCGGCGTCCACGCGCCGGTAGCGCGTCGCGTCGGCCGCGTGCGGCTCTTCGAGCACGCTCAGGCCTGCGTCCAGGAACGAAGCGAAGGCGCGATCGAGGCAGCCGGCATGGAAGGCGCTGCGGACGAGATCGATCGCGCCCGCGTCGATCGCCCGCTGCTCTTCGGGGCTGGGGCGGTCGGGCTGGAGGTAGAAGCTCGAGACGCCGGCGTCGGGGAACCGCTCGAACTCGAAGGCGGAATCCTCGAACAGCCGGCGCATGTTGCTCGGGCCCGAGCGGACGGCGACCTTCATGCCGCGCCGGTCGCGGTGGCGGCGGAGGGCGGCGAGTCCGGCGTCGTCGAGCCAGGGGGCCGGGCCCCGGTTGGTCCGCTGCAGGCACCCGACAAAGACGTCCGGGCGGACGCGGTCGAGGACGCTCGCGATCGGCTCGTCGGTGTCGCGCCCGCCGAACCACTCGGTGACGTCGCACCCGAGTGAGCGGTACCCGTTGATGTGGCCCGAGTCGATGTACCAGAAGGCGCTGCCCGGCTTGGGCGAGAAACGCTCGTAGAGGATGGTCCGCGGCTCACTCACGCGGCCTCCTTCGCGGGTGCCGGGCCGTACCCCAGTATGTCGAGCACGCGGGGGAAGACGGGCTCGGCAGCGAAGGCCTCGAGGGTCCCCTCGGGCATCTTCCGCCTCGGGCGGCGGGCGATGTCGTTCGACGCCCGCCCGCTGCCGCCGGTCATGTGATCGATTGTGTCGAGCGCGGCGCGCCACTCGGGGTCGAACGGGATCTGCAGCGCCCCGCACAGACGCCCCAGCACCGCGTCGGGCTTGGACACAAAGTCCTCGTACCGCTCGAACCCGAGCTCGACGGCGAACCTGGCGAACGCCTCGTAGCGAGACAGGAAGTCCGCGACCGAGCCCGCGAACCAGCCGCTCGCCTGCAGGGAGAGCCACGTGTCCACGGGATGCCGCACGGTGCACACCGATCGCACGGGCATCGCGGCACCCAAGACCTCTCGGGTGAGCAGGCGGCACCGATCGGTCCCGAGGAAGTCGCGGTTTGTGTGATCGCGGACGACGAGCCGCTGCCCGGCGTCGGCGCACCGGTCGGCCACGAAGGCGATGTCGCGCACGAACCGGTCGGAGACGTCGAAGTCCGTGATCGGGGCACCGGCGGCTTGGGCCTGTTTCACAGGGTCCGTCCGGCGGGCCATCTGCTGCTCGGGATGCTGCTCGCTGAGCAGGACGACGCCGGGCATCGCGGCGATGGCGCGCGCGATGATCGTTCCCCCCGAGCACGCCAGGTGGTGGATGAGCCCGACCTCGGGCGCGGATTGGGCGCGGGGTCCGTCGTGGGACATGCCCGGATCGTCGGCCGGATCGCCCGCCGGGCCGCAGTTTCTGGCCTCGATCCGGCCCTCGGCCCGATGGCAGCAGCACGGGGACGGTGCGCCCCGGAAGGACGCCGCATGCCCGCATCACGAGCCGAACGGTTCGAGCAGTTCCTGACTCACTACGGCGCGATCCACGCGCTGGACGACGCCTACGCGACCAGCGAGGCGCTCGCCGGGCACCGCGCGGCGGCGGAGAACCTCTACGCCCAGTCCGAGGCGTTCCTCGACACCCTCCCCTGGGACGAGATCGGCACGGCGCTGGACGTGGGCATGGGGTACGGGCTGCACTGCGCCGAGTTTGCGAGGCGCGGCGCGCGGACGACGGGGGTGACCGTCCACCTGCCCGAAGAACTGCAGGCCCACGCGCGCGAGCACGGGTATGCGACGGCGCGCCAGGACATGCACTTCATGGACTTCGAGAACGGTTCGTTCGACCTGGTCTGGGCGAACCACACGCTGGAGCACAGCTTTGCTCCGCTGCTCGCGCTCAGGGAGTGGATCCGGGTGTGCCGCCCTGGCGGGTGGGTGTGCGTGACGGTGCCGCCTCACAAGTCACGGGTCGTGTCCGGGCACTTCACGACGGGGTGGAGCGTGGGGCAGCTGGCGTACATGCTCGCGATCGCGGGGCTTGACTGCCGGGACGGGCGGTTCGTGAAGGAAGGCTACAACGTGCGTGGGCTCGCGAGGCGGCCCGAGACGCCGCTGCCCGACGAAGGTGCGAGCTGGATGTTCAACCTGCGCGATCGGCTGCCGCGCTCGATCGCGGCGGCGATGACCGAGCACCCGGGAAGTCTCGGGCGGTTCCACTACGAGGGCGACATCGACGCGATCGAGCCCCAGACCACGGGAGCACACGCGTGACCGACGCGAACAACATGTATGTCGGCGGCAGCGCCCTCGCCCGTGAATGGGACGGCGACGCCCCCGCGTTCGAGAACGCGAACCGGAAGCCCGAGCGCGGCGCCGTCATTGAGCTCCCCGCGGCCGACCGCGGGTACGGGCCCGACCTGAGCGCCAAGGGCCTGCGTCCGATCGATTTCTCGTGGATCTCGCCCGGATCGCCGGCGGGCGACGTGCAGCAGGCGATCGACTGGGTGAACAACGCGGCGGGGTGGTTCCACTCGGTCGATCTGCCCCAGGGCATCGCGACGCCCGGCGGGCGCGGGTGGGAGTCGCGGCGTGACCTGTTCGACTACGCAGCGCGCTGCAAGGGCAAGACCGTCCTCGACGTCGGCGCGATGGAGGGCGGTGACACCTTCGCCGCCGAGGACGCCGGCGCGACGAGCGTGACCGCGGCGGACGTGGACCACTACCTGCAGTACGACCTGGGCTCGAACGCCGCGTGGTCGTACGTGGTCGAGAAGCACAAGGCAGCCGTCGCGCAGGGGCCCGAGGGCGAGTGGGCGTTTCTGAACTCGAAGCGGTTCGGGTTCGAGCTGTGCAAGGCGGCCCGCGGGTCGAACGCCCAACGCGTCACGAGCACCGTCTACGGGCTCGACCCGAGCGTGCACGGCGTGTTCGACGTGACGATGTGCTTCGGGCTGCTCTATCACCTGCGGCACCCGCTGCTCGCGCTGGACCGCATCGCGAGCGTGACGGGCGAGGTGATGCTGGTGAACAACCAGATCTACTCGGGCCCGAGCCCGCACGACAACGCGGTGCTCTACCACAACGACACGTGGCGTGGCAGCTACACGAACTGGTTCGTGCCGACGTACGGCGCGTTCCTGCAGATGCTCTCGAGCTCGGGGTTCCGGCGCGTCGAAGTGATCGATGCGAGCGAGAACACGCTCGCAGCCGCCTGTTACAAGTAGGAGCCTCCCGCGGTGATGCCCAGCGTCCTCATGGTGACCCACAACCCGTTCTGGAAGCGAGACCGCGGGTCGCGCCAGCGGATCGCGGGGCTTGTGCGCGCACTCGAGGGCTCGGGCGTCGCGGTGCACGCGTGCTTCGTGGGTGCGTTGGGTGATCAGGATCACGCCGAAGCGCTCGCGTCCGGGCTGGCGTCGATCCGTGCTTCCGGCCCCGAGCCCGCCTTCCCGGGGTGCCGGTTGGATGACTTCAAGACCGATGTTGCCCGAGATTGCTTCGCGGCGTGCCTGCGGGACGTGCGCCCGGGCACGGTCCTCGTGCAGCAGATCCGGCACGCGTACCTCGTCGCGGAGATGCCCGACGAGCTGCGCCGGCGTGTGACCCTCGCGATCGATACGCACGACGTCATGCACGAGCGGGCGCGCCGGTTTGCGGACGCGGGGCATCGGCACTGGCTCGATATCTCGCGCGAGGAAGAAGCCCGGGCGCTCGCTCCGTTCGACCTCGTGCTGGCGATCCAGTCGCGCGAGGCGCGGTTGCTCGAGGCGATGGCGTCGCACGCACGCACGCTGTGCGTGCCCCACGCGATGGAGATCCCCGACTCCCCCACCGCCGACCCGGCGTCCGGTCGGTGTGTCGTCGGGTTTGTGGGCATCGGGAACGACCCGAACACCGACGCGGCGAAGCGACTGCTCGGCGACGTCTGGCCCAGCGTGCGCCGGGCGCACGCCGACGCGTGCGAGCTCCGGATCGCCGGGACCGTTGGCGATCGGCTCGGGCGTGATCTCCCCGCGGGCGTGACGACGCTCGGATTCGTGGACGATCTCGACGCCTTCTACAAGTGCATTGACGTCATCGCGACGCCGATCGCATTCGGCGGCGGGCTGAACATCAAGAACGTCGAAGCCCTCGTGCACGGGCGGGCGCTCGTGACCTCCCCGATCGGCGCGGAAGGCCTTGAGTCCGGCATCGGATCCGCGTTCCTCGTGGGCTCAAACCGGCGGGCGTGGGCCGACGCGATGACCCGGCTCGCCGCGGACCATGACCGGATCCGGGAACTGGGCGAGCGGGCCCGCGCCTTCGCCCGGCGCGTGTTCTCGCCTGAGCGTGCGTATGCCCCACTCATCGACGCGATCCGCACGAGCGCCCGGAGGGCGGCGTCGTGACCGGCGCGCCCGTGCTCTTTCACGCCCGGGGGCGTATGACACCGGACGAGTGCGCGTTCCATTCGCGCCTGGACGCGGCACTGCGCGGGCGTGGGTCGCGGCTCGCGTTGGTCACGCACCACCCGCCGGCGGTGCCCATCGAGTCTCACCACACGGTCGTGCCCAACGGGCTCGAGGCGCTCGGGCGGGCCGCACCCGAGGGGCTCGGCGAGCACGATCTCGCGGGGCTCAACCCGAAGACGCTGCTCGCGCGCGAGGTGATGTGGCGCGGCGTGCCCCGGTCGGATCTCCACGCCGCCCATCGCGAGCGTGGGATCGCGCACGCCGCCGCGTTCTATCGCCGCGTGCTGGACGAACTCAACCCGGAATCGTGCATCATCTGGAACGGGCAGCACCCGCAGGAGCTGATCCTCGCGGCGCTCTGCGCGCGGCGCGCCATCCCCGTCGTGCATCTCGAGCGCGGGCCGTTCCCGGGCACGCTCCACCCCGATCATGTGGGTGTGCTCGGGGCGTCCGAGGTCACGGCGATGGAAACCTGGCCCGAGCCAGGCAAGAACGCGTTGGCGGTCTTCGACCGTGTAGCGCGCCGTCTGAACGCCGGCGCACACACGTGGTGGGATCAGCCCGATTCGCTCGGGCCCGACGGCGTGCGCCGTGAGCTCGGCATCCCGCCGACAGCGCGCGTGGCCATCTTCTTCGGGCAAGTCGATGCGGACGCCCAGAGCATCCTGCACGCGCCCGGGCACGCGTCCAACCTGGACGCGTTCCGCGCCTGGGTGCGCGCCGTGCCCGATCGCGGCTGGTTCGTGCTCGGCAAGCACCACCCGAAATCTACGACAAACCCCGCGGCGTACCGGGAGGTGCTCGCGGAGTCAGGCATCGCGGGCGCATGGACGGACGGGGTGTCGATGACCGACGCGCTGTGCGTCGCGAACCGGGCCGCCGCGGTAAACTCGAGCGCGCTGTACGAGTCGTTGCTCGCGGGCCTGCCCGTCCAGATGCTCGGGCGTGCGCTGCTCACCGGCAAGGGGATCGCCCACACGCCGGACGAGCCGTTCTTCGACCTGAGCGTGGACGATCACGCGCGGCGCCTCGAGCGTTGGCGTTCGTTCGGCGCGTGGTTGCTCACGCAACGGTTGTGCGCGATGAACCCGGCTCTCGTAGAGCTGGGCGTGCCCGGGCCCGCACTGCTCGCGGATGCTGCGCTGGCGCACGCCGGGGGATCGCGATGCGGCGTCTAGACCTGGCGTTCGTGCTCGGCGCACCGCGGTCGGGCTCGACCTGGCTCATGCGCTCCCTCGGCGCGCACCCCGAGGTCCACGCGACGGAGCACCGCCTGTTCGGCCCGCACCACGACGAGGTGCTCGACGACGGCACCGACCGCCCGCGCCTGCGGATCACGCTCGACCGGTACGCCGACGCCCATTCGAAGCATGTCAACCTGTGCGGGACCGGTCTCGACGCGGCCGGTGCCCGCGAGCGGTTGATCCGCGAGCTCGCCGGCGCGCTGCACCGGTTCGACCGTGACACTTCGGGCAAGCCTGTGATCGTTGACAAAATCAC
Source organism: Phycisphaerae bacterium (assembly GCA_030426605.1). Taxonomy (GTDB): domain Bacteria; phylum Planctomycetota; class Phycisphaerae; order Phycisphaerales; family UBA1924; genus BQJQ01. The sequence continues at coordinate 14,517 of JAUHXM010000033.1, read as the reverse complement.
GCCCTACCCCGGCACGGCGGCGCACGTCGCCGAGCGCCTCGCGCGGGTCTTCCCCAGCGCCCCCGTCGTCGGGCTCATCCGAGACGGTCGGGACGTCGTGACGAGCGGCGCGCACCACTGGCTCAACAAGCAACTCGCCGGCACCGTTCGGCAGGCGCCCGGCACCCCGGGCCGGTTCTTCGACGACGACACCGTCGAGTCCTGGGCGTCGCTCTGGGCGGAGTGCACCGACGCGGCATCGCGGGCGAACACCAGCGTGCGGTTCGAGTCGATGCTCGCCGACCAGCACGCGGAACTGGCGCGCATCTTCGAAGCGATCGGCGTGCGAGCAGATCACGACGTGCTCGATCTGTGCGTCAGCGCGGGTTCGTTCGAGCGTGCCGCGGGCCGCCCACGAGGCACCCACGTCGCGACGGCGCACACGCGCAAGGGCATCTCGGGCGATTGGCGCCGCGTCTTCACCCGTCGGGACGGCGAGATCTTCGACGAGCACGCCGGCGCGTGGCTCGAGTCCATGGGGTACGCCGACCGGTCCTGGTGGCGGGCGCTCCCGGAGACGCTCAGGCAGCCGGCGTAGCCGCGGCGGCCGCGATGCCGTCGCGCACAAGCTCGAGCATCCGATCTGTGAGCCCGCCCGTCGTTGAGTGCGCCCGAGCCCGGCGCGCGATCTCGGTGCCTCGATCGGCCCGCCACGCGGGATCCTCGATCGCACGCCCGACCAGGCGTTCGAACGACGCCGCGTCTCGGAACGTGATATCGCTCAGGTCACCCCACAGCGACGGCGCATCGAAGGCGTCCATCCCACGTGCGGCGGTCTCGCCGTACAGCCGCGTCAGGCTCGACGCGCGGAGGATCACCTCGTCCTTGTTCGCCACCGGCAAGCCAAGACGCTCACGCAAGGCGACGTACTCCCGCAGCACGTCGTGCGAGCGGATCGCGAACGCGATCTGGCCGTCTTCCAGAACGCGGTCGGCGTCCGAGGGCACGAGGCCCGCCCTGTAGAGGAGCCGCGCAACGCTGGGGAGCGACGACCGAGAGAGCACACCGATGGGGAGTGCGCCGCTCAGCGCGCACTCCATCACGCGCTGGTGCACGAGCGAGAGTGCGGACGCGTGGATCTGGACCGTCGCCGACTGGTAGCACGCGCGGAGATCGTCGCCGTGCTCGATCACGCCCCCCGCGTGGGCGCCGAACCTCGGGTGCTCGTCCCATCCCTGACCAAAGACGCGGAGGCGCCACCCGCGCCGATCGCACACATCCGCCGCCATCGCGAGCGTGTTGTGGCGCACCATGCGCTCGAGCATCGGGCACGCGTACTGCATGAGGTACGAATTGGACTCCGATTCATCCGCGCCGAGTGTTCTGAGCGTATCGCGGCAGATCCCCTTGAGCGTCCGCCGAGCGTGGGAGCCCAGCAGATCGCGCGCGACCGACTCAACACCGGGCCGGATGGCGTCGAGCACGGCGCGCACCCGCGGGTCGCCCGCCTCGCGGGCCTTGCGCTCGTGCATGGCGTCTGGCGTCTCGGAATGGTTCGAGACGAACGCGACCTCGCACGCGAACCGCTCCCGCTGCCTCGGCGTGATCGCGCCCGCGTGAAACTTCCGCTCGGAGACCGTGACCGGCGAGTACAACGATCGCGACGCGTCGTACCCCAACTCGCGGAACAGACGCCGAGCGGTGTGTCCGACGATGAAATCGAGCGGGCCCTGCGCCTCGCCGACCTCGCGCGAGAACAGGTGCGGCATCTCGTCCTGGATCCAGCACACGAACGGAACGTTGTCTGGGAACGAACCCGCCCGGGCGGCTCGCGGGTAGTTGATCAGCACCACGAGGTCCGGGTCGAACCGATCGAACGCGTCGTGATAGGCGTGCGCGCTCAGGCGGGTGTGGTCATCGGGCTCGATCAGCAGTTCGGCACGGTGACCGTGCCGGTTGACCGCCTCGGCCAGGTCCTTTGCTGCGTGCTGGATGTACGTCGAGTACCGCGTCGTCGGGATGAGCACACGCAGCGGATCCGCCGAACCCGGCGCGAGCGCACGTTCGTACCGCTCGCACCACCACGCGGCGTCGCGCGGTTCGTACGCGATCCGGACGCGCTCGCATGCTTCGTTCGTTTCGCGGACGATCTCCGCCGACAGCGTGTTGACGAGCTCGCCCAGGGGAGGCTCGATCGGTGTGCGCACCGTCCCGATCGGCACGCCGGGCCCGATGCTCTGCGTCCCCGGTGCCGCGCGAACCTCCGCAGCGAACCGCTCGGCGGCGTCTTCCCCGACATACCAGGCGATCCGGTCGTCGCCGACGAACGACGCGAGATCGATGATCGAGGCACCCTCGAAGAACTCCGCCGGATCGCGTTGGAGGACGCGGATGCGCGGCTGGTACCCGTTGGACAGTCGCGGCGTGGCCCCGGCGATCTCGACGAACACCCACGGCGGGCTGAACCCCTCCACCGCGATCGGCGCGATCTCCTCCTCGCCGGCGCTCGAGAAGTGAGCCGCGACGAACGACCGCGCCGCGGCCCGCTGCTCGCCCAGCCACAGCCACGACCGTGGGTCGTCGTTCGCCGCCGGGCGTCGGATCACGTTGCCATCGGGCGTCGCGAGGATGCGCCAGCCGTGTTCCCCCGCGGCCCATTGTTCATACCGCTCGCGCAGGTCCACGCCGCGCGTTGTGTGCAGCAGCTCGACGTTCCGCCGGCCCAACACGATCCGGTCGTCCGGCCCGAACTCCATCGGCGCGAGCTCGTTTGTTCGGTCAAGGAGCGCCCGGACGTCCGCCCGGCCGGCGAGACCCGGATCGATCCGAGAGGCGGCTTCTCGTGCGAGCACGCCCTGCTGGATCTGCACGGCCGCCCGCAGCGCGAGCACCGCCGCTTCAGGGTCGTCCGGGTGATCATGCGCGTGCGTCAGAATCGGCGCGAGCAGCGTCCAGGCGCCGTGCACATCGAGTTGGCGGGCGAGGGTGTCGGTGGTCGGGGTCTCGTTCTGCGTCGCGCTCACGCCGAGTCCATCGGCACGGGCGGGGCGCGGCGGGCAGAATCCGTCACGCCGCGTCCGCCGTCGCGGGCGCGTAGAGCCGGTGCACACGGACGCCTGCCGATTCGAGCGGGGCCCGACGCGACCAGATGGAATCTTCGTGCATCCACGAGCTGATCACGACGTCCGTCACGCCCAGCTCGGCGGCCCGATCGGGCGTCACCACGGGCACGCCCCATAGGTCCGAGCCCGCCTTGGACGGGTCGTCATCGATGAAGGCGACGAGGTTGGGCGTCCGCGCGAGCACGGGGCGGAGCTGCCGCGTGTGGGCCCCGGTGCCGTGAATCGCGACACGCCGCCCCAGCAACGCCCCCAGACGCAGCGCGAGCAGCTCGGCCGCTTCGGGCGGGACGGACCCCGACGCCGACGCCCCCTCGGCGGCGCTGAAGGCCGCGGGCTCGTCGCTCGGCCATGCGCGCGGCTCGGCGCGCGCGGCGGCGTCGAGCACGCCCCCCGCATCGCCCGCGATGCGGTCCGGGTTGAACCGAGCCTTCACGCGCTTCCACGCCGCGGCTCCGAGCGTGCCAAGCCCGATGCCGATCGCCCGCTGCACCCCCGCCGCGAGCAGCGCCCCCACCGCTTCATCCGATTCATTGTCGAACGGGACGAGCACGCCCGAGACGCCGTCCTCGACCGCGTCGCGCGAGCCCGAGGGCGTTTCCGTGATGACGGGCACGCACCCACGCCCCATCGCTTCGAGCAGCGAGATGCTCAGCCCCTCGGTGCGCGACGCGAGAACGAACACGTCCGCTCCGTCGAGCTGCGACTGCACCAGCGCCGGGCCGATCGCGCCGACGCGGATCACGCCGGGTCGCGTCCGGGCGGCGTGGTCGAACCATGATGCGCCGGGCCCGTCGCCGATCGCGGTCAGCTCGTGCGCCACGCCCGCGGCGCGCAGGGCGTCGGACATCGCGATCAGCGCGCGCACCCGCTTCTGCTCGTGCTCGAGGCGCCCGGTATAGACGATGCGAATCGGGCGCCCGTCCAGCGGCGGGCGTGCCGGCACCCACGGCGCGGCGTCTGCGGCGTTCAGCAGAGTGCACACGTCCGCCGCCCGGTGCGGCAGGCGGGCGCGCAAACGCTCGGCGATGTACGTCGAGACGCCGACGAGCCTCGAGAAGACCGGCTCGTACCGTTCGATCAACCGATCTTCGTACGCCGTTGCGACGTGCTGCCATCCGATCACGCGGTAGCGGCCCGCGTCGCGCCGCGTGAGCTCGGCGCAAGCGCCGAAGCAGTCGCCGTGGCGTGTGGGGATGACACAGACCGGCCCGCTGCCCATCCGCGCCGCCGCGTCCGCGTACGCGTCCGCGATCGGGGCGACATCACCCTCGAGCGCGTCGATCGGGGGCAGGTCGTCGTGCCGGAATACCCGCACGCCCTCGGGAATCGGACACTCCACCGAGCCGTGCCCGCGCGCCGAGCCGTGGACCACGATGCCCGTCAGACGCCCCGCGCGGGCCAGCTCGCCCGCGAGCCGGACGGCCCACGTCGTGATGCCGGTCACCGTCAACCCCTGGGGCTGGAGAAAGAGCACGGGCGGGCGGGTCGTCATGGGCACCTCCGGGTCTGCGGTGAAGGTCGGCCAAACCCGCCGGGGTGCTGCAATTGCGCCGGTCAGTCGTACCCCCAGGCGTGGAGGAACGGCTCAAGCTCGGGCGTCACGGGCGCGATCCACCGCTCGTACCGCCGCCAGCGCCCCTGCGCGGACGCCGAGATCGGGCGGGCCACCGCCTCGAAGCTCGGCGTCGCGATGAACGCCCCGAGGGCGGCCTCGTGGAACCGAAGCACGGCGGGATCCCACGTCAGCCCGACGAACTCAAGCAGGCGACGCGCGGCGGGTTCGGGGTCCGCCACCAGATCTTCGTAGCGCGACTCGAGCATCGGGTTTGTCAGGCCGCCTCGCACAGCGAGCCAGAGCCCCATCACCTGCGCGTAGAACCGGGCCGCGCCCTCGATCGTCCGCAGATGGGCCATCGACGGGTTGGGCTGCATGAGCTGCATGGACGCGCTGACGCACACGTCCCGCGGGTCGCGCAAGGCGATGAGCAGCCGGGCGCGTGGGAACAGGCGGACGATCGCCGCGAGGTCCAGCAGGTGCAGCGGGACCTTGTCGATCAGCACGCCGCCCTCGGCGATCGGACCCGCGCGGCGGGTGATCCCCGACCAGTAGAACCGGCGGAGCGACTCGGCCTGGGCGGGCGTGATCTCATCCAGCACGCCGGGATAGAGCGCGCCCCCCGCGAGCCGCCGGGCCTCCATAATTGTCTCGCGCACGGGCGAGTCCTCGTCGAGGATCTTCGCGGCGGGGTGCGCCCCGAGCAGCCGCTCGGTCAGCGTCGTCCCGCTGCGTGGGAACCCGGCGAGAAACACAGGGTCCCCCCGTTGGCCGGCCGACTCTTCGCCGGCCCACCGACGGACGCGATCGGGCGTGAGGAACGCGCGCGTCGCCTCGATACGGCGCACCGGCGCGAGCTCATCGATCGCTGCCGCGTCGGGCATCGACCAGCGGATCGTGTTCGCCCGGGCAAACGCCTCGATCGCGACCGCCGGCTCGTTCAACGCGTCCAGCGTGAGGCCGTACCGGTTCCACGCGACCGCGAGCGCCGCGTCGCCGACGCCCCTGGGCGGCTCGGCGCAACCCAGCACGCGGTCGAACACGGTGCGCGCCGCACCCGCGTCACCCTGCCGACGGAGGATGTTCGCGAGCGTCAGGGAGGCGTGCGCGTCCTCACCATCGAGTTCGATGGCGCGGTCCGCCGCGGCACGGGCTCCGGACAGGTCGTTCGTGCGTTCGAGCACGCGCGCGAGCCCGGCGAACGCCGCGGCGTGTGCCGGGTCGGTCTCGGTTGCTTCTCTATACGCACCCGCGGCGCCCGCGTAGTCGCCGCGTGATTCGAGGTCGCGCCCCCGCGCCACGAGCGCCCGGGCCCGGGCTTCGTGCGCCCCGGTCACGGCTCGTACCCGAACGCGTCGCAGAACGGCCCGAGCCCGTGGACATCCTCGAACGCGTCCGCGTGCCGGCGCCAGCGGCCCGCGGCCGCGCGCGAGATCGGCGCCGCGACGGCTTCGTACGAGGGCGTCGAGATCGCCTTGCCGCGCGCGTGCTCATCGTGGCGGAGCACGGCGTCGTCCCAGGGGAGCCCCAGAAACCCGACGAGCGCCCGGATCGATCGCTCGGGGTCCGCGACGAGATCTTCGTACTTCGATTCGATCCATGGGTTGGGCAGGTGATCGCGCACGCCGAGCCAGAGCGACATGACCCGCGCGTAGTACGCCGCGGCGGACCCGATCGACCGCAGGTGCGCCATCTCGGCGTTCGGCGTCATCACCTGCGATAGGCAACTCACGCAGACATCCCGCGGGTCTCGGATCGCCACGATCAGGCGCGCGGTCGGGAACACCCGTGCGATCTGCGGCAGCCGAACGATGTTGAGCGGGAGCTTGTCAACAAGAAGTCGCCCCGCGAGTTCGACGCGTCGCCCGACCCCGGCCGTGTACGTCTCGCGCAATGTGCGCACAAAGCCCGCGTCGATCGACCCCAGCGCGTCCGCCGGTTGACCTGTCGGGGAACGCGCCGCGAGCTCGCGATCGACCTCCGCCAGCGGCGTGTCCTCGTCGAGCGTCACGACGCCCGGGTGGGCCGCCAGGATCTGCTCGGTCAGCGTCGTCCCGCTGCGCGGGAACCCGATGAGGAACACCGGGTCGGGCGACGGCGGCGGGTCGGGCACGAGCGGGTCCCGACGCCACGCGTCCAGCGCCTCGGGCGTCGAGGCTCGATGCGCCGCATCGAGCGCGTCCAACGCCCGCTGGGGATCGACGCGCCGCCCGTCGGGCATCGACCACCGCTCGGCGTGCGCGCGGGCGAACGCATCCCGCGCCCGAGCGTGCTCGCCTGTCGCGTCCAGCGATTGCCCGTACGACCGGAACGCGAGCGCCCGCGTGATCGGGGGTAGCGACGAGAGCCGGGCGTCGTCGTTGAGCACCGGCGCGAGCCGCGCGAGCGCAGACGCGTGGTCGCCCTCGCGCCGGTCCACCAGCGCCGCGGCGAGCACGCACGCGGGGTCGTCCGGCGCCAGCCCGACGGCCCGGTCCGCGTGCCGCCGAGCTCCGTCGAGGTCGTTCACTTCCTCGCACAGCTTCGCGAGCGCGGCGTGCGTGCCGGCGAACTCGGGGTTAAGTTCCGCCGCCCGCTCGTACGCCCCGCGGGCCCGGTCGTGGTCCGCAGATTTCGCGTGCAGCACCTGGGCGAGCGTCAGATGCGCCCGCCAGTCATGGGCATGGATGCCCGTGGCACGCGTGAGCACATCGATCGCGTTGCCCCGCTGCCCCGCGGCGTGCAGCGCGCGCCCGAGGACAAGCATCGCGCCGAGATGCCTCCCGTTTGTTCGCAACGCGGATTGCGATTCTTCCACCGCCCGGGCCAGATCGCCCGCGTCCAGGGCTCGCTCGGCGGCGGCGGCGTGCTCGTCCGCCCGCCCGCTCACTCGACGTACCCGAGCACTTGAAGGAACGGCGCGAGCGTGGGCAGGACCGGGCGGATCCGAGCCTCGTGCTGACGCCATCGCGCGACGGATCTCGTCGTGATCTCGGATCCGACCGACTCGTACGACGGCGTCGAGATCGCCTTGCCGCGGACGTGCTCGCGGTGGCGCAGCACCGCGTCGTCCCACTCCAGCCCGAGGAACTCGACGAGCTTGCGGATCGCGGGCTCGGGGTCGGACGCGAGGTCCTCGTAGCGCGATTCGATCCAGGCGTGGCGCAGGCGCGGGCGGACGGTCAGCCAGAAGTCCATGACTTTGTCGTAGAACGCCGCCGCCTCGGGCAACGAACGCAGGTTCGCCATCGCGGGGTTGGGCACCATCAGGCGCATGACGGCGGACAAGCACACATCGCGCGGGTCGCGGATCGCCACGATGATGCGCGCTTTCGGGAACACCCGGCAGATCGTCGGCAGTTCCAGGATCGACAGCGGCAGCTTGTCGATCAGCACCGAAGCGTCCGTGAGCGATCCGCCCGCCTCCTCGAGCCGACGCTGCGCGCCGGCGAAGTACGCGTCGCGGCTCTTCGCGAGGTCCGTCTTGCCCAACGCGTCCAGCGCGTCGCCCGTTGGCCCACCGGGCATCAGGGGGCGCAGGATCGGCTCGAGATCCACCAGCGGCGAGTCCTCGTCGAGCGTCACCACCCTCGGATGCGACGCGAGGATCTGCTCGGTCAGCGTCGTCCCGCTCCGCGGGAACCCCACAAGGAAGACCGGGTCGGCGCGTCCGTCGCCGCCGTCGCCGTGGGACCAGCGGGCGAGCCTGTCGCGGGTCATCGCGTCCTTCGCCCGGTCCGCGGCGGCCAGCACGAACGAGCCATCGACGCGCACCGCGTCGGGCTGCGACCACCGGAGCTTCTGCGCATACTCGAACGCGGCAAACGCCGCGTCGTGCTCACCCAGCTCGTCGAGCGTGTGCGCGTGCCGGTTCCAGATCATCGCGCGGGCGGGCGGCGGGAACTTGGCGAGTGTCCGCCCGTCGTCGCCGTAGATGAGAGAGATGAATTGCTCGCGGGCGCGGGCGAGGTGTCCCTCGCGTCGGTCCACGAGCGCGCTGACGAGCCGCGCCGACGGGTTGCCGGGATCGAGGGCGAGGGCGTCGTCCGCCGCGGCCCGCGCGCCGGCGAGGTCGTTCGTCTCCTCGAGCAGCTTCGCGAGCATGGCGCGCGGGAATGGCGACATCGGCGCGAGCTCGGCAGCGCACTCGTACAGCTCGCGCGGGCGGGCCCGCGCATCCGCCCCGCGGGCCGGTGACTGGTGCAGCGCGAGCGCGAGGTTGTACATGATCTCGGGATCGTCCGGTGCCGATTGGTACGCCCGCTCGAGCAGCGGGATCGCGTCGTGCAGGCGACCGGTGTCGCGCGCGATCGCGCCCTGCACCATCAGCGAGCGTGCGTGCTCGGGCTCCATCGTCAGCGCCTGCTCGGCGAGCTTGAACGCACGCGCCGCCTGCCCCGCGCCCAGCGCAGCGGACGCCTGAGCGGCCAACGCATCGGCACTCGTCGCGTCCGCGCTCACGGGGCCCTCAACGCTCGTACCCGAACGCGTCCAGGAACGGCGCGAGCGCGTCGTTCACCGGCTCAAGCAGCGGCTCGTAATGCTTCCAACGCCCGACCGACCGCGTGTGCACGGGCTGGGCGACCGCTTCGTATGACGGGGTCGAGATCGCCTTGCCCTCGAGCTTCTCGCGGTAGCGCATCACCTCGTCGTCCCACTCCAGCCCGAGGAACTCGACGAGCCGGCGCGCGCCCGCCTCGGTGTCCGCGACCAGATCCTCGTACCGGGATTCGATCCAGGGCAGCGGCAGGTCGGGGCGGAGCTCGAGCCAGAAACCCATCACCTGTTCGTAGAACTTCGCGGCGGACTCGACCGACCGGAGGTGCGCCATCGCGTTGTTGGGCTTCATCAGCTGCGACAACGCCGAGACGCACGCGTCGCGCGGGTCGCGCAGCGCGACGATCACGCGTGCCTTTGGGAACAGCCGCACGATCGCGGGCAAGTGAATGATCGTGAGGGGGAGCTTGTCGATCAGCAGGCGATCGCCCCGGGGCGCGCCGACGTCGCTCTCGAGGCGTTTGTCCATCCCGGACGCATAGAGACCGCGTAGCTCGCTGACGAACTCATCGCGGATCTTGGGCAGCGCCATGGGATAGGTGCCCGCCGACGTCCGGGCCGCGAGCTTTGGCAGCACCTCCGCCATCGGCGAGTTCTCGTCGAGCGTCACGACGCCGGGGTGCGAAGCGAGGATCTGCTCGGTCAGCGTCGTCCCGCTCCGCGGGAACCCGACGAGGAACACCGGGTCGTCGAGCCCGTCGTCGTGGGTCGATGCCTGCCACTGCTTGAGCAGCGCGGGCGTGATCGCCTTGCGGGCGTCATCGATCACGCGCAGCGGCTGGTTCGGGCGCACGTTGCCCGCATCCGGGCACGACCACCGGACCCGCTGGGCACGGTCGAACCACGTCGCGGCCGCGTCGTACGCCCCGAGCCGATCGAGGGTGGTCGCGTACCGGTTGAGCGCCGTGGCGCGGGTGACTGCCGGGAGCTTCGAGGCGAGCGACCCGCCGTCGTCCAGGAGCAGGCGCTCGAACCCGACGCGGGCGGCCTCGGGCTTGTCCTCACGCAGATCGACCAACGCGATGATGAGCAGCGACGCCGGGTTGTTCGCGTCGAGCGCCAGCGCCCGCTCCGCGGCGGCGCGGGCCTCGGGCAACTCGTTGAGCTCCTCGTGCACCTTCGCCAGCGCCGAGTGCGTTGACACGGAATCCGGCGCAAGCTCCAGGCAGGCTTTGTACTCGTCCTTCGCCTCGGCCGCCCGGCGGGGATCGCGGTGCAGGATGTTCGCGCGGTTGAACAGCACCTCGGGGTCCTGCGGAGCCGCCGCCTTGGCCGTGTCCATGTGTTCGACGGCCGACCGGATGTCACCCATCTCGACCAGGATCCGAGCCATGAGCATGTTCGCTCGGATGTGGTTCGGCGACTTGGCGAGGGCCTGGCGGACGATCTGTCCGGCCTGGCGTGCACTCCCAGCCGCCAGCGCCTGGCGGGCGGATTTCAGGAGTTCGCGGATCGGATCGTTTGCCACACGGGCCCCCTGGGTAATCGCTGACCCCGGGGCATTCGTCGGACGGGGCGTCGAGCGGGCGTCGTGATCGCTCCGGGCACGCCCGTGACGCCCAATACCCCCCGAAGGACTCGAACCTTCAACCCGCTGATTAAGAGTCAGCTGCTCTACCGATTGAGCTAGGGAGGCATGGCGGCTGGTGGCCGCACGCCCCATTGTACCAGCAGGGCCGCGGGCGTCCAGCCGACGGTCAGGACGGTGGATCGTGCGGCGTCTCGGCGAGCCAGACCAGCGCCGCCGCGAACTGTTCCTGCCAGATGACCTGATCGTGCCCCCCGACGCGCTCGACGAAGCGGACCTCGCGCCCGGGCGTCCGGGCCGAGTCCGCAACGGCGCGGGTGGCATCGAGGAAGCCCCGCTCGTAGGTCCCCGCACCGAAGCAGAGGCGTTGCGGCGTCGCCCGGTCGAGTGGCTGGAAGTGGTCGGCGACCCCGGGGTACCCGAGCGAGAGGGCGATGGCCGCACCGAATTGGTCCGGCGCGCGGGCGGCGACGGTCGCGGCGAACGCCCCGCCGTTCGAGAACCCGAAGACGATCCGCCGCGCCGGCGGCACCGCCAGCCCGAGCTCCGCCCGAGCCCATTCGACGAGATCGCGGGTGAAGAACTGCCAGTGCCGCTCGAATCGTTCGGCGTCCATGCCCGGGACGTGCTCGTGGATCCCGATGAGATACTCGGCCGCCCGGTGGTCGGCCGCAGGGTTCGGGTTGGTCGGGTCGCTCGGCGCGTGGGCCACGGAGATGATCGCGGTTGGGGGGACCGTCCCGGCGAGCACGAGGGGCTCCAGGACGCGGGCATACTGCTCGATCGCGGCGCCATCGGGCATGAACACGACCTGACCGATCTCGCCCGGTTCGGTGCGCGGCGGCAGGTAGACGCGGACGACCCGGGGCGCCCCGAGCCGCTCGGCGCCGATCTCGTACACGCTCACCGAGCCCTGGATGGGATCGGCCAGCGCCGGCGGGAGCGGGGCATGGGGCCCGCGGACCGCGGGGGCCGCCGGGCCCAGCGACATCGAGCCGTCGCGGGTGATCGCGAACCGGCACCCGACGACGGCCTCGTCGGGCCGCTCAAGGGCCACGCTGCCGACCCAGAGGGGGGTTCCTTCGAGGTGGGCAAGTTGGAGTTGGACGGCGCCAAGCAGTTGGACCGCCTCGGCATCTGGGGCCCGGACGCCGACGTGCAAGGCCCCTTGCTCGATCCGGGCGGCGGCGTCACGTCCTGCGAGGGATTGCTGAGCCCAGGCAACCAGCGCGTCGTCGGGCGTCGCGAGGGCACCCCGGACGGGCCCGGCGAGCAGGAACAACAAAAGGCAAACACGTCGTGAGGTGGTGATGAGCATCTGGCTCCAGAGGAGTCCCGAAGGCGGGCGTTCCGTCACCGGGGCCGCGACCGTTCGCGGGATCGGTGGGCGTTGACGGGGCGAGGGCGACGGTCTACGGTTGCTGTCCCTCCGAGGGGGTTTTCCGGGGATCGCCCGGGGCTCTCGGTAGGTCCCGGAGACGCGCCGATGCTTCCTGCCCAGCGACAGTCCAAAGGCCGCAGCCGTCGGCGACGCAGCCACGATTCCCTCACCGCGCCCACGCCCACCATCTGCCCCCTCTCGGGCATGCCCAAGGCTCACCACCGGGCGTGCAAGGAGTCCGGGTACGTGCGTCCGGGCTTGCGGATCAAGGTCAAGAAGCTCGGCATCGGCGTGAGCGACTGACCACGCGCCGAAAGGAGTCGGCGATGCGGCTTGCGATCGACGTGATGGGGGGAGACCACGCCCCCGATGCGATCCTCAAGGGTTGTGTTGCCGGCGCCGTGCACCTCGAAGACGGCGACCGCCTCGTCCTCGTCGGGCCCAAGGCCCTGATCGAGGAGACGCTCCGCGAACGCAAGCTTCTCGACGATCCCCGCTTCGAGATCATCGACGCACCCGAGGTCATCGGGATGCACGAGTCCCCCACCGCATCGGTGCGGGCCAAGAAGGACAGCTCGATCGTTACCATGGCCCGGCTCGGCTCGCCCAAGGCGACCGACGAGGAGCGATGCGACGGCGTGATCAGCGCGGGCAACACCGGCGCCTGCGTCGCAGCGGCCCAGATGAACATGAAGCGGCTCCGCGGCGTCCACCGCCCGGGCATCGCCGTCACCATCCCCTCGTTCCACGGGCCCGTCGTCCTGTGCGACGGCGGCGCCAACCCCGAGCCCCGCGGCAGCCACCTCTGGCAGTACGGCGTCATGTCCGACGTCTACGCCCGCAACGCCTTGGGCATCGACAATCCCCGCGTCGCGCTGATGAACGTCGGCGCCGAAGAGGGCAAGGGATCGGGCATCGTCAAGCAAGCGCACGAGCTGCTGAAGGTAACGCCGGGCCTGAACTATACCGGGTTCGTCGAGGGTCGCGACTTCTTCGCGGGCGCGGCGGACGTGATCGTCACCGACGGCTTCACGGGCAACACGATCTTGAAGATGGCCGAGGGCCTCGCCAAGAGTCTGTTCCAGGCGATCGCCGCCGAGATCTTCGAGCACGACCCCAAGCTCGCGATGCAGTTCGAGCCGATTGTCAAGTCGATCTACAAGAAGAACGACTACCACGAGATGGGCGGCGCGCCGCTCATGGGCGTGAACGGCTCGATGTTCATCTGCCACGGTTCGAGCGAGTCGCGGACGATCGCCGCGGCGATCCGCAACGCTCGCCAGGCCGTTAACGCGCACGTGAACGACGCGATCATCGCGCGTCTCGCCGAGGTTGAATCGGTTGACCCCGCATCGCGACAGGGCGAGCCGGCATGAGCTTCGTGCACGCGCACCGCGGGGTGAGGATCGCCGGGTGCGGGTCGTCGCTGCCCGAGCGACGCCTGACCAACGCGGACCTCGAGAAGATGATGGACACGTCCGACGAGTGGATCGTCAAGCGGACGGGCATCTCCGAACGCCGCGTGTTCGACCGCGACCACGGCCCGAGCACCGCCAAGCTCGGCGAGCAGGCCCTGCGCGAAGCCCTCGCCGACGCTGACCTCGCCCCCACAGACCTCGACCTGCTCGTCGTCGCGACGATGACGGCGGACATGCCCACCCCGGGCGTGGGCCCCACCGTCGCCGCGGCGCTCGAGTGCGGGAACGTCGGCGCGATGGACATCAACGCCGCCTGCTCCGGGTTCGTCTTCTCGCTCAACGTCGCCCACGAGATGACCCGCTCGGGCCGCTACCAGAATGTCGGCGTGATCGGCGTGGACACCATCACCCGGTTCGTCGATTACTCGACGTACGGGCGCGGCGCCGCGATCCTGTTCGGCGACGCCGCCTCGGCCTTCATCATCCGCGCCGACGCCGACGAGAGGCTCGGGCTGATCGCCGAGACCATGCACACCGACGGCCACGGCGCCAAGCACCTCTTCATCCCGACCTGCGCCGAGCAGTTCTACGAGGACGAGTACGACGACCGCAAGGTCGGACGCGTGCAGATGAACGGGCAGGCGGTCTTCAAGTTCGCCGTCAAGAAGTTCCCCGAGGTCATCGAGCAGACGCTCGAGAAAGCCGGGCTCGCCGCGGAAGACGTGGACCACTACGTCTGCCACCAGGCGAACGCCCGCATCCTCGAAGCCGCCCGCGACCGCTTCGGGCTCGCGCCCGAACGCTTGACGGTCAACATCGACCGGTACGGCAACACCGTCGCCGCGTCGTGCCCGCTCGTGTTCGACGAGCTCAAGCAGGCCGGGCGGGTCGAGCCGGGGCAGAAGGTCATGTTCATCGCCTTCGGCGCGGGGCTCACCTGGGGCGCCAGCCTCTGGCAGCTCTGATCCCCCACCGTTCCTAAACCCTTGGCCGTTGGC
>JAUHXM010000032.1 GCA_030426605.1 Phycisphaerae bacterium | reverse complement strand
TGGTCGTGGCGGCGGAGGAGCTCGTCGAGCTCGACGCCGGGGGGGGCCCAGGCGAATCGGCCGTCCTGTGAGGGGCCGGCGAGGGCGTTGGCGGAGTCGGCGGTGCACAACTCGTTGTGGTCGTCGAAGCGGGTGCTGATCTCGGTGATCGTGTTCGTGATGCGGGCGGTTCCCTGTCCCGCTTGTGTGATGGTGTGGACGACGCACTCGTCGGTGCGTGGTTTTCGCCAGACGGCGACGAGGGCGTGGACGTCGGCGATCTCGGTCTCGTAGATGCCGTCCCACTCGAAGCCGGCGCGCTGGGCGGGATCGACGAGGGCGGCGACGGATTCGAGGCGTGGGTCGTCGCCCTCGATCTCGGCGACGACGATGGCGAAGTCGCCGCGGCGCATCGCGAGCATCATGCGCGCGTTGAGGACGCTGATGCCCAGGAGCAGCAACAGCGGGATTCCGAGCACCAGGGCGAGGGTCCAGCCCACCGTCTGCAGCATCGGGTCAGGCCTTTCGGAACTCTGGGTGTCGCGCGTGCGCGGCCGGGCCGGCACCATCGGGCCGGGTGGTCATGGTTCGGCCTGGTTGTGTTGGTGGATCGCGTCTGCGATGAGCCGGGCCGCGGCGAACGTGAGCAGGGCCCAGCCGAAGGTCACCGCGACGACCTCGACGAGCGCGACCGTGTTCGTGAGCGTGAACAGACGTCCGAAGAGTGGATCATCGGCATGACCGAGGTCGGCCGGGAATGGCACCGAGAGTTGAGCGGGTGTGTCGATCGCGGAGGGGGCCTGGGCGTAGGTCCGGACGGTGGTCGAGATGACACGAGCGATGAGGATGACAACGGCGTGGATCGTGAGCGTCGCCGGGTGGGTACGCATGAGGTACCGATGAATGGGCCCCGGTTGCTTTGGTTCGATCTCGCTCATCCCTGGCGCACCGTTCGCTGCTCGATGCGTTTCTCGGCGACGGTTCGGACGACGCGGTCGATGTAGTTGCCCGGCGTGTGGACGTGCTCGGGGTCGAGGGGGGCGTCGAGGAGTTCGTCGACTTCTGCGAGGGTGACGCGGGCGGCGGCGGCCATCATGGGGTTGAAGTTGCGCGCGGTCATGCGGTAGGTGAGGTTGCCGAAGGGGTCGGCCTGGTGGGCCTTGACGAGGGCGAGGTCGGCGAAGATGCCGGTCTCCATGACGTAGTCGCGTTCGCCGGATTGATCGGGAGCCATGAGCTTGCGGGTCTCTTTGCCTTCGGCGACCTTGGTGCCGAAGCCGGTGGCGGTGTAGAAGGCAGGGATGCCGGCGCCGCCGGCGCGGATGCGTTCGGCGAGGGTGCCCTGGGGGTTGAACTCGACCTGGAGTTCGCCGTCGAGGTATTGCTTCTCAAAGGTTTCGTTCTCGCCGACGTAGCTTGAGACCATCTTGGCGATCTGCTTTGTTTGCAGGAGGAGGCCGAGGCCCCAGTCGTCTACGCCGGCGTTGTTTGAGACGCAGGTGAGGTCTTTGACGCCGGTGTCGCGGAGGGCGATGATGAGCTGTTCGGGGATGCCGCAGAGGCCGAAGCCGCCGACGTGGACGGTCATGCCGTCGCGGAGGATGCCTTGTTCTTTGAGGCCCTCGAAGCAGGCGGCGGCGGAGTCGCGGAGTTTGTCGGGCATGGGCTGGTCCTGGTTGGGTGCACTCGCGGGAGACGCGAAGAAGGGGAAGACCCCCTCCGCCTCGCGTTGCTCGGCGCCTCCCCCGTCGGGACGGGGGAGGATGGGGTCAGCGTTCGCAGCTGATGAGGACGAAGGCTTCGTAGACGCCGCCGGCGCGGGGGAAGGCCTGGGTTTTCTCGAACTCGAGTTCTTCGGGGGCTGAGCCGCGGAGGCGGGTGAGTTCGGCGCGGCCGGCGTCCACGGCGGCTTGGCGTGCTTCGGGGAGGGTCGCCCCCCCACCCTTGGCGACGACGCGGATGCGCCCCTGGACGGGGTCGGGCGTCTTGAGCCACCACTGCTGCGGGGGCTGGGCGGAGGCGGGCGGCGGCGCGGCGCGCGTTGGCGCGGGGGCGCTCACGGTTTCGATCGCGGCGTCGCGTGTCTGGGCGGCGGGCGTTGTTGTCGGCTCGGCTTGCTCGACGACCGGGGTGGCGCGCTGTGGCGTGTCGTTGGTGACGGAGACGTCGAGGCGCTGCTCGGGGGCCTTCTCGGTGGTGAGCGCCGACTCACAGCCGGCGAGCGTGATGCACGCGAGGGATGCGAGGATCGCGGTGGTTCGGGTCATGACTTTCTCCCGCGCGGGATGTTGCCCGCGCCGAACAGGCCTTGCTGGTTCGCGATCTCGATGGGGCGCACGGAGAGGTCGTCCAGCTCGCGCTGGATCTCTTCGAGCGTGCTGAGCTGGAGGTGCTCGGTCGCGAAGCGGATGTAGGCGATGCGGTCGATGTTGCGCAAACGCGCCATCACGCGTTCGCCGATCTCGGTCGAGGGGACCTCGCGCTCGTACTCGGCGTGGAGCTCGTCCTCGACTTCTTCGGCGAGCGCGAGCTTGACGTCTTCGGGGATGGGGCGCTTGCCGCAGGCGTTGGAGACGCCGCGGATGATGGAGTCGGTCTGGAAGGGGACGCGGGTGCCGTCCTTCTTGACGACCATGAGCTTGGTGGCCTGCTCGACGCGTTCGTAGGTGGTGAAGCGTCGGGAACAGGCGAGGCACTGGCGTCGTCTTCGGATGACCTTGCCGCCGTCGGTCGATCGCGAGTCGATGACCTTGTCGTCGTTGGCGTTGCAGGCGGGGCAGATCAAACGAGAAACCCTCCGGCGGGGGCCCGAGCCCCGTCAGAGGGTAGTCTTGCCGGGATGGGGGGCGGCGTCAAAGGGGGGGTCAGCGGCCCGCGTTGGCCCGGTTGAGTTGTTCCTGCGCCCGCTGGCGCATGGAGTTGGCTCGGTCGGCGTCGAGGCGGCCTTGAGCTTCGAGGCGGTCGATCGTTTCGAGCCGGAGGTGGACCGGGTCGGGATTGATCGCGGAGGTCTGCGATTCGGCGGGGGACGCCATCATGCGGGCCTGCACGCGTTGGATGGTGAGTTCGAGCAGGCTCACCCGTTGCATGAGGTCGTTGAGCCGCTGGCGGGCGAGGTCGCGGTCGGCCTCGGTGCGGCGGAGTTCGACGAGCTTGGCTTCCCATTCGTCGGGGTCGAAGTCCCGCGTGCCGGGCATGCCGCTTGTGTTGAGCATGAGGCGTTCGCAGCGGGCGGCGTAGTTCGCGTACCGCATCTTCGCGTCGTCCAGTTCGGACTTGGCGAGTGTGAGCGCGCGGTCGGTGTCGTGCATCTCAATCTCGAGGGCCTTGCGGGCATCGGTGGTGGCTTGCTCCTGGGCGGCGCGGGCGAGGGCCCGCGATTCGTCGGCGTCCACGCGGAGCATCGTGAGGATCTCTTCGACGCGTTCGTGGAGGCGCTCGGGCGCTTCGATGAGGAGGCTGGCGCCGGCGAGTTGGCCGCGGGCGCGGTCGCCGCCCATGATGACCCACGATTCCGTCTCGACGAGTTCGACGATGGTCTCGAAGATGCCCTCGGCTTCGGCGCGCCAGCGGGTCTTCGAGGTGTTGCCGTCGATGAGGTCGGCGGGCGTCATGCCGGTGCGGGTGGTGAGCAGGTCGCGGATGTCGTGCGTGCGGAGGGTGGTTGTCCGCGCGTCCTCGTGTGATTGGGTGGTGATCTCGATGAGGTCGTCGGACTCGATGACGGCGAGCGGGTCGGACCACTCGTCCATCGTGCGTTCGCGGATGAGCATGTAGACGCGGTGCGGGGGGAGCGGGTCGACGTCGAGGTTGACGGGCTCGTCGGGCTCGATGCCGGCGTCGCCCAGGCGGTCCCAGTGGATGAGCACGGGTGTGTTGGTGTGGGACTGGAGGTCGGCGAAGAGCTCGCCGTAGGTGCGGTCGCGGACGGCGATGGACTCGGGCTTGGTCGAGACCATCGCGGCGTTGGTGGTGTGGTTCGCGTTGAGGGCGGTGCCCGTGATGGTGGAGAAGCCGAGGACGGTGGCGGCTCCGAGGAGCGTGCAGATCGAAGCGGTCATGATCAGCCTCCTTGTGTGGCTCGTGCGCGACGCGGCGCGGAATGACTTGGCGAGCTCGGCGGTGTCGCCCAGCTCGGCGACGGCCTGGCGCGTCGCTTCGGATTCGGTGATGCCGGTGATGAGCAGGTCGTCCACGCGCGAGCGGAGGTGGTCCTCGAGCTCGTCGCGGATGGTGCGTTGTTGTTCTTTGGGCAGGTTGAGCAGGCCCACGAAGACGTCGAGCCACGACGCGATGGGGTCGCGGGCGGAGGGCTCGACGTGGGCGCGTGATTTCGTGTTGGATGTCACGCGGAGGCCCTCGCGGCGTCGCCCTCGATGAAGCCGTCGATGAGCTGGGTGAAGCGGCGGTGGTCGGCGATGCGCTGGTCGAGGCGGCGCTGGCCCTTGGCGCTGAGGCGGTACCACTTGCGGCGGCGGCCGTCGGCGTCGGGGTCGGCGGTGTCGGCTTTCACCTCTTCCCAGCTCGCGCTGACGAGTCCCTGCTTCTCGAGCTTGGTGAGCAGCGGGTAGAGCGCGCCGGGGGTGAGGCGGAAGGCACCGTCGGAGCGGGCCTGCACGTCGCGGGAGATGGCGTAGCCGTACTTGGGCTCGTCGCGCAACAGGGCGAGAACGACGAGCTCGGCTTGTTCCTGCTTGAGCTTGGGGGTGGTGGGTTCGGGCATGGGATTGGCCTCCGGCGTTCGTCGCAGGATATATCGATAACAGATATATCGCCGACACAGGCGTTGGGTTCCAGAAAATCTTGCATGGGGGGTTGAAATCGGGGCCGATTGATTCGATGATTAGCGAAATGACGATTCAGAGTCCAACCCATCCCCCGCTCGACCGCTTGGTTCGCGTGGGCGCGGCGCTCGGCGAGCCGGGGCGTGTGCGGCTGGTCGCGGCGTGCCTGGACGCCGAGCGGTGCGTGTGCCAGCTCGTGGGGTTGGTGGGTCTTTCGGCGGCGACGGTGTCGCGGCATCTGACGGTGCTGCGCGACGCGGGGCTGCTGACGAGCCGGAAGGATGGGCGCTGGGTGCACTACCGCGCGGCGGACGCGGATCCGGGGACCGCCGAGGCGGACGGGCTCGCGATGGTGGCGCGGCTCGCGGGAGCGGATGAGGTCATCGCGGCGGACCGGGCGCGGTTGAGCGCGATCTGCGGCGTGCCCGCGGAAGAGATCACGAGACGACTGAAGAACGGCGAGCCGGTGTGCCCGCCGGATTGCTGCTGAACACGTACGGGAGGAACGACATGAGCGACGAGACACGTTCGATTGAGACGCTGCGCGACACGATCCGGTCCGGGTACGCGAAGATCGCGGAGGCGGGCGTGTTCGTGGGTGAGGACGCGGCGGCGACACGCGAAGAACTCGCGGGCGGGTGCTGCGGCGGGGGGAGTTGCTGCGGGCCGGTGAGCCTCGGCGCCGACGAACTGGCCGAGCAGATCGGGTACTCGGCGGACGAGCTCAGCGCGTTGCCCGGCGGGGCGAACATGGGCTTGAGCTGCGGGAATCCCACCGCGATCGCGGCGTTGCACGCGGGCGAGGTGGTGATGGACCTCGGCTCGGGCGGCGGGTTCGACGTCTTCCTGGCGGGGCCGAAGGTCGGCGCGAGCGGGCGGGCGATCGGGGTCGATATGACGAGCGAGATGATCACCAAGGCGCGGGCGAACGCGGAGGCGTACCGCGCGAACACGGGGCTGAACAACGTGGAGTTCCGGCTTGGCGAGATCGAGCATCTGCCGGCGGCGGACGCGTCGGTGGACGTCGTGATCTCGAACTGCGTGCTGAATCTTTCGACGGACAAGCCGAGGGCGTGGGGCGAGATCTTCCGCGTCCTCAAACCCGGCGGGCGGGTGGCGATCTCGGACATCGCGCTCCTGCAGGAGCTTCCTGGCGAGGCGAAGAAGACGGTCGAGGACTGGGTCGGGTGCGTCGCGGGCGCGGCACTCGTCGAGGACATGCGATCGATGCTGACCGAGATCGGGTTCGAGGGGATCGAGCTGACGCCCAAGCCGGAGTATGTGGCGGCGATGACGGAGGCGGGCGACCCGCTGTATCGGAAGCTCGCGGGGCTGCTGCCCGGGGGCGATCCGGCGGCGTACGTCACGAGCCTGGACATCGTGGCGCGTCGGCCCGGCGAGGGATGACCGTTGGCGTGGAGCCGCACGGGTTGCCCTTCGGGGCAACCCTTGGCACCCGCGCCGCGGGATGCGGGGTCCGGGTGGCCGCGGTCCGCTAGGATCCGCGCGAACACCCGCGTGGAGACTTCCGCATGCCCCGCATCACGCTTCCGGATGGATCGGTCAAGGATTTTGATGGCCCCGTGTCGGCGTACGACGTCGCGGTGTCGATCGGCGAACGGCTCGCGAAGGCGGCGGTCGGCGCGAAGGTCGATGGCGAGCTGACCGATCTCTCGACCACGCTGGCCGACGACTGCGAGTTGGCGATCGTGACGGCGAAGACGCGGGATGGCGAGCCCGACGCGGACGCTCTGACGCTGGTGCGGCATTCGTGCGCGCACGTGATGGCCGAAGCGATCCAGCGTGTGGTGCCCGGGGCGTTGCTGGTGTACGGGCCGCCGCTGGAGACGGGGTTCTACTACGACATCGCGTTCCCGCAGGACCGGCCTCTCAAGGAGGGCGACTTCGATGCGATCGAGGCCGAGATGGCGAAGATCGTCAAGGAGGACCGCCCGTTCACGCGGTACGAGCTCGAGTACGGCGAGGGGATCGCGAAGCTCGAGAAGGAAGGGTCCAAGTACAAGCTCGACAACGCGCACCGGGCGCACGAGGCGGGGAGCTTGTCGCTGTCGTTTTACGCGACGGGCGAGCCCGGGAAGGACTGGGAGGACCTGTGCCGCGGGCCGCACGTGCCGAGCACGGGCCGGATCGGGGCGTTCAAGGTGATGAGCCTGGCGTCGAGCTACTGGCACGGCGACGAGAACTCGGACCGGCTGACGCGCGTGTACGGCACGGCGTTCTACGACAAGAAGGACCTCAACGCGCACCTGACGCGCCTGGAAGAAGCCAAGAAGCGGGATCACCGGTTGCTGGGCAAGCAGCTGCAGCTGTTTCACTTCGACGACACGGTTGGGCAGGGGCTGGTGCTGTGGACGCCGCGGGGATCGATCATCCGCAAGGAGTTGCAGGACTGGATCGGCGAAGAGCTGCGGAAGATGGGGTACTTCGATGTGTTCTGCCCGCACATCGGGAAGCTGGACCTGTACAAGACGTCGGGTCACTTCCCGTACTACGCGGAGAGCCAGTTCACGCCGGTGATGAACCGGGAGTTCATCCATCGCGTGGCGGACGAGGGGTGCAGTTGCTCGGAGCTGAGCAATCAGATCAGCATGGGGCAGGTCGAGGGGTTCCTGCTCAAGCCGATGAACTGCCCGCACCACATCAAGATCTTCGACAGCCAGCCCAGGAGCTACCGCGACCTGCCGGTGCGGCTGAGCGAGTTCGGGACGGTCTACCGGTGGGAGCAGTCGGGCGAATTGAACGGGATGACGCGGGTGCGGTCGTTCACGGTGGATGACGCGCACCTGTTCTGCCGCGAGGATCAGATCGGGGACGAGGTGCGCGGATGCCTGAAGCTCGTGAAGCTGGCGTTCGAGACGCTCGGGCTGACGGACTTCCGGGTGCGCGTGGGCCTGCGCGATCCGGACAGCGCCAAGTACGTCGGGACCTCGGACAACTGGGACAAGGCGGAGCAGGCGTGCCGGGACGCGGCGAACGAGCTGGGAGCGGCGGTGAGCGAGGAGCCGGGCGAGGCGGCGTTCTACGGGCCCAAGATCGACTTCATCGTGAAGGACGTGATCGGGCGCGAGTGGCAGCTGGGCACGGTGCAGGTGGATTACAACCTGCCCGAGCGGTTCGACCTGTGGTACACGGGGGCGGACAACGCGAAGCACCGGCCGGTGATGATCCACCGGGCGCCGTTCGGGTCGATGGAGCGGTTCATCGCGGTGCTGATCGAGCACTTCGCCGGCGCGTTCCCGACGTGGCTGAGCCCGGAGCAAGTGCGGGTGCTGCCGATCTCGGAGAAAAGCGCGGACTACGCGAACGAGGTGCTGGGCGCGCTCACCGAGGTCGGCGTTCGGGCGACGATCGACGACGGGAACGAGCGGGTGCAGGCGAAGATCAAGCACGGGGCGGAGTGGAAGGTCCCGTACCTGCTGGTCGTCGGGCCGCGGGACGCGGAGTCGCGGAACGTGTCGGTTCGGGCGTTCGGGGTGGAGAAGGACCTCGGGGCGGTGCCGCTGAACGACTTCGTCGCGGCGATCCGCGAGGAGATCGACACGAAGGGCGAGACGAGCGTGCGGGCGCGGATGACGCCGGCTGGCGCGGGGGCCTGATGGCGACGGTTCGGATCGCGATGTGGTCCGGGCCGCGGAACATCTCCACGGCGTTGATGCGTTCGTGGGAGTCGCGGTCGGATTGCGTGGTGTCTGACGAGCCGCTATATGCGCATTACCTGAGCACGCTGACGCCCGAGGCGCGCGAAGCGCACCCGGGGTGGGACGACGTGCTGGCGAGCCAGCCGACCGAGTGGGCGGTGGTCGCGGAGCGGCTGACGGGCGAGGCGGCTGTGCCGGTCTGGTATCAGAAGCACATGGCGCATCACCTGACGGCGGGCGCAGGGACGGACTGGGTGCACCAGCTCGAGAACTGCTTCCTGATCCGCGATCCGGCGGCGATGATCGCGAGCTTCCACAGGGTGATCCCGGACCCGACGCCCGCGGACCTTGGCTTGCCGCAGCAGGTGGAGTTGTTCGAGCTCGTGCGGGCGCGGACGGGCGAGACGCCGGCGGTGATCGATTCGGCGGACGTGCTGCGGGATCCGGAGGGGATGCTGACAAAGCTGTGCGCGCGCGTGGGTGTGGGGTTTGATGAGGCGATGCTGGCGTGGGAGCCGGGGCCCAGGGACTCGGACGGCGTGTGGGCCCCCCACTGGTACGCGAGTGTGTACGAGTCGATGGGGTTCAAGGCGCCGGACGAGCGGGCGGCGGAGGTGCCGGGGCATCTGACGGGTGTGCTCGCGGAGTGCCAGGGCCTGTACGACACACTCGCGCGGCATCGGCTCGGACCGGTCAGCTGACGCGGGAGACGAGGACGAGTGTCTGGTCGTCTTGGCGCGGGCGTCCGGCCTGGTGCGTGGCGACGGCGCGGAGGATCGCGGCCTTTGTGCGCTCGGGGCAGCCGTCGCCGCGCTGGATCGCTTCGATCAGGCGCGCGTTCCCGAACTGCTCGCCGGCGGGATTGAACGCCTCGGTGATTCCGTCGCTGAAGAGGACGAGGAGGTCGCCCTGGGCGAGGGTGTCGCGGGCGGGCGGGGGGCCGGGCATGTCCGCGACGGCGAGGGGGATGCCGGCGTCGGCGTCGAGCCGGTCGATCCCGCCGTGCGCGCGGCGGACGACGGGCGGGGGGTGGCCGCGGTTGATGTATTCGATGACCCCGGTGGCCAGGTCGAGGGTTCCGAACCACGCGGTCGCGAACGCTCCGGGGCGCATGCTCGCGAGCATGACGGCGTCGATCTCGCGAACGGCATCGGGGCCGATGAGCCCAGCGCGGCGTTGTGCGATGATGGCCGCGCGCAAGATGGCAACGCCGACGGTCGCCAGGACGCCGTGGCCGCTGACGTCTGCGATGACGAGTTCGACGAGGCCGGGTGCGGGCTCGTGCACGTCGTAGTGATCGCCGCCCGATTCCTCGCAGGTCTCGTAGGCCAGGGCGTAGCGGACCCTCGGGTCGGGAGGGGGTGTGGCGGCGAGCATGGAGCGTTGCACCTGGCCGATGTGCGCGAGCGTCTCGTGGACGCGGGCGTTGGCGCACCGGGTCTCCTCGAGGGCGTCGAGGTAGACCGTGGAGCGGACGAGGGTGTTGCCGGTGGTGAGCAGGAGGCGGAGGTCGTCGCGGGAGAACGCGTCGGGCTGGTCGGAGAAGACGACGATCCAGCCCTGCACGTGCCCCTGCCAGAACACGGGGACGGCCATCATCGAGCGGTGGTTGGCCGCGGCGGGCCCGAGCCCGCACGCGCCGCCGCTGAGGGACAGGTCGCCGCGGAGGATGGGGAGCGGCTGGCCGGTGATCTCCCCGAGCAGCCCGCCGCGACCGTCGGGGAGGTCGTCGGAGCGGGGCTGGAACATCCGCCGGAACGCGGACGGTTCGGTCGCCGAAACGCACGACGCGTCCACATCGAGCAGCACCCTGTAGCCGAGCGAGCCGGTTGAGAGTGATCCGACCGGTGCGGCGGCGTATCGGCGGATGGGCGGTGGCCAGGGCATGACGTACAGCAGCCGGCTGACGGGCAGCAGGCGGGAGAGTTCATCGAGGAAGACGCGGACGAGCCCGGCCGGCTCGGTCTGGCGGGAGAACTCGCGCTGGATCTCGTAGACGAGATCGATGACTTCCGGGCGTGGCGGCGACGAGGGGTGAACGCTCATACCGGGGCGAAGTCTATGTGTGCCGCGCGGCGGCTCGCGGGGGCCCGCCGGGGGTGCCCGTGGCTAGTCTGTTGGCATGCTGCAGACCTTCAACGAGAGGAACCGGGACCTGCTCGTCAACATCAACGGCGAGCTGGTGCATCGAGACCGGGCCCGGGTGTCGCCGTTCGATTCGCTCGTGCAGGGCGGGGACGGCGTGTGGGAAGGGCTTCGCGTCTATGACGGGCGGATCTTCATGCTCGACGAGCACCTGGAGCGCCTCCGGCGGAGCGCCAAGGCGCTGGCGTTCGCGGACATCCCCACGCGGGACGAGTTGGTCGAGGAGATCCGAAAGACGCTCGAGGCGAATGGCATGCGCGACCACGTGCACATCCGCCTGACGCTGAGCCGGGGCGAGAAGATCACGAGCGGGATGGATCCGAGACTGAACCAGTCCGGGCGGACGCTGATCGTGCTCGCCGAGCACAAGGCGCCGGTGTACGACGACGCGGTGGGGTCGGCGGGGTTGACGCTGATGACGAGCTCGATCCGGCGGTTCCCGCCAGACTGCATGGACCCGAACATCCATCACAACAACCTGATCCAGTCGATCATGGCGAAGGTGGAGGCGAACGCCGCGGGCGCGGACGACGCGGTGATGCTCGACCAGCGCGGGTTCGTCGCGGAGACGAACGCGACGCACATCTTCATCGTCGAGGGCGGGACGGTCGTCACGTCGCGGACCGTCGCGTGCCCGGAGGGGATCACGCGGGAGACGGTGCTCGGGTTGTGCGCTGACCACGGGATCGCGCACGAGGAGCGGGACTACTCGCTGACGCACCTGTACAACGCGGACGAGTGCTTCACGACCGGCACGATGGGCGAGCTGGCGTGGGTGGGCGCGGTGGACGGGCGGACGATCGGTGACGGGACCCGCGGGCCCGTGACGGAGCGGCTGATCGGGCTGTTCGGCGAGCTGACGGCGCGCGATGGGTTCCGCGTCGTTGAGTGAGCGATCCGACAACGGGCGGGACGCCCGCAGCCCGGGGCAAGGCGGGGCTAGGCTGGCGGCGTGATACGCCCCCCCACCACCGGACACCGCCCGCGCTCGGCGCGCCGGGACCTGCGCCTCAGCGCGGTCGAGGGGACGTCGTACTGCGTGATGGTGGGCGTCGGGCAGGAGTCGTTCGTCGCGTTCGCGCTGGCGCTCGGGCTGGGCGAGGTGCGTGCCGGGCTGCTGGCGACGCTCCCGGTGGCGGTCGGGGCAACGACGCAGCTCGCGGCGCCGTGGCTGATCCGCAAAACGGGCTCGCTGCGCCGGTACATGACGATCGCCTCGGCGTTGCAGACGCTCTGCTTCGTGCCGCTGCTGGTCGCGGCGGTCGTCGGGGCGATCCCGGTGTGGGCGTTGTATCTCACGGTGGTCGCCTACTCGGCGATCAACCTGGCCCAGGGCCCGGGGTGGGGCACGTGGATCACGACACTCATGCCGCGTCGGATCCGCGCGCGGTACTTCGCGCAGCGGTCACGGATGCTCCAGGGGGGCGTGCTGGCGGGGCTGTTGATGGGCGGGCTGATCGTGGCGGGGCAGGACGCGGAGGCGTTGCCGCCGATCGCGTTCGCGCCGCTGTTCGCGATCGCGCTGGGGATGCGCGCGTTGGGGTGCTACCTGCTTTCGAGGCATCACGAGCCGGTGCGGATGCCCGCGGGTGTGCGGCATGTGCCGGCGCGGGAGATGGCGGCGCGGTTCCGGACGGGGCCGGACGTGACGCTGTTCACGTTCTTGCTCGCGTCGAACTTCGCGTTGCAGATGGCGTTGCCGTTCTTCACGCCGTACGTGCTGGAGTACCGCGGGCTGAGCTACCTGGAGCTGACGATGCTGACGGGGACGGCGATCGTGGGCAAGATGGTCGCGGCGCCGACGATCGGGCGGATCGCGCACCGGTCCGGGCCCAGGCGGTTGTTGTGGTTCGGGGCGGTCGGGCTGATCCCGATGGGCCCGCTGTGGCTGGCGGCTTCTTCGTTCGAGATGCTCCTGATCGTGCAGTTCGTGATGGGGCTGATTCTGTCGTGCTTCGAGATCGGGGCGCTGCTCTCCCAGTTTGACGCGGTGCCCGAGCACGAGCGGGCGAGCCTGACGGCGAAGTTCGTCGCGGCGAACGCGATCGCGGGGTTTGTCGGGTCCGCGATCGGCGGGGCGCTGCTGGGCCGGGTGGACCTGGGGCTCGGCGGGTATGGGGCGGCGTTCGCGGCGGCGGCGGTGGCCCGGATCGCGGTGCTGCCGCTGCTGCTGCGGGTGCGGCCGGCGTCGCGAGACGCCGAGCTCGTGGCGGGCGGCGCGGTGCGCGTCGAGCCTGGGGCGGGCTCGATGGAAGTGCCCGCGGGCCGATAACCGGGCGGCTGATCCGGTTGTTATGGGGTCTCAGGGCGCGCCGCGGCGAGCGTGTGCGCGTCTCATAACCCGGCGAGGGGAGCGCGTTGCCGGCTCGCGCCTGGTCGTCACGGCGTCTTTCTTCGGCCCGGAGGCCGATAATGCATCGGCGACGTTCCTCCGAGCTGGCTTGCAATCACGGACGTTCTCGATCGACGCCCCACGCGGGTGTTTTTTGTGGCGTCCGTCTGTGCGTGTGGTCTGGTTTGTCACGAGTGGGCCGAGTGGTGTGCCCATACGGACTATGGGGACGGAGTGACCAGATGAACAGGATCACGACCACGATTCTTCTCGCCGGGCTCGTGGCCGGCACGGGGGCCGCGTCCGCGTCAACCGTTATCGCGGAGTTCAAGCTGCTCGATCACCCGGACGGCTCGCTGACGCACCGCGACTACGGGCTGCGCTACGACAACCTCTCGTTCGATCTCGAGGGAGCACGCGGGACGACCGGGCGTGCGACGATGTCGGTCGAAGACGCGGGCGACTTCCTGCTCCGCGTGATCGACAACGGCGGCGGCGATCTGGACATCGTGATCTCGGGCATGATCCTCGGCGGCCCCGAGGACGGGTCCAACGAGACGATCGCGTTTGTCACGAACACCTACTCCGACGTCATGGCGGTCGAGGACGGGTGGGTCGCGTTTGACCTGGGCGTCATCGGGATGATCGACTTCCTCGACGACAGCTACAACGACGAGGAGATGACCGCCCGCGAGAACGGCAGCGGCGACGGGATCTCGTTCCAGTTCCGGGCCAACGGTCACCGGCTCACCGGCGACGACACGTCGTGGGTGGCGCGGGGCTGGCTCGGTGGGTACCAGCCGGGATACACCCGCGACTGGCTCACGGGGGCGACGGAACTGCAGGTGCCCGCGCCGGGCGCGGCGGTGATCGGGATGGCTGGCCTGGGCTTCATCGCCCGCCGGCGTCGCTGATCGGCGTACACACAACACGATCAACGGCCCGTTCCCACGATGGACGGGCCGTTGTTCTTTTTGACCCATCCCGGCTCAGTCGTCGTCGGTGAGTTGCTTGGCGAGCCAGTCCCACAGGCCGCTCTCGTTGTACGCGGCGTCCCACGAGTTGTGGTTTGCGCGCGCAAAGATCGTCAGTTTCGCGTCCGCGTTGCCGGCATCGACCAGCGCTTCGTGGAGCGATTCGGACTCGGCGGGGAGGACGACGTCGTCCACGCCGCCGTGGAAGAGCCAGACGGGGGTGCCCGCCAGCGCCTCGGCGGCCCGGACGACCTCGGGGGTTTGGGCGGTCACGTCGCCCCGCACGTCGCGTTCGCCCTCGTGGAATCTGCGGGCGGTGTAGCCGCACACCGGGGCGGCGGCGGCGAATCGGCCCGGGTTTCGCGATGCGATCGCGATGGTGCCGTGCCCGCCCTGGCTGAGCCCGGTGATCGCGACGCGGTCGGCGTCCGCGTTGAACTCCGACGCGGCGAGATCGAGCATCGCGAAGACGGCGTCCTCGAAGTCTTCCCACTCCGCGTTGTGCTCGGGCTTCTGCGGCACGACGATCACGAACGGCCAGCGCTCAGGCGAACGCATGACGGCGGGCGGGAGCCCGACGGTGAGCTGGTGCGAGCCGTTGGTGCCGCACTCGCCGTAGCCGTGCAGAAAAAGAAGGGTGGGCGCGGGAGACGACAGATCCAGATCGCGCGGGACGTAGATCGCGCCCTTCACGGGGCCCGACTCGCCCTCCACCTCGACGTAGTGGAACCCGGGGGCGGGCATGTCGGCGTCGCCCGTGAGATCAGGCGCTGCGGTGACGAGCGAGAGTGCCATGATTGATGCGAGGAGCATGCGATCCCTCCGTTCGCGGCGGCGGGGTCGTGCCCGGCGCGGCTGGGCGGAACCCTACGCGGGCGAGCGATCCATGTCCGAAGCCGAGATCATCCTGTGGATCCTGTGTGCGTTCCTCGCGTGCTGAGGGCGCTTGTCGCGCGTCGCGGGTTCGGTGAGCGGTTGCGTGCTGGGCGGCGCGAGCCCGGTCAGCGGCGTGCGCGGATGCACCCAAACTGACGGCTGATGGGGCTGGGTGTGCTGGCGCTGGCGGGATCTGCCTCCGCGGGTGCGGGCCATCGAGGCGCTCGAGTTGCTGACGCGGCACGGGGACGAGGCCATCGGGCAGCGCGCGGCGATGGCGCTGCGCGCGCACCGAGACGCGGGGCCGTCACCCGGCGTCGGGCTCTGACTCGCCCAGCGTGGGGCTCGGGACGACCGGCGTTTCCTTGCGTTTGGCGTGCGAGCGGATGTGCTGCAGCGCTTCGAGCGGGTCGTCGGTGAGGAAGAGCATGTCGGGGTCTTCGGGGCTGATCACGCCGTCGTCCACCATCTGCCCGCGGATGAACTCCATCGGTTTCTGCCAATACTCCGTGCCCATGAGGACGATGGGGAACGACTCGATCTTGCCGGTCTGGATGAGCACGGCGGTCTCGAAGACTTCATCGAGCGTCCCGAAGCCGCCGGGCATGACGACGAACGCGTCGGAGTATTTGACGAGCATGACCTTGCGAACGAAGAAGTAGTGGAACTCGACGAAGCGGTCGAGGTATGCGTTGGGCTCCTGTTCCATGGGGAGTTGGATGTTGCACCCGATGGAGAGGCCCTTGGCGTCCTTGGCGCCGCGGTTGGCGGCTTCCATGATGCCGGGCCCGCCGCCGGTCATGACGGTGTAGCCGTACTGCGCGAGCAGTCGGCCCATCTCGCGGGCGAGCTTGTAGTGCGGGTGATCCTCGCCGAAGCGGGCGGAGCCGAAGACGGTGACGCATGGCCCGATGAAGTGGAGCCGTCGGAAGCCGCGGATGAACTCTCCGAAGATGCGGACGGCGCGCATGAGCTCGTCGAACCGGAGGCGTGGGCCTTCGAGGAGTCGGAATTCGTCGCCGCGCGGCGGGCGCTTGCCCCACTGCCTGCCGTTGTGCTTGTGTCCGTTGGTCATATCCCGACGAGCCTATCGCGCGTGCGGGTGGTACGCTCGGGTGATGCCCGAAACCGCGTGGGAGATCGAGGGTTCGGAGTCGCTGCCCTTGCTCGGCAATGCGCACGCGCCCTCGGGCGATGCCCGCGCGTGCGCCGTGATCGTGCACGGGTACAAGGGTTACAAGGGCTACGGCATGTTCCCGGCGATCGCGGGTGCGCTCGAGGAGGCGGGCGTCGTGGCGCACCGCTTCAACCTTGCGCACTCCGGGATGACGAACGCGACGGATACGTTCGCGCGGGCGGATCTGTTCGAGCGTGACACGTGGTCGCACCAGGTCGAGGACATCCGGGCGGTGGTCCGCGCCGTCCGGTCGGGGGCGATCGCCGGCGGCGGGCTGCCGGTGTTTCTGATCGGGCACTCGCGCGGCGGGGTGGCGTGCACGCTCGCCGCGGGGCGGCACGCGGAAGAGCTCGGCCTCGCGGGGCTTGTCACGATCAACGCGCCGGCGACGTGCTGCTCGCTGAGTGAAGCGGACCGCGCAGCGCTGCTGGAGCGCGGATATCTCGAGACGGCGAGTGCACGCACGGGTCAGACACTCCGCGTGGGCGCGGCGTGGCTTCGCGATCAGATCGAGCGTCCGGAGTCGCACGATGTGCCGCTGCAGGCGTCGCGCGTCCGGTGCCCGGCGCTGGTCATCCACGGCGACGCGGACGAGACCGTGTCGCCGACGAACGCCGGGGTGATCGCGGGCGCGATGCGTTCTCGTGCGCGCGTGCTGATGGTCCCCGGCGGCAATCACGTGCTGAACACGCCGAACCCGCATCCCGCGGGCGGGCCCCACTCGGGGGAGTTATCCGCCGCGCTTGAGGCGATCGTCGAATTCATCCTCTACGGCGGGGCGTCGGGCACGTGAGCTACCATTGGGCGTCCCGCCGGAGCACCGGATGATCCGATCGCCAGCACATCACGCGACGTGCGCCCTCGCGATCGCGTGGTGCGCCTTCGCGGCGGGTGCTCAGCCGGCTTCGGAGACGCGGATCGGGCTCGACCCGGAATCCCGGCACGACCGGCCTCCCGCGCCGTCGGTTGAGTCCCCGCTCGAGCCGTCGTTCGACCTGCTCAAGATCGACGTGCCGGAGATCCCCAGTGTGGCCGACGACACGGTCACCGGTGTTGTCTTCCACGCGGGGCGATCGACGACGTTCATCGACGGCGGGCTGGGCGACGACGTGTTCATCTTCGACGAGGCGCTCCGCCGCCACCGCTCGCCGGGGTACTACGAACGGGACGCCGAGTTTGACGTGTATGACCTGTCGCTGTCGCGCGATGCGTGGAGCGACGGACCGCTGACGGTCTCGCTGCTCGGCGGCGTGCGCACGGTGAGCGTGCAGGCGGTGCGTCGGGCGGAAGACAGCTTGTATCCCGACGGCGAGCACGCCGACGGGTTCGTGCCCGTGCCCGTGGTGGGCACCGGGGTGCGGCTTGACCTGCTGCCCGGGCTGTACGTCGCGGGCGCCGCGGCGACGCACACGATCCCCGACTACGCGACGATGCTCGACCTCACGGCGCAGGCGGGGCTGCAGCTGCACCCCAACGCGGTGTTCCAGGCGGGGTACCAGTCCGTGTATTCGAGCGTGACGGTGGACCGGCTCGAGCAGCGGTTCGACGAAGAGGGCTTCTTCGCGCGGCTGCGGATCAGCTTCTGAGTCAGCGCATCAGATCGACGAGGGCGTCGAGACCGCGCTCGAGGTTGCGCATCGGCGTGGCGAAGCTGAGGCGGACGTGGGTGTCACGCTCGCTGAACACGCCCCCCGGGATCACGAGGACGGACCGCTCGATCGCTTTCTCGACGAACTGTGTGCCGGTCAGGCCCATGTTCTCGGGCACTTCGAAGAAGGCGTAGAACGCGCCGCCCGGGGTGCTGAGGTTCGTGACTGTGCTCAGACGCTCGACGACCAGATCGCGGCGGCGGCGGTACTCGTCCACCGGGCCCGACATGTCCACGTCGAAGCACGCGGTGACGCCGTGTTGCAACGGCGCGGGGGCGCACACGAACGTGTACTGCTGGAGCTTGATCATCTGGGCGATGAGGTCCGACGGGCCCGCGGCGTACCCGAGGCGCCAGCCAGTCACGCCGTAGGTCTTGCCGAACCCGCGGATGAGAAGCGTCGCGTCGTCGGCATCATCGAACCGGGCCGGGCTCGGCGGGCGCGGGATCGACGCGTCGTGCCGCGCGTGGTCCGTCAGCGCTTCGGGGTAGCAGAACTCGTCGTAGATCTCGTCGGAGATGAGCAGCACGCCCCGGGACCGGCACAGGTCGAGCAGGTCCTGGGACTCTTGCTTGGACAGCGCGACGCCGCACGGGTTGGACGGCGCGTTGAGCAGCACGAACCGGGTCTTGTCGGTGATGAGCGGCTCGACACGCTCGGCGGTGAGGCGGAAGTCCGGGTAGGTATCGCAGCGGACGGCGGTCGCGCCGCACATCGTCGCGAGGTGCGGGTAGGACACGAAATACGGGTCCGGGATGATGCACTCAGACCCCGGGTCGAGCAGGGCCATGAAGGCGAGCGTGAGCGCGCCCGACGTGCCCGATGTGACGAACGCGCGGGTCGGGCCGGTCTCGGTGCAGGTCCACCCGAGGTCGGTGCGCAGCCAATCGTTGATCTTGGTGATGAGCCCGGCGTCGCCCTGCGAGAGGGTGTAGCCGTTGGCGCCCGCTTCGATTGCCTCGGCGCCCGCGCGGCGGATGGGCTCGGGGACGGGGAAGTCGGGCTGGCCGATCGAGAGGTTGATCGGGTCGGCGAGCGAGTGCCCGAGTTCGAGGATCCGCCGGATGCCGGACGAATCGATCGCGCGGGCCCGCTGGGCGATCAGTCGGGTGGTGTCCATTGCGTTGAGGTTAGGAGGGCGGGATCAGCCGTCGGTGACGCGGGTCTTGGGGAGGCCGAGGGCCTTGCCCTTGGCTTCGTTCATCCGCTTCTCGGCCTTGAGGGCCTCGATCCGCTCGGCGCGGGTCATGACGGTCCGCACGCCGGCGAGCTTTCCCTTGGATTTCAGGCTGCTGTCAAGGCTCATCGCGGGGTCCTCCGGTGGGCCCGGATGGTAGGCCCGGCACCCGTCGAGGTCATCCCGATCGATCAAGGCTCGTGCAGGGCCCAGAGCGGGCGGGAAAAATCCGATGCCCCCCGGTGGTCCCGCAGCCACTCCCGCCCGGCGAGTGCCACCCGGCGCTCGAGCTCGGCACGCGAGACCGCGTGGTCCCGCATCTGCCCGCTGGGGATCGGGGCGTCCAGCGCGATGAGGCGGTAGGACGCGCCGTCGGCGTTGGGAACGGCGATCGCTTCGATGCCGCGGGTGGCCAGGAACTGGACCGCGTCCGCGGCCGACCCTTCGTCGAGGGTCGCCAGGACGAGGTAGTTCATGAACGGCTCGCGCGGGTCGTCGAGCAGCATGCCGGTCGAGGCAATGATCTCGCCCTCCGGCACCGCGGGCTCGGCGGCAACCGCCGGTTCGCCCGGGATGTCGGTGGTGACCGCCGGCTGGACGCGAGTGGTCGGCTCGGCGATGGGGTCGTTGATGACGAGGTCGGCGAGTGCGTTGGGCGTCGAGGCCCGGGCCATCTCCCGGCGGCCCGCTTCGAGCCCGAACTTGTGCCCCCCCACCCACGCGAGCAGCACGAGCCCGAGCACGAGCGCGACGCTGATCGCGATCGTGCTCACGGGGACTTGCAGCGTGCGGACGCGGGGCCTGGTCGTCGGCCCGGCGGGGTCCGGGTGCGCGGCGGTCGGCGCGGGCTGGTCGGGCCCGTCGCGCAGGAGCTCAAAGAGCGGCTTGTTTGGGCGCCCGCCTGACATGGTGGCATTCTACGAAACCGCCCCGGCGGCGCAGGGTGTCCCTATACTCGCACCCCATGGCGATCCCCGAATCCGACATTATCGAGCTCCAGACCGCCGAGATGAACAAGCTCGAGGCGGTCTACCTGCCCGAGGTGATCAAGG
Organism: Phycisphaerae bacterium; assembly: GCA_030426605.1. Classification (GTDB taxonomy): domain Bacteria; phylum Planctomycetota; class Phycisphaerae; order Phycisphaerales; family UBA1924; genus BQJQ01. The sequence goes on along the minus strand of JAUHXM010000032.1, from coordinate 9,946 downwards.
GGTTTGGAACGACCCTGGGGCACTTCTGGAACTCCTTCGGGCAGTCGAAGTTCCCGTGGCAGAAAAAGTGGACCCGGACGATCCAGTACCCGGAGGAGCGTCGCGAGCACGCCCAGCCGGAAGACGGCGGGCTCGAGCCCTCCAACTTCCGCGGGGTGCACCGCCTGAACAAGGATTCGGCGGGGCGCGTCAAGTGCGTCGCGTGCATGATGTGCCCGACGATCTGCCCGGCGAATTGCATCCACATCGTGGCGGCGGAATCGCCCTGGGATGACCGGGAGAAGTACCCGGCCCAGTTCGAGATCGACGAGCTGCGGTGCATCTTCTGCGGCATGTGCGAGGAGGCTTGCCCGGTGGATGCCATCGAGCTGACGCCCGATTACGACATCGTCGGGCTGACCCGCCAGCAGATGGTCTTCGACAAGGCGAAACTGCTGCACGTCTACGACGTGACGATCGAGAAGAAGCCGATGTGAGCCCGGTCCGGCGCTGATCGCCCGGCGTTCTCGGCCCCGATCGGGGGGCAGGATCGCCATATGTGGCAGGACCCAAAACAATCACCCAGATTCATGGCAGGCCGTGATTGGTGTGTCATTCTTCCGCTGTGGGGGTAGTCCCTCGTGGGACGCCCGTACGGAGCGTGCAGGCTCCGGCGGTTACAACGCAGGAACGCGGAGGAGATTCCGTTGCTTACCAACGCATCCGTGCGGAGCGCGATCGGGCTATGCCTGCTCGCCGGCACCGCCCAAGCTGAAATCGTTGCCTCGTTTGGGTTTACGGACCTGATGGGCATTTACGACTCGGGAACCGACAAGATCACGGTGACCGGCCAGAGCATCGCGAGCGGTGACTTCACCCGGAACGGTGACGGCACGGCGCTCTTCAACTCCGGGCTGTTGTCCGGCGCCGGGGACGCGAGCTTCTTCCTTGAGATGTCCGTCGAGAATGTTGACGCCGGCGCGATGACCGCCGACGGATCCGGCTCGATCCGGATCGTCGATGCGGACGGCGACATGTTCCGCGGGAACTTCTCGGGTTCGTGGCTCGGAACGGCCTTCGGGTTCACGTTCGCCTCGACCACGGGCGTCGATTTCGAGTTCGACTCCTCGAACGGCGACGGGCTCTTCAACGGCACGACCGGTGGCTCGTTCACCAGCTTCGCCGACGGCGACTTCTTCACCGGTGCCGTCTCGCTGCTGTTCCTGCAGCCTTCGCGGGCGAACTTCTTCCAGACGAGCTTCGAGGCGATCAACACCCAAGCGGACGGGATCATCCTGCCCGCGCCGGGTGCCGCGGGTCTGGCCCTTGCCGGGCTGGGCGTGGCGGGCATCCGCCGTCGCCGTCGCTAACGACCACGACGCATCTCAAGCCGAAACACCAGGAGCAGCCCTCGGGATACCGGGGGCTGTTTCTTTATGCTTCGGCGAGCGCTGCGCGGAGCTGAGCCGACAGGTCGCGGGCGCTGCGGGCGATCGCGTCCTGCCACGCCTCGCCGGGCTGGCGCTCGGGGTAGAGGACAGATCGGCTGGCGTTGACGACGACGCCGGCGTGCCCGCCGGTGGTGTTCGGGCGGGCAAGGGCGCGGACATCGTCGGCCGTGCCGCCCTGCGCGCCGATGCCTGGGATCAGGAACGGTTGGTCGGGCATGATCGCGCGGAGTTCGGCGCCCGCGGCGGCGGACTTCGTCGCCCCGACCACCGCGCCGACGCCCGATACGCCCGACGACCCGGCGTGATCCGACCCGACGCGTGCGACGATCGACGCGATGTGCGCGCTCACAGACGGGCCCGACGCGAGGGCCGCCGCCTGGATCTCCTCGGAGTCCGGGTTGCTCGTGCGGACGAGGACGAACACGCCCAGACCGGCGTTCAGGAACGGATCGACGCCCGATACGCCCAGGTACGGGCTCACTGTGACCCAGTGGGCGCCCATGCCGGAGGCGGCGGCGGCGTAGTGGGCGCTGGAGGTCCCGATGTCGCCGCGCTTGGCGTCGAGGACGACGATCAGGCCCGCGTCGTGTGCCCGCGCGATCGTGCGTTCCAACACCGCGAACCCGGCGGACCCGTACCGCTCGAAGCACGCCGATTGGGGCTTGACGACACCCGCGGTGCCCGCGACGGCGTCGATCGCACCCGCGCAGAACGACTCGATCCGCTCGGTGTCGCACGGGCCCGTCACCTCGTCGGGGATGCGGTCGAGCACGGGGTCGAGCCCGACGCACGCGGGAGAGCCCGCTCGATCGATCGCGGCGACGAGCGCGTCGGCACGGGTCGCTGGCGTGTCCGTCATGGGCGGGCCTCCTCGGGCGGGTCGGGATCTACCATCGGGCGTGCACCCGGACACACCCGAGCACATCGACCTGGAGAAGGACCGCGGGCTGACGGTCCGGTGGGCGGACGGTACGCGATCGTACTACCCGATCGCGCACCTGCGTCGGTTGTCGCCCTCAGCCGACCAGCGTGAGCTGCGCAAGCAGATGTCCCGGAACCCGCTGACGGTGCTGCCCGCGGGGTCGTCGGGATCGGTTCGGGCGGAGTCGGCCGAGCTCGTCGGGAACTACGCGATCCGGATCGCGTTCTCGGATGGGCACGGCACGGGGCTGTTCAGCTGGAAGTACCTCCGCGAAATCGATCCCGAGCGGATGGACAACCCCGACCGCGCGCCCGGGGACGACGGGCCGCGCCACGATGACCCTTTGGGGCTCGGGTGATGGGCTCGCCGGACACGGGCGAGCGCGTCGTGCCGTCGGAGATTGTGCTGACGACACGCGTCGGGCAGCTCCCGGGCGTCACGCAGGAGCAGGCGGACGCGTTGATCCGGCTCGGGATCCCGAACGTCGGGCATCTGCTGACGCACCTGCCCAGCCGGTACGAGCAGGAAGAGCCCGAGACGACGATCGACCAGGTGGTGCCCGAACGGGTCGTCTCGGTGCGTGGCGAGGTGAGCGCGACGCGGCCCGTGACCTTCGGGCGGGCGCGCCGGTTCGAGGCGGTCCTCGTGGATCACACCGGCCGGTTGGACCTCGTCTGGTTCCACATGCCGTATCTGGCAAAGCGGATCCACCCGGGGGATCGGCTGTTGGTGCAGGGCAAGGCCAGCGAGCGGAACCACAAGGTGCAGATCGCCAACGCGCGGTGGGAGTTGCTCGATCCCGACGCCGAGGAGCCCGAAGAGCGCGACGCGCGGCTGCGCCCGGTCTACCCCGCTTCGGAAGCGATCGGCTCGCGCGCGATCGAGGCGATCCTCGAGCGCGTGCTCGAGCGCGCGACGGACCAGCTCCCCGATCATCTCGACGAGGCGTACCGGCGCGCGCGAGAACTGCCGAGCCTGGCGGATACGTACCGCATGATCCACGCGCCCGAATCGCAGGCGGATGTGGACAACGCGCGCCGGCGGCTGGCGTACGACGAGTTCCTGCTCCTCCAGATGGGTGTCGCGCTCAAGCGGCGGCACCTCCGGGAGCGCCTGCAGGCGCCCGAGCTCGACTGGAACGAGACGATCGATCAGCGGATCCGGGCGCGGCTGCCCTTCACGCTCACGATGGCCCAGGACCACGCCGTGCAGGAGCTGGTGCGTGATCTGACGCGGCCCGTGCCGACGAACCGGATGGTGCAGGGGGACGTCGGGTCGGGCAAGACGGTCGTCGCGCTCTACGCGATGCTGATGGCGGTCGCGTCGGGGCATCAAGGGGCGCTGATGGCGCCGACGGAGTTGCTCGCCGAGCAGCACCACGCGTCGATCGACGCGATGCTCGCGGGCTCGGGCGTGCGGACGGCGCTGCTCACCGGCTCGCTCACGCCGGGGGAGCGGGAGTCCACGCTCGCTCGCCTGGCGTCGGGCGACGTGGACCTGATCGTGGGCACGCACGCGCTGCTGGGCGGGAAGACGGCGTTCAGGTCGCTCGCGGTGGCGGTGATCGACGAGCAGCACCGGTTCGGCGTGCGGCAGCGGGCGCAGCTCCGCACGAGCGGGACGCGGGCGGAGACGGACACGGCGGAGCTCACGAGCGCGGTGACGCCGCACGTGATCGTGATGACGGCGACGCCGATCCCTCGTTCGATCGGGCTGACGCTGTTCGGCGACCTGGACCTGAGCGTGATCGACGCGTTGCCGCCGGGGCGGGCGCCGATCGCGACGACGGTCGAGTCGAACGCGGACCGGGGGCGGGTGTACGGGGAGGTGCGCGCCGAGATCGACGCGGGCGGGCAGGCGTTCGTGGTGGTTCCGGCGATCGACACGGGATCCACCGGGGGCGACGACGAGCTGCGCGATCTGCGCGCGGTGATGGACGAGCTCGAATCGGGCGCGCTCGACGGCAAGCGCGTCGCGGCGCTGCACGGGCGGCTCAAACGCGACACCCGCGCGCACATCATGGAGCGTTTCCGGTCCGGGCTGATCGATTGCCTCGTCGCGACGACGGTCATCGAGGTGGGCGTGGACGTGCCCAACGCGACGGTGATGGTGGTCGAGCACGCGGACCGGTTCGGGCTCGCGCAGCTGCACCAGCTCCGCGGGCGCGTCGGGCGCGGCAGCAAGCCCGGTCGGTGCGTGCTGATCGGGGACCCGACGACGGAGGACGGGACGCTGCGGTTGGCCGCGATGGCGAAGACGACGTCCGGGTTCGAGCTCGCCGAGCGGGACCTGGAGATCCGGGGGCCGGGCGAGGTGTTCGGGCAGCGGCAGTCGGGGGCGCCGCCGTTCAAGGTCGCGGACCTCCTGGCGGACGGCGAGCTCCTCTCGATGGCGCGCCGGGACGCGCAGGGGTGGATTTCCGAGGCTCCGAACCTCGACCGGGCGGGCGACGCGCTGATCCGGCGACGCATGATGAAAGCGCATGGTGCCTGGCTCGGGCTCGGGGACGTCGGATAGCACACCCAATTGTGTGTTTCTTTCGGGCTTTCGAACACGTTTGCATGGTTCCGTGACGCGATCGGACATATCTGCGCGACCGCCCCCTCGACAGAGCCCACCCGGAACCCGACGTGAAATAGGCTCGGTGCGTGACCAACTCGACACTCCATCAGCGACTGGCCGAGGCCGCGGGGGCTCGTACGTATCGGCGGCTCGGAGAACTGACCGGGACCCACCCCGAGACCGTCCGTCGGTACATGCAGGGGCAGGCGCCCAGCGCGGAGTTTCTGTCGGGGGTTTGTCGAGCGCTCGGGTTGAACGGGTCCTGGCTGCTGACGGGGCAGGGTCCGATGCTGCTCCAGGACGTCCGCTCGGATGCCCTGGTCCAAGCGGACGCCGCGGATTTGCTGACCGCGATCTCGGGCACCCTGACCCAGCTCATCGACCGGGTGGGGCGGCTGGAGAGATCCGTCCAGACGCTGGACAGCCGGCTGCGGGCGTGTGGTGCACCGATCGGTGCGGATGGGCAACCCGAGATGAAACCCGAGCAACGCAAGGCGACCCGACGCGCCGTGCGGGTCGGGGACGCTGTCGTCGAGCGCGCGCCTGCGGATGATGATTGAGTTGCTCGGTCCGGCGGGCCCGGATCGTGCGCGGCGTTGATGCTCGCGTCAGACGACGCGCGGGGCGTGGTCGCGAATCGTGGCCCGCGGTGATATCCGGGCACGGCGAGCCGCCGGGCGGGTGATCCGATCGGCCGTCGGGCGGCCCGTACCATCCGGGCATGGGATTCAACGCGCAGATCGCGCAGGTGTTCGAGCAGATGGCGGCGATGCTCGAACTCACCGGGGCCGACCGGTTCCGGGTCAACGCGCACAGCAAGGCCGCCCGGACAATCAAGGACACGGCCTCCGACCTCGAGCCCCTCGCGGACGACGAGAAGGAGCTGACGAAGCTCGACGGGATCGGCAAGGGGACCGCCGCGAAGATCGCGGAATTCGCGCGCACGGGGAAGGTCGAAGAGCATCAGGAGTTGCTCGGGAAGGTGCCGGCGGGCTTGCTCGACGTGCTGGATGTTCCCGGGCTCGGGCCCAAGACGGTCAAGCTGATGTGGGACGAGCTGGGGATCGAGTCGGTCGCTGATCTGAAGAAGGCGATCGACGCGGGGACGCTCGCGGGCCTGCCGCGGATGGGCGCGAAGACGATCGAGAACATCAAGCAGTCGCTCGAGTTCCAGGAATCGTCCGGCGGGCGGCTGCATGTCGGGATCGCGCGCCCGATCGCGGACTCGATCGTCGAGCGCCTGGGCGAGGTGGAGGGCGTGGAACGGGTCGCGTTCGCGGGCTCACTCCGGCGCGGCAAGGAGACGATCGGGGACATCGACATCCTCGTCACGACGTCCGATCCGGATGGAGCCATGGACGCGTTCCGCTCGATGTCGGGCGTGACGAAGGTGCTCGCGGCGGGCGAGACGAAGTCGAGCGTTCGGCTCGAGATTCCTGACGAGATCGGTGGTCGCTTCGGCGGGGACGCGGGCGCCGGCGTGCAGGTGGACCTCCGCGTCGTGCCCTCAGAATCGTGGGGCGCGGCGCTGATGTACTTCACGGGGTCGAAGGAGCACAACGTGCGCCTGCGCGAGCGGGCGATCAAGCGTGGCATGACACTGAACGAGTACGGGTTGTTCGAGGATGACGGGGGAGATGGCCCGCCGCAGAAGCGCGGGGTGACGCCCGCGGCCTCCGAGTCGGAGGAGGACATCTACCGCGCGCTCGGTGTGGGCTGGATCCCCCCCACCGTGCGCGAGGACCGGGGTGAGATCGACGCCGCGGACGCTGGCGGGCTGCCCGAGCTCGTGACCCTCGCGGACATCAAGGCGGAGTTGCACTCGCACACGACGGCCTCGGACGGCGCGATGGAGATCCTCGAATCGGCGCGCGAGGCGAAGTCACGCGGGTTTCACACGCTGGCGGTGACGGACCATTCAAAGTCGTCCGCCGTCGCGGGCGGGCTGAGCGTGGATCGGCTGCGCGAGCACATCGCGGCGATCCGTGCGGCGGACGCGGAACTCAAGGGCATCTCCATCCTGGCGGGGTCCGAGGTGGACATCCTGGGCGACGGCACGCTGGACTACGACGACGAAGTGCTGGCGGAGCTCGACGTCGTCGTCGCGAGCCCGCACGCGGCGTTGACGCAGGACTCGAAGAAGGCCACGAAGCGGCTGCTCAGGGCGATCGAGCACCCGCTGGTGCACATCATCGGGCACCCGACGGGCCGGCTGATCGAGCGTCGGCGCGGGCTGGAGCCGGCGATGGACGAGATCATCGCGGCGGCGGTCGAGCACGACGTCGCACTCGAGATCAACGCCCACTGGATGCGGCTGGACCTGCGCGACTCGCACGTGCGTGCGGCGGTCGAGGCAGGGTGCAAGATCGCCATCGATTGCGACGTGCACGGGCCCGGGGACTACGACAACCTCGTCTTCGGCGTGGAGACGGGGCAACGCGGGTGGCTGACGAAGGATCTGTGCGTCAATGCGTGGCCGAAGGCGAAGTTGCACAAGTGGTTGAAGAAGGGCCGCGGATGAGCGCGGATGGGCGCGGATTGATCGAGGAAGAACTGACTGGGCGGGTGATCCGGGCGTTCTACGACGTGTACAACGAACTCGGCGGCGGGTTTCTGGAGAGCGTGTACGAGGGGGCGATGGCGATCGCGCTCGGGGAAGATGGACTCACCGTCGGGCGGCAGGCCCCGATCCCTGTTCGGTTTCGAGGGCGCATCGTGGGCGACTTTCGGGCGGACTTGATTGTTGAGGGGCGGGTGATGCTGGAGCTCAAGGCGTGCCGGGCTCTGGAGCCGGCGCACGAGGCACAGGTTCTTCATTACCTCAAGGCGACCGGCGTCCCGGTCGGGCTGCTGCTCAACTTCGGCGCCAAGCCCGTCTTCAAGCGGTTTGTCCTCCAATCCGCGCCCATCCGCGTCAATCCGCGGCCCTCATCATGACCCGGCGGTACGCTTTGGATGGAGGCGCTTTATGCACGCACGCCGAGGGGACGGGTTCACGCTGATCGAGTTGCTGGTCGTCGTCGCGATCATCGCGCTGTTGATCGGGATCCTGCTGCCGGCGCTGGGCAAGGCGCGGGCGGCGACGCAGTCGGCGCTGTGCCTGAGCAACCAGCGGCAGCTCGTGCAGGCGGGGGCGATGTATCTCAATGAGTGGGAGATGATGCCGCCGCTGCGGGTGCCGGCGGGGCAGGTGCATGAGCCGACGGGGCGCCCGCGGGCCCGGTGGCACTACCCAATCGGGGACTACGTCGGGCAGCCCTACATCCCGCGGACGGCCGAGGAGCTTCTCGCGTTCACGGGCGGGCCGGACGGGACCGCGCTGAGCGACGACACGCCGCACCTGGACAACGACGTGTTCCGGTGCCCGATCCACTCGAGCGACGAGTCGTACCGGTCCAAGAAGACGGGCAACATCATGGCGCTGCGGAACGGGAGCTACGGGTACAACTACCGGTACCTGGGCAACTCGCGCGACGCGACGGACGGGACGGGCGGTTACGCGAACTTCCCGGTGCGCATGTCGCGCATCCTGCGCCCGTACAGCACGGTCGTGTTCGCCGACAGCATGGGCAACCAGCGGCTGGTGCGCGACGAGGGGATCCGCGAGTACCTGCGCGGGCGCCAGCTGGGTCACGATGCGGTCGCTGAGCTGGCGCGAGGTCGAGCCGGTGCCGCGGGCGGAGCTGTCGATGTGCAGAAGGGTCTGTGTCATTGATGGGTGTCCTGTGTGCGTGAGCTTGTGTTGCCGGATGTGCCGGTAGAATGGTTCTTGCGCATTCGAACGCAACCGGCGAAAACTCACCGTGTATGTGGGAATTTGCACAGAAGAGGCCGACAGATGGACAATTGGGATGAGGTGCGCACCGCCTACCAGGTCGCCCGGATCGGCACGGTCAGCGGCGCGGCCGAGGTTCTGGGCGTGCACCATGCGACGGTGATCCGCCATATCGATTCGATCGAGTCCCGGCTGGGCATCAAGCTGTTTCAGCGCCATGCGCGTGGCTATACGCCGACCGAGGCGGGCAGCGACCTTCTGCGGGTGGCGCAGGCCACGGACGACCAGTTCAACCAGCTGGTCGGGCGACTCAAGGGGCAGGGGGACGCGGTGGCGGGGGATCTGGTCGTCACCGCGCTGAACGGCTTCTCGCACCTGATGGTGCCGATCCTGATCGCGTTCCAGCGCCTGCATCCCGACCTGGTGGTGCGCTACCTGACCGGGGAGCGGCTGTTCCGGCTGGAATATGGCGAGGCGCATGTGGCGATCCGCGCGGGCGCCGCGCCGGAACAGCCGGACAACGTGGTGCAGCCTTTCGCGCAGTTGCAGACCGGGCTCTATGCCAGCGCGGACTACGTCGCGGAGCACGGGGTGCCGGACAGCATCGAGGCGTTTGCCGGGCACCGTTTCGTGGCCAATGACGACAGCGACAACCGGGCGCCCTTCAACATCTGGCTGCGCGCCAACCTGCCGGAGACGGCGATCACCTTCCGCGCCAGCGACGGGCGGGCGCTGGAGCGGGCGGTGCTGTCGGGGGCGGGGATCGGGTTCCTGCCGCAGCACCGGGCGCGCCGGCACGACGACCTTGTCGAGGTGATGGCGCCGCGCGCCGAGTGGGCCTCGTCCCTGTGGCTGGTCACCCATGTCGATCTGCACCGCACGACCAAGGTGCAGAGCTTCACGCGGTTCCTGAAGGACCGCGCCGGAGACTGGAGCCTGTGACGCCGCAGGCTGTCGGTCACCTGTCGATGCTGACCTTCTCGGCGCTGGTCGCCGGGTCCTTCGCGCTGGGCGGGCTGATGGCGAACGAGATCGCGCCGACCGCCTTTACCGCGCTGCGCTTCGTTCTGGCATCGGTCCTGATGGCGGTGGCGGCGCTGGCCACCACGGGATTGCCGCGCGCGACCTTCGCGGCGCCGTGGCGCTACCTGCTGCTGGGCGGTCTCTACGTGGTCTATTTCGTGACCATGTTCGAGGGTCTGAAGACCGCGCCGCCGGTCAGCGCGGCGGCGGTGTTCACCCTGACACCGGTGATGG
>JAUHXM010000141.1 GCA_030426605.1 Phycisphaerae bacterium | reverse complement strand
ACCGGCAACCTCTTCCGCCTGCTCGGCGAGAACGAGGACGCCCGGCATCATCTGGAGCGGGCGCACGAGATCCTTGTCTCCGCCGGGTACGCGGAATCTTCGCTCGCCCTCGGCTCACTGAACGACCTCGCGCTCCTCCACGAGCAGCTGGGCGACTACGACACCTTCCGCGCCATGATGCTCGACGCGCGGGACCGCGCTCGGGCCGCACTCCCAGAAGACGACCAGACACGCGCCCTCCTCGAAGCGAACGTCGCGGGCCAGGTGTTGATTCGAGAGAACCGGTACCAGGAAGCCGCGGCAGCGCTCGAACAGGTTCTCGAACACCCGGAACGACTCGACGAGGACGCGCGGATCACCGCGGTGAACAACCTCGGGCTCGCGTACGCGTCCCTCGGGCACGACGACGAGGCGGTGACCCAGTACGAGCGTGTGCTTGAGATGGTCGAGCAGCGGGCCGGGCGCGGGTCCGGGCACCGGCTCGGGGCGTTGAACAACCTCGCGGGGATCGACATGCGCGCCGGGCGCCACGAGCAGGCGCTGGAACGCTACTCGGGCGTGCTCGCGGAGATCGAGCGGCGCTACGGCGAGCTGAGCCCGAACGTGGTGGTCACGCTGAACAACATCGCCGCCGCTCAGGAACGGCTCGGGCGCTTCGATGACGCGTTGCTGACGCGCGACGACCTCAGCAACCGCGCCGAGCAGATGTTGCCGCCGGGCCACCCGATCTTCGCACGCTTGATGGGCGGCCGGGCGATGCTCCTGCACGCGATGGGGCGATCCGAAGAAGCCGAGCCGCTTCTGCTTGAAGCGCGGAACCTGCTCGAAGCGGCCCACGCGCCGCCCATGCTCATCGCGGAGAACGCGGACGACCTCGCGACGTTCTATCGGGCCCTCGGGCGCGTTGAGGACGCGGACCGGTGGGCCCGGATCGCGTCGGAGGCTCAGGGAACGCCTTAGAAATATCTGCCCCCCCGTGGCACCCCCAGCCGCCCGGTCTCGCTTGGTCAGGATGACACCCCCGACCAAGGAGACCGCCATGTGCACCGCATGCCTGACCAAGACCCTCCCGACCGACGATTTCGCTGAGCACCTCGTGGGGATGCTCGACGGGGCGGCGGTCATCCAGATGCTCTCGATCGGGCACCGCACGGGCCTGCTCGACGCGATGGCCGAGCTGCCCCCGGGGACGTCGTCCGCGATCGCCCATGCCGCGGGGCTCAACGAGCGGTACGTCCGCGAGTGGCTCGGCGCGATGGTGACGGGCGGCGTCGTGGCCTATGACCCCGCGACCCGCGAATACCACCTGCCGCCCTCGCACGCGGCGCTGCTCACGCGGGCGAGCGTGTCGAACATCGCCGCGACCGCCCAGTTCCTCCCCGTGCTCGCCGGTGTCGAGGACGACATCGTCGAGTGCTTCCGCGCTGGCGGCGGTGTGCCCTACTCGGCGTACCCGCGGTTCCACCAGGTGATGGCCGAGGAGAGCGACATGACCGTCGTCGCCGGGCTCGAGGAACACATCCTGCCGCTCGTGCCCGGGCTGACCGACCAGCTCGCTGCGGGCATCGACGTGCTGGACGTCGGCTGCGGGCGCGGGCATGGCATCATCGCGCTCGCCGAGGCGTACCCGAACTCGCGGTTCGTCGGGCTCGACCTCTCGAAAGATGCCATCGCATACGCCCGCGACCTCGTCGTCCAGAAGGGCCTGACCAACGCCCGGTTCGAGCAGCGTGATCTGTCCGGGTTCGATCCCGACGAGCGGTTCGATCTCGTGACGGCGTTCGACGCCGTGCACGACCAGGCGGACCCCGCGGGCATGCTCGCGGGCGTGGCCAAGGCGCTCAAGCCGAGCGGCACGTTCCTGATGCAGGACATCGCCGGCTCGAGCGACGTGGGCAACAACGTCGGGCGCCCGCTGGCACCGTTCACGTACACGATCTCGTGCCTGCACTGCATGACGGTGAGTCTCGCGCAGGGCGGGGCCGGGCTCGGCGCGGCGTGGGGCGAGGAACTCGCCCAGAAAATGCTCGCCGACGCCGGGTTCTCGAAGGTCATGCTCCACCGGCTCGACCACGACATCCTCAACGCGTTCTACGTCGCACAACGCTGAACGATCGCACCCAATCGCGGACGCGGGCCTTCTCCTGGGCCCGCGTTCGCGCGCGCGTACACTTGACGCACGCGGGCCCGACGCCCGAGAGAGGAACGACCCGTGAAGAAGATCCTGATCATCCTCGTGCTGCTTGTCGTGCTCGTCATCATCGGCATCGTGGGAATCGTCGGCCTCGCCGCGTTCGGGCTCTCCAAGATCGATGACATCGTCAAGGAGGTCATCCAGCGCGGCGGCACCTACGCCACGGGCGTCGAGACCACCGTCGATACCGTCGAAGTCGGGCTCTTCGACGGCACCTTCGCGATGGACGGGTTCAACCTCGCCAACCCCGAGGGCTACGACTCGCCCCACTTCTTCCACCTCGACGGCACCAGCGTCGCGATCGACCCGCAGTCAATCAATCAGGACGTCATCTCCGTCCCCACGGTCACCCTCTCGGGCATCGACCTGTACCTCGACAAGTCCGGCGGCGATGGGAACTACAACTTCGTCCTCGAGAAGCTCAAGCGCTTCGAGTCGTCCGGCTCGGACAGCGCCCCGGAGAACTCCGGCGGCAAGAAGGTCGTCATCGACTCGCTCGTCATCGACGGCGTCACCACGCACGTCACGGGCGTGCCCGGGTTGTCCGCCGTGACCGGCGACGTGACCGTCAACGTGCCGCGGGTCGAGCTCAAGAACGTCGGGTCCGCCGAGGGCGGCATGACGACCGCCGAGCTGATCAACCTGGTCGTCAAGACCGTGATCGCCGCGTCCGTCGAGGCGGGCGGCGGCGTCATCCCCGCCGACATGCTCAACGACATGCAGGGCAGGCTCGCCCAGCTCGTCTCGCTCGACGCCCTGGGCATCGAGTCGCTCGGCGAGCTCGGTGACCTCAACGCTCTGGGCGGCAAGCTCGGCGAAGCGGCGCAGCAGCAGATCGACGACGCCGTTGGCGGCGCGCAGGAGAAGGCGCAGGAAGCCATCGACAACGCGACCAAGAACGCCGAGGATCGGCTCAAGGGCCTCCTCGGCGGCGGGAACGACGAGGACGACGACGGCGGGCCGTGAACCCCGCGAATGGAGCGAAGGGGACTCGAACCCCTAACTTCCAGCTTGCAAAGCTGGCACTCTACCAATTGAGTTACCGCCCCGGATGTCGCTCGGATTCGAGCGCCCGAGTCTAGCTCACCGGCCGGGCACGATCCGGGGCTGCTCGCGCAGCGACGGCCCGCGCTCCGGGAACGGCACCGCGGGCACGAGCGACGCCCGCTCGATCACCGGGGCGTCCAGCGGGCGGTCCAGGTCGTCCGTCTCCACGCGCGCAATCGCGTCGAGCGTCTCGGCCCCGTCGATCAGCTCGGCGAACGACGTGTAGCTCCCGTCAAGCCCGCCCGTGCCCGCGCGGCTGAGGCAGACGAACACCTGCGAACCCGCGGAGTTCGGGTCGCCGGGCGAGCGGGCCATCGAGAGCACGCCGAACCCGTGGGGCAGGGTCGTGGGCTCTAGGTCGATGTGGTACCCCGGCCCGCCGAGCCCGGTGCCCGATGGGTCGCCCATCTGCACGACGAACCGGGCGCCTGTGTCGAGTTCGTTCACGACGCGGTGGAACGTGACGCCGTCGTAGAACCCGCCCTCGACGAGGTGACGGAAGTTGAACGCCGTGTTCGGCGCGGCGTCCGGGCGCAGGCGGAACCGCATCGTGCCCAGGCTCGTCACGACCTCGACGTCCCGCTCGGGATAGACACGCAGCGCGCTGAACGTGCGCGCGGGCGTGCCCGCGCCGTCGGCTTGCGAGCGGACACCCTCGAACATCGGGATGCCGCGCCCGGGCTCGAGCGTGGGCTCGAGGGTGCCCGGGTCGATCATGCGGGCCTTGTCGGGCGTGACGCGTGGGTCCAGGACCAGTGGAGCGCCGAAGGGCTGGGTTCCCACCATGAGCTGGGCGTAGAAAAGGCGGGGCTCGGTGGTTGTCCAGAGGCGCGGGAAGAGGCCGGCGAGGTCCACGCGACCGGCCGCGCAGGAGGTCTCCGCCGCGACCTGTCCGTTGGTCGGGTCGTACAGCCGCAGGCGCAGGGCTTCACCCGCGCTCGCGGGCGCCGTCACCGTGACATGAACGCGTTGCCCGAACCCGTAATACAGACGCTCCGCCGCGAGCTGGGCGTGGGCGCTGCCGGCACAGAGCACGAACATGATTCCAGCGAGCGTGCGTGCGAATGTGTTCACGTCGATGCCTCCGGGCGCGGTGATCGCTTGAGGGTGGATCGGTCCGATGTGAGGGGGCGCGTGAGTCGCGGGGGACTCAGCCGCCGCCGGAGCCGCTGCTGGTGCCCGCCCCGCCGCCGCCGAGGTCACCGCCGTCGAGCTCGTCCCACACCTGGTCGGCGATGTCGGAGTCCCCGCCGTCATCGTCCCCGGCCCGCGCGAGGATCGACGCGACGGTGCCCCGCTCATCAGCGAGCCAGCTCACGGACAACCCGGCGTTCAGCACGTTGAAGCCGCCCTCGTGGTTGAGCTCTTCGAGCGAGCGCAGCGAGTCGGAGACGATCGCCGCGTTCTGCGGGATCATGTACAGCCGGCGGGACTGGTTGGGCCCCTGCCCGCGGTAGTGGTAATTCGAAATGATCTCACCGGACTGGCCCGACCATTCCTCGGCGTAGTCGTTGAATCGGTACTCGCCCGTGTGACTCGGGCAGTAGTACACCTCGGGAGCGGACAAGAAGCCGCCGGAGAAGAGCAACCCGAGCCCATCCCATTGCTCCAGCCCAAGGTCGGCCTGCCGAGACTTGGAGGCGTCGTCTGTTACGCGGACGGTCACCATGTCCTGCGGGCGGTACGACTCGGGCATGCGCTCGGGCGCATCCGGGCCGGTGCCCAGGAAGATGCTCTCGGGCAGGGACGAATCCCATTGGTCCGCGTAGAGGTGGATCCCGAGACCGATCTGCCGCTGGTTGGACCCGCACACCACGCGCCGTGCGTGCTCGCGGACACCGGCCAGTGAGGGCATCAGGATTCCGATGAGCAGGGCAACAACACCGATTGCGACGACGAGCTCCGTCAGAGTGAACGCGGAGCGGGCGCCCGTGTTGGTCT
>JAUHXM010000031.1 GCA_030426605.1 Phycisphaerae bacterium | reverse complement strand
CCGTGTGGGCCCGAACCGGACGGGGTTCGACTTCGGGCTGCCGTTCCTGAAGTTCCTGAGTCAGGCGGGGATCACGAAGGGCGTCTTCGGGCTCGGCCAGCCCCTCGCGGACGGCATCAAGTTCCTCCTGAAGGAGGACTACCGCCCGAACAACACGGACAAGGTGCTCTTCACGCTGGGCCCGGTGATGATCATCATCCCGGCGCTCATCGGGTTCGTGGTGATCCCGTGGGGCGGGCTGTGGCACTGGAACTTCGGCGAGTTGCCGATCATCGGCGACATCGGCTCGGGCGTCGTGCACGTCGCGGGCGCGCACGTGAACATCGGCGTGATCTACCTGCTCGCGGTGGCGTCGCTCGGTGTGTATGGCGTGACGATCGGCGGGTGGGCGTCCAACAACAAGTACTCGTTCCTCGGCGGCATGCGGGCGACGGCCCAGATGATCTCGTACGAGATCCCGATGGGCATGGCGCTGCTCGCGGTGCTGCTCGTGATGGGGACGTTCCTGCCCGAGGAGATCATCGGGCGGCAGGTCGCGCAGGGGTGGGGGATGGTCTCCATGCCCGTCGCGGGCGTGCTGTTCTTCATCTGCTCGCTGGCGGAGTCCAACCGGGCGCCGTTCGACAACGCCGAGGCGGAGCAGGAACTGATCGGCGGGTACCACACCGAGTACTCCTCGATGCGGTTCGCGCTGTTCTTCCTCGCGGAATACGCCCACATGATCACGGGCATGGCGTTCTTCACGCTGCTCTTCCTGGGCGGGTACCACATCCCGTTCATCGAGTGGACGCGCCCGGACGTGTACGGCGAGAACCTCTTCGGCCTGCTCATTGTCGCGACGAAGTTCCTCGCGTTCTTCGGCAAGGTGATGCTGCTGATCTGCTTCCAGATGGTGATCCGCTGGACGCTGCCCCGCCTCCGGTACGACCAGATCATGATGCTCGGGTGGCAGAGCCTGATCCCGACGGGGCTGGTCATGGTCGTCGCAACGAGCGTGATGGTGCACTTCGGGTGGACGGGCACGCTCGAGCTGCTGCTCATGAACGTCGTGATCGCGCTGGGCGTCGTGCTCGGGCAGAACATGTTCCCGAAGAGCACGGCGAACCGGAAGATCCAGATGTACGGCTCGCGGTTCAGCCCCGTCACGGGCGCGGCCGTGCAAGCGGCGCCCTCGCACCCGATGGCGCTCGAAGACCGACCGGTGCAGGGCACCGTGCCGACGACGTGAGCGGTTCGGCTCCGCGTTACTGGATCGGGTCGATGCCGAGCTTGAGCGGGCGCTGGTAAATCGTGGGGAGGATGTACGACCGCTGGCCGTAGGTGTAGACGCGGCCGGAGACGATCAGCTCGATGTCCTCGCCTCGCGTGAGGGCGAGCGATTCGAGCCGGTGCAGCAGGCGGCAGGGCAGGACCGTCATGGGCTGGTCGAGCAGCGGGCTGCGGGCGGTGTCGAAGTCGTTGTCGAACCGGAACGCCCAGGCGCCCCCGGGCCCGCGGACGAGCCGGGCGCGGCGGCGCGTGATCGGCGTGCCGTCCGCGACGTAGTCCGCCGACCCCGACACGACCGACGACTGCTCGGCGTCCGCTTCGTCGGAGGCGCTGCGGGCCACGGGCGGGGCGACGGCGCGGATCGCGGGCGAGCTGTCGAGCTCGGTCAGCAGCGCCGAGACGTCCGGGTCGTCGAACGCGGACGCGATCTGGATCTCACTGGCACCCTCGGGCTCGGGCGTGAGGGACTCGGTGATCGACTCGGGCTCCGGGTCGGGCGTGACGGGCGGCGGCAAGGTGTCGCGGCTGAACGCCGTGGGCAGCAGGTAGTTCCGCTCGTCGTACTCGTAGACGTACCCCGAAAGAAGCACAGGCGCGGACGGCGCGCCGGCGATCGAGTCGTCCAGGCTCGCGAGCACGCGCGAGGGGAAGATCAGCATCGGGCCCTCGCCCGCGCGCCGGGCGTCCTCGTCGATCACGAAGACCCGATGCCCCGTGGGCAGCGTGAGGACACGCCCCGGACGCTGGACGAGCGTGGTGCCCTCGGGCAGGCGGGTCGCGATCGGGCTGTCGTCGCCCTGGGATTGGTCGGGCCAGGTGTGGGCCCCGGTGAGCCCCGGGCGTGGCGTCCGGACCTCGGGCTCGACCGTCGGCGAGACAGGATCGGCGTGGGGACGCTCGCGCGGCATGACCCGCTCGGCGTCCTCGATCCGCTGGGTCGTCTCGTCGGCGGGATCGGTCGCGTCCTGGGCGTGCCCGGCGGTGCCCGCGGCGGCGAGCAGGGCGAGCACCGTCGCCAGGGTGAGGTTCGGCGTCATGCGTGGGCCTCCGGATGGCTCGGCGTCGTGCCGGGCCCGCCTGATGCTACCGGACCCGGGCGCGCCGGGCAGACCCCGCGATCCAAGCCCGCGGCGCGGGGCGGGATGAATCGCGGGGCCCATTGAGTTGACCGGTTCGCGGGCGCGGGTTAGCGTCACCCCTGCCCGAGGGATCGGGCGATGCCGGCCGTGTGCCTGAGTGGACGAAAGGAGCGGATTGCAAATCCGTTTGGCGAAAGCCACACGTGGGTTCGAATCCCACCGCGGCCTCTGACCGAGCCGACCCGATGGGGTCGGCTCGTGTCGTTTTGTTTCGTGCCACTGACCCGTCCTCGGGTCAGTGCCCGCCTCCGTCGGCCTCGAAAGACACTGACCCGCGGACGGGTCAGTGGCACGGGGGCGAGCTAGCCGCACCCAGCGAGGAACGAGGCGACGAACGCGTCGATGTCGTCGAAGTTCAGGACGCCGTTGCCGTCGAGGTCGGCGATCAGGTCGCCGCCGAGGAACCCCAGGACGAAGGCGTCGATGTCGTCGAAGTTGAGGACGCCATCGCCGGTGAGGTCGGCGGGGCACGCGGGCTGGAACTCGTATGCGCCGAGATCCACAGCGGGCGAGACGGGGCCGGTGTCGGGCGTCGCGGGGTCGTCGATCACGCGCGGGTTGCCGTCGAGGTCGAGGGGGAGCGGCTCGGCGGTGTCGCCGTCGGCGTCGAGGTCGTAGGTGTCCCCGGGCAGCAGCGACGAATCCCCGGCGTCGATCGCGGGCGAGCCCGGGAGGAGGCGGAGGTCGCCGTAGTCGTTGTTGGCGGCTTCGTCGAGGTCGGGGGTGTTGCGCCAGTTGTACCACCCGTCATCGCCGGGGTCGGGCAGGCGGACGAACATGGGATCGGGTTGGCCCGTGTCTTGGATGATGGAGTTGGTGACGAGGACGTTGCCGTTGAATGGGTCGCCGGCGAAGTCGTTGCCCCAGATCGTGCATGAATCTACGACGATCGGACGAGTGCTCTGATTCAGGAAGAGGACATCTCTGTTGATGTCAGGGTTTGTGCCGTACAACGAATTTCCGGAGGCTGAGCACGCGATGAGCTTGATCTCTGAGTTCCCAGACGCGAAGGCGACGGACGGACCGTTGCGTCCACCATTACCTTCGATCTTGCAACGGATCAGGGCCACGCTCGCATCCTCGAACGTGTACACGCCGCCGGTGGATGAGCCAGAATTGTCGTGAAATCGTGTGTCGACAAAGGTCGCATTGGTGGTTCCGGCGCACAGCACGCTGCCGGCGCCGCCAGTCGCACCGGTGATGAGGCAGTCTTTCATCAGGACAGCGCAGCCGCGAAAGTCCAACGACTGTGAGCCGCCACTCGAAGATCTCAGTCCGTCATAGGTCGAGTTGAGTGCCACAAAGTTCGAGTCGGTCACGTGAAAGAGTGACAGGATGGTCGAGTCGATCATGAGCATCGACGACTCGTCCACGGAGGTGCCTGAGATGACTGACTGATCGACCAGAATGTCAGCTCCCCCGCCCAGTGATAGTGACACCAGAGATTGGTCGAGAATCTCAATCCGGGAACCTATATCGCTCCCATTCCAGTCCACCAAACGGATCGGACGGTCGCCGTAGATGCTCGAGCCTTTGGTATTCGAGAGCGTTACGGTGTGCACGTCGCCGATTTGGAGCTCTGGACTTTCGTTCTCCAACACGGAATCGGTAAGGCGTATCGAGCCTGTGTCTACCACGGCAAACGCGCTAGCCATGTATCGGATGGTGCTGTTCTCAAGCACGAGGTGACCGTGTTCGATATCGATGGGCAGCAGCCCCTCAAACTCCATGGTCGAATCGATGATGCGGATCGTGCCGCCCTCCTCGGCTTCGATCGCGCGTTCGAGGGGCTCGCTGGCCCAGTCTTCGAAGACGAGGGTGCCGCCACGGGCGGTCATGTGCAGATCGAGCTCCCGGCCATCGTCCGCATCGATGTTGGATCGAAATGTGCAGGTTGATCCTTCTGGGATGACGAGGAACGCATCAAAAAACTCACCGAACGAACAGCTCTCAATGAGCAGGTCAGGCATCGGATCCGATTGGTAAATTACATCCAATCCGGATTCAATGCGCTCGATCACGCACCCACGGATAGTCGCCTGGCCCTGTTCAGTGCCATCGCCGCTGAAGTACAACTCGAACCCCGTTAGGTCAGAGGATTCGAGTAGGAGCTCGCCACCACGGATTCTTGTGTGCAGGCTCGCGGCATCGAAGGGTGGTCCGACCGAGCACTCGTACATCGAGAGCCGGCCGTGATCCAACTCGATCGAGTCGTACTGGTAGTCACTCGCGTAGAACTTTGACCGAAGGATCGTGAGCGCGCCATCCCTCACAAGAATGTCAGGGGAATCGGGCTGATTGTCGTTGTCGATTTGGAGCAGGACGCCGTCGATGATCGTGCTTGGGGTATTCGCCAAGCTGAGTACCCGGATGTTCGCGTCCGGATCGGTCATGAAGTCCAGAATCGTTGCTTCGACGACCGCCGGATCACTGGGGTCCGCACTCCGCACCGTCACGTTCTTGCCGGATAGATCGATCGGCTCGGCGTACGTCCCCGCCGCCAGCTCGATCTCATCCCCATCCACCGCCGCGTCGATCGCTTCCTGGATCGTCGCGTACTCGCTCGGCACGTGCAGCACGTCCGCCGAGGCGACGCCCGTGAGCACCACGCTGCAGGCCCATGCGAAGATCGATCTGGTCGGGTGCATCCGGTTCCTCCCGGCGCAGGCTACCGGTTGCGTGTTCGCAATTCAATCGGGAAATCGCCCCTCGGCGCTCGGCGGGCGGGGTCGGGTACCATCCGCTCCGCATGACCGACCCGAGCACCCCCGAAGCCGTCGCCGCCGCTGCCGAGCGGTTCCGTGAAGACCACGCCGCGGTGCGCGCGCAGATCGCGCGGGTCGTCGTCGGGCAGACCGGCGTCGTGGACGGCGTCCTCACCTGCCTGTTCGCCAACGGGCACGCGCTGCTCGAAGGCGTCCCCGGCATCGGAAAGACGCTGCTCGTCCGCACGCTCGCCCGGGCGTTGCACCTGGACTTTGGCCGCGTGCAGTTCACGCCCGATCTGATGCCCGCGGACATCACGGGCACCACGATCGTGACCGAGGAGGACGACGGCGGGCGCACGAAGCGCGCTTTCACGTTCCAGCGCGGTCCCGTCTTCGCCCAGATCCTGCTGGCCGACGAGATCAACCGCGCGACCCCCAAGACGCAGTCGGCGTTGCTCGAGGCGATGCAGGAGCGGCAGATCACGGTGGCGGGGGAGACGCACGACCTGCCGTCGCCGTTCTTCGTGCTCGCGACGCAGAACCCGGTGGAGCAGGAGGGGACGTATCCGCTGCCCGAGGCGCAGCTGGACCGGTTCCTGTTCAAGATGCTGGTGGGGTATTCCACGCGCGATGAGATGGCGGAGATCTTGCGCCGAACCACGGGCGATGCGACGCCCGACGCCGAGCCGGTGCTCGACGCCGAGACGTTGCTCGGGCATCAGCGGCTGGTGCGACGCGTCGCGGTGGCGCCGCACGTCGAGGACTACGCCGTGCGGATGGTCCTCGCGACGCACCCGAAGGGGCAGTATTCGGCGGGCGAGATGGCGACGCCGATGGTGAACCAGTACGTGCGGGTGGGCGCGTCGCCCCGCGCGGCGCAAGCGCTCATCCTGGGCGCGAAGGTGGGGGCGCTCATCGACGGTCGTGTCGCGGCGTCCATCGACGACATCCGCGCGATCGCGCTGCCCGCGCTGCGGCACCGGCTGGTGATGAACTTCGAGGCGGACGCCGAGGGCGTGAGCGCGGACGCGGTGGTGGAGAACATCGCCGAGACGCTACCGCGCGAGGTGTGAATCGGGCGTGACCGTTCGGGTGCCACGGCTTGACTCGCAAGCCGTGCCTTGAATCTGCACTGGTTGCCCGGCGGGTCAACACGTGGCACCCGGGGCGTTCAGAATCCGATCGCATCGCGGACGATCCGCGCCAGCGCGACATACGCGTTCGTGAACGCCTCGTCTCGGAAGAACTGGACGTCCGTGCCGGGCGTGCCGACGAACGGGCGGAGCGTCCACCCGAGCTGGATGCCGACGAACGCGTACGCGACGACCCAGAGGGCGAGCAGCGCCAGGTGCCGGCGCCGGCGTGCGATCAGTGGCCGGAACAGCCGCCACGCCTGGAGCTGGCCCGTGGCGGCCGCGATCGTGAACAACGCCGCGTTGACCAGGATCGCCCACGCGTGCGACTCGATGCCCGAGTACGCGACGAGCACGACCGGCGCGAGGCTCGCGAGCACGACGGCACCGGTCGCCTGTGCGCGCACAAGCCGGGCGATCGATGTCGCCAGGTCGTCCCGGAGGCTGAACGCGATCGCGAGCGCGGCGTACCCGGGCAGGCAGACGAGCGTGGTGATGGCGAGCAGCGTTGGCGTCTTGATCGCCGCGAAGAGCATGAACGCGACGCGGGACGGGTCATCCACGCTGAACGACCCCATCGCGAGCCCGTAGACGGCGACGCCGAACACCGCGGCGATGGCTGGACGCATGATCCCGTCGCCCGCGTTCCCGGCGAGGAGCGATTCGAGCTCGGTCATCACACCGGTCGAGGCTCGCGTCACGCGTTCACCCGCCCGCCACGGCGGAGAGCACCTTCCAGATCGCCTGGAAGATGTGACCCTCCGTGGGTCTGAAGAGCGCGAACGGCAGGTCCGGGCTGCCGATGAACGGGCGGAGCACCCACCCCATCTGCGCGCCCACGACGCCGTAGAGCACGACCCAGATCCCGAGCAGTGGGAGCGTCGCGTCGGACGCGGTTTCGTCAATCGGATCGGTGGGCGGGGTGTCGCCGGTCGCGGGGCGCTCGCTCCACGCGCGCAGCCCGCGCACCAGTGCCGAGCAGCCCACGACCCCCGCGAGCCCGAGCAGGATCACGTTCAGCAGCACGATGAACGGGTAGCTCGTCGTTGAGATCGTGAAGAACCCGAGGATCGGTCCGAAGGAGGCGGCGACGATCGCGGTGACGGCCGTCGTGCCCAGCAGCAGGCGTGTTGTGTCCGCGAACCGCAGGCGCGTGTTCGCGAGTGCCCCGAACACGCACAGCGACGGCAGCGTGATGCCGAGCGTGAGCAGCAGCAGCGCGGGGAGTTTCACCGTGGTCGCCGCCATCTGCATGAGCCCGTCCCACCCGTGCGTGCGAAGGGCGAAGGCGCCCATGAAGAGGCCGTAGAGAGCGCCGAGCGTCGCGGACGCGCCGATCAGCCAGCGCCGACGCGGGCGCGTGCCCGGTTCGGCGACGGTTTGTGGCGCGCGCAGCAACACCTCGGCCCGATCGAGCCATGTTCCCATGCGTGTCTCCGAAGGCGGGGGAGGAGAGGGGCCCGCCACGACGGGTACGCACGGATCGGGGCTCGGTTCATGGATGTTTGTGGTTGTCGGCTACGCCTTGTGAAGCGCGTGTTCTTCGGGCGCCGGGGCCGCGTCCGTCCGGCCATACATCCGCTTCCCCAGCCGGAGCGAGACGCTCACCAGCCCGATGAGCACGGGGACCTCGACCAGCGGGCCCACGACCGTCGCGAACGCGACGCCCGAGCCGATGCCGAAGACGGCGATCGCCACCGCGATCGCGAGCTCGAAGTTGTTGCCCGATGCCGTGAACGCGAGAGTCGCCGCCCGCGGATAATCCGCGCCGACCTTCTTGGCCATCACGAAGCTCACCAGGAACATCAGCACGAAGTAGATCGTCAGCGGGATCGCGATGCGGACGATGTCCAGCGGCAGCGCCACGATCGTGTCGCCCTTGAGGCTGAACATCACGAGGATCGTGAACAGCAGCGCGATCAGCGTGACCGGCGCGATCCTGGGGACGAAGGTGTGCGTGTACCAGTCGTCGCCCTTGATCGGGCGCAGGATGAATCGGGTGAGCATCCCCGCAACGAACGGGATGCCCAGGTAGATCATCACGCTCGCGAAGACCTCCCCGATCGAGATGTCCACCACGGCGCCCTCAAGCCCGAGCAGCGGCGGGAGCCACGTGATGAAAACCCAGGCGTAGAGCCCGAAGAAGAGCACCTGGAAGATGCTGTTGAACGCCACGAGGCCCGCCGCGTAGTCGCTGCTCCCGCGTGCAAGATCATTCCAGACGAGCACCATCGCGATGCAGCGAGCGAGGCCGACGAGGATCAGGCCGATCATGTAGTCCGGGTGGTCACGCAGGAAGAGCACGGCCAGCGCGAACATCAGCGTCGGGCCGACGATCCAGTTCTGCACGAGCGACAGCGCCAGCACCCTCCAGTCGCGGAAGACCTCGGGGAGCTTCTCGTACCGCACCTTCGCCAGGGGCGGGTACATCATCAGGATCAGCCCGATGGCGATCGGGATGTTCGTCGTCCCCACCGAGACACGGTCCAGCGCTGCGGGCACCCCCGGGATCAGCCGCCCGATGAGCACCCCCGCGCCCATCGCCAGAAAGATCCACAGCGTGAGATACCGGTCCAGAAACCCGAGCCGGCGGGGGGGGGACGGACAGGCATCGGTCGTGGTGTGGGTCATCGCGGGTCTCGGTCGCTCTTGATCAGGTTGTCGTCTTGTCCGGTGCCGCGGGTCCGCAGCAGCCCCCGGCGGCCCCGAGCTCGTCGATCGCATCGGCGAGATCGCGGAACGTGGCCGACAACGACGCGGCATCGGCCGCGTACCAGACCGTTCTCCCGCGCTTTTCGCATGTGAGCACGCCGGCGCGAGCCAGCGTCCCCAGATGCCGTGCCACCATGGAGAAATCGATCGAGCAGCACGCGGCGATCTCGGTCACCGAGCACGGGCGCCCGCACTTGAGCAGGCACGAAAGCAGCCTGGCCCGCGTTGGCTCGCCCAGCGCCCGGAGCAACTCGGGCTCGAGGACCCGGTCGATCCGGGCCCGTCGCCGCGAGGCTTGCCGGGGCGTCGTATGCTGGAACGTTGGCGTCATGACGCAAGTATTGCCCCGCGGCGGTGCGAGTCAAGCCGCGTGGGCCCAAGGGGCAACCAGAGTCACCTACCGTGCAACCCCATCCCACCGCGGAGCGCACCGGGTGCACACATGATCCGACGAATCCTCACCCTCATCGTCTTGCTCGCGTTCGTCGGGCCCGCGGCGGCGCAGCGGGAGCTCGGAATCGCACCAGCGGTCGGGCGCATCGACGCCGTGCAGGGGCGGCCGCTCGCGTTCCGGGTGACGCTCGAGGACGAGCGCATCGCCCGCCGGCCATTCGTGATCCGGACCGACGACGGGACCGAACTGCTGGCGGAGTTGTTCTGGGTCAGCGCCGCCCCCGACCCGGAGGCCGAGGGCGACAACTGGCTCGGGCCTCGGCCGTTGTGGACCGCGATCCCGGGTGACGCCGCGCGTTCGATGCGCGACCGTCCGCCCGGCGCGTGGCACCTGATCGCGGACCTGCCGCTTGGCGTCTACGGGCAGGGCGTCTGGTTCGGCCCGACGCGGCACGCGGTGACGTGGCTGCCCGACCCGTACCGGCTGGGGCTCGGCGCGGGCGGAGGCGGGTCGGCGCCCGCGAGGATGTGGGATCCATCGACGACGGACACGGCGCGCGCGTCGTGGCGCGTGCAGCGGGCGATCGAGCACCTCGCGCGCACGCCGTACGACCGATGGCGGGCGCGCCTGATGGTGGACGGCCTGCGCCCGCCTGGCGAGCTCATGGGCATCGCCGAGCGCGATGGCCCGATCCTGCCCTTCACGAGCACGAACGCCGGCGACCCCGGTGCACGCGCCCTCGAAGCGATCGCGCAGGTGATCGAAGCGCGTTGGCAGGTTGCGCTCGCGCGGCTCTGGGCCATCGACCCGGAGCTCTGCCGGTCCGTTCGGCACACCGCGGCGGGTGTTGCGCGCTTTACCGATGCGTCGGGCGAGGACGTCTGGGCACCCGCGTGGGACCCGAGCCCGCTCGTTGTCGAAGACCTGCTCGAGGACCTCCTCAATCCCTTTGTGGACGATGAGACCCGGGCGCTTCGGGCCCGGGCGTGGCTCGCGACCCAGCCGCGCGCGGTGGTCTGGGTCTTCGACGACGCGGGCCGGCAGGACGCGATCACGGGTGATCTGCTGCCGACGCTGGGCGTGGTAAGCACGCCGCGGACGGAATCGGAGTCAATCGTGACGGTCGAGGGGGCGGCCCGTCCGATGCTCGAGCCGATCGCGCCGCGCGAGCTGCGCGTGATCGGGGCGAGTGTCGAACCCGTGCCCCAGCCCCCCGGGGCATCACCACCCGAGGCGAGCGTCGGCGTCCGCGTCGGCCCGTGGCGCACGAACGTGCGCGTGAACAACGCCGTCGTGCAGGCCCGCCCGCCCGGCGCGACACTCGGCCCGCTGCTGGAGGACTGGACGCTCCCCGCGTGGCGTGAGGGTCTGGCGGTGCACGGGGCGGTGCCTCCCGCGGACGCGCAGACGTCGGCGTTGCTGACGCGTCGGGCACGCCCAACGGGCGTCGAGTCGCGCTCTGGATGGACGATCCTGGTGAACTGCCGCGGGTCGTCGGAAGACCCCGCGACCGACGCCGTGCGGGTCTGGATGGGTGCGTACGGCGCGCCGCTGGCGGTGCTGCGGGTGGACCGCGCGGGCGTCGTGACCGACGAAGCCGCCGACGGCCGCCCGGGGTTCGGCGGTCGGCGCGTGCCCGTCGCGGACGCGGGCGACTCGTGGGCGTTCGAGATCACCCTCCCGCCCGACGCGGTGGGGGAGGACGGCGTGCTGCGGATCGGTCTCGACCGCACCGACAGCGAAGGGCGGCATACCGGGTGGCCGCGTCGGATGCTGCCGTGGCAAGCCGAGCCTGGGCGGCTCGCGATCGACACCAACGCGTGGGACGCGCTGGGGCCCTGAGCCTCACCCGCCGACGCGGGACGCGTGCCGGATGCCGGTGCGCACGATCTCGTGCAGGTCGGTGTTGTCGATGACGGGCGGGAGCAGCTCGGCGCCGGGCCCGAACGCGGTCACCTCAACAAGGTCGGACGTGTGGTTCGGGCTCACAAACGAGACGCCCGTGTGGTTCGCGAGCACCGCGCCGAGCGCGGACCCGGCGTCGCGGCTGCGCGGCCAGAACCCATCGACGCGCTCGCGTTCCACGAGCCCGCGGTTGAGCCACTCGATATCGGCGTCGGGCAGCTCGACGCCGCCGGTCATCTCGGCGACCAGCGTTCGGACGCGCTCGGGCGAGGACCGCCACGACTCGTCGGCGCTCAGCTGGTGGAAGAACCACTCGAACGAGTGGGCGGCGCGGCCGAGCCGATCGAGCCCATCGTTGCCGGCACGCCCGTACAGCGTGAGCCCGGGGTTGGCGTTGCCGTGGTCGGATGTCGCGATGACCAGCGTGTCGCGTCGGCGGGATGCGAACTCGAGCGCGACGCCGAGGGCGGCGTCGAAGTCGAGCTGCTCGGCGATCAGGGAGCCCGCGTCGTTCGCGTGGGCGGCGTGGTCCACGCGCCCGCCCTCGACCTGCACGATGAACGGCCCGCGCCGGCTCAGCCTGTCGAGCGCCACACGGGCCATGCCCGCCAGCGATGGCACGCCCTCGGCGCGGTCCAGCACGTAGGGCACGTGCGACGCGTCGAACAACCCGAGCAGCCGCCCCGCGGCGTCCGGGTCGGACCGCAGCAGCTCGTCGCGCGTGCGCACGACGTGGATGTCATCGTGCGGCGCGAGGAGCTGGTCCTGGAAGTGACGCCCACCGCCGCCGAGCACGACGTCCACACCGCGTTCCACGATCTGCTCGGCGATGTCATCCTCGAGCCCCCGCGAGGGGACGTTCGCGATGAACCCCGCTGGCGTCGCGTGCGTGACGCGCGTCGTCGTAACGAGCCCGGTCGCGAGACCGGATTCGCGCGCGAGCACGAGGAGCGGCTCGGGCGTCTGCTCGTCGGGCGTGAAGTTGATCGCGCCGTTGTTGACCTTGCGCCCGATGCCCCAGGCGGACGCGGCGGCGGCGGAGTCGGTCACCGCCGAGTCGGCCGAGTGGGTCCGGCACAGGGCCCGCCGCGTGGATGGGTCAGCAAGCAGCCGCCCCCAGTTCGTGGCTTGTCCCGTGCGCGCGCGGTGCACGTCATCGGCGAGGGTGAGCGTGCCCGTGCTCATGCCGTCGGCGACGAGAAAGATGATGTTCCGGATCCGGCGCTCGGACGTGTGTGTTTCAGCGCGGGCGTGGGTGCCCAAGGCGCCCGCCGCGATGGACGCGCCGGCGGCCTGCACAAACCTGCGACGCGGGATGCCGTGCCTAGTCATTGTGGGGGGCTCCTCCGCGGATGGTACGGACAGGCGACCCGCCCGGACGGTCAAGATCGCATGAGTATCGCGTACAGAACCCAGTCGATCATGAGTAGCACCGCCGCGAAGCCCACGAGCCAGGGCCAGAGCTCGACGATGCCCGCCCGCTCGCCCGCGCTCGACGCGGTATCGATGCCCGCGAGGGTGACGGTCTCCTCGCTGGTGAGGGCGGTCTCGGCGGCGCTCGCCAGATTGACGGGCACCGCGCCCGGCGCCCCGGCGACACCCGTGATGCGGTACACCCCGGCCCGCGCGGGCACGCCCAGCCCGACGGTGCCCCCGGGGCTGGCCGCCTGTCCCGTGAGCTCGGCGGGCCCGGTCAGGTTCACCGCCCGCTCACCCGGCGGCGCGGCGATCTCGACGGGCTCGCCCGCGCGGAACGCGACGCCCGCCGCGGCGCCCGCGCGCGGCGCGAGCACCTCGATGGCCCGCGCGACGAAGATCGGGAACGAGACCTGGATCGGCCAGTTCGACTGCGCCACCTGAAAGCCCACAACGACCGACCGCTCGCCCGCGCGCACGATCTCGGCGATCACCGGCCCGTCGGCGGTCCAGACGAGCGGGTGCACCGCGTCGAACGCCGACCCCTCGGGGAGCGACATGTCGAGCACGCGCCGACGACCCACGAGCAGCCCGTCGAGGCTCGTCTCCGCCAGCAGCGGGTGGGCGCGAGCCCAGCGCTCGACCGCGACGGTGCCCCCGACCGTCTCGTCTCGTGAGACACCGGGCGGGGCGGCTCCGAAGTAGACCGCGGGCCGCGGGGGCACGGATCGCGGCGACACCCGGTCGAAGAAGATCACGTCGAAGGTGCCGACGGAGTCGATCAGCCGCTCGTACGTGTCAAGCGTCACGATCCGGAGCTGCCGCGTCGGGTAGGTGCCCAGGACATCCTCGGCGAGGAACGGGTCGGGCGCCGGGCTCCCCGCGCTGCCCGGGGCGACGACGAGGATCGCCGGTCGGCGTGCCGGCGGCATCGCGACCGCGGCCCGGTTGTCCGCGTTGAGCTGGTCCTCGCGGTCGATCTCCACCTCGATCAACGCCGCGTCGGGCAGGCGGAGGGCGAACGTCCGCCCGGCTTCGCCGATCGTGCGGGTGCCGTCCGCGGTGGTCGCCGCGGGCACACGCACGGCCCCGCGCTCGGCAACACTGCCGTTCACACGCACCACGATCGGCACGGCGACGCGGGCGTCGCCCGCGTTGCCAAGCCCGACGAAGACGCGAACGAGCGCGGGATCCTCGCCATCGCGGACGCCCGCGAGCTCCACGATCCCGGCGTTGTCAACACGCTCGGTGCCCGAGACGCGTTCGTACCGGAACTCGGCACCCGGCAGCGCGAGCATGGCACGGTCGAGCGCACCGCCGTCTGTGAGCATGACGACGAGCGCCGGGTCGGGCGACTCCGACTCGTCCGTGACGGGCGGGATGAGCGCGCGTACGAGCTCGAGCGCCGCCCGCGGGTCGTCGGCGTGGTCCGTTTGCGTGATCGTCGCGAGCTGACGACGCACTTCGGACGCCGATCGCGCCGGTCGTCCCGCCAGCCGGGCCCCCGAGTCGTACGACACAACCGTGATCTCCGGCGACGCCATGCGCGTCAGCTCGTCGGCGAGCTCGCCCGCGCGCTCGATCGCGGTCTCCAGGCGCGTCCGCCCGCCGGGCATGTCCGCGACCGCCATGGACGCCGACCGATCGATCACCAGGAAGACGCGCGACCCCGCGGCGGTCGGCCCCTCCAGCACCGGCCGCCCGAGCGCCAGCACGAACAGCGCCAGGATCAGCAGGTGCAGCAGCAACAGCCACGACGGGCGCAGCCACCGCAGGGGTACGTTCACCTGCACGTCCCGCACCGCCTGCTCCCAGAGCATGGTCGAGCCGACCCGCACGGGGCGCCGGCGGAGCTTGAGGAGGTACAGCGCGATGAGGATGGGCGTCGCGATCACGCCCGCCGTGATCGCCGCGATCGGGGTGAGGAACGTCACGCGCCCGACTCCGCGGTCGGGCCGGTGTAGCCTTTCGCGACGACGTACGTCTCACGCGAGACGTCCCGGCAGGCGTCGGGCTTGAACGCGCGCGCTTCGTCGAACAGCGCCCGCGTCTCGCGCACCAGGTCCTGAAGCTCCGCCCCCTCGAAAACCTTCATCGCGAGGTGCCCGCCCGGCTCGATCAACCCGGGCAGGCGCTCGAGGATCTCGCGGCACAGGCGCACGGACCGGAAGTCGTCGCCCACGCCCACCGTGTTGGGCGCCATGTCGGAGAGGACCGCGTTGTATCGCCCGCCGACGAACTCGGTGAGCACGGCGGGGTCCGTCTCGGTGAGGTCACCGACGAGGGTGCGGACGCTCTCGGGCATCGGGTGCTCGACGGGCTTGAGATCGATGCCGACGACCCGCCCGCGGGGGCCCACGAGATCCGCGGCGGCCTGCAACCACGAGCCCGGGGCGCACCCGAGGTCCAGCACCCAGTCGCCCTTGCGGACGAGCTTCTTCTTCTCGTTGATCTCGAGGAGCTTGTAGGCGCTGCGGGCGACGTACCCCTCGCGCTTCGCCTGCTTGAAGTACCCATCGTGAAGCTTGCGTTGCCGGGGCATGCCCGATGCTACCCCTCGACCCGAGGAGAGCGGGCCATAAACTTGACCCGATGGACCCCAACGCGGAGACGGCCGGCGGTGGCGGGCCCTCCGGGCCGATGCCCGATCGGGTGGGGACGTACCGCGTCCTCGCCGAGATCGGGCGGGGCGGCTTCGGCGTCGTGTACGAAGCCGAGCAGACACAGCCCGTGCGCCGACGCGTGGCGCTCAAGGTGATCAAGCCCGGGATGGACTCGGGCGCCGTCGTTGCGCGGTTCGAGGGCGAGCGGCAGGCGCTGGCGGTCATGGACCACCCGTGCATCGCGAAGGTGTTCGACGGTGGCGTCACCAGGCCCGAGCACGGGTCGCGCCCGTACTTCGTGATGGAGCTGGTCCGGGGCTCGCCGATCACGGAGTTCTGCGACACGAACCGGCTGACGATCGGCGAGCGGGCCGAGCTCTTCGTGCGCGTGTGCGCGGCGGTGCAGCACGCCCATTCCAAGGGTGTGATCCACCGAGATCTCAAGCCCAGCAACGTGCTCGTCGGCTACGACGGCGATGGGATCGCCCAGCCGAAGATCATCGATTTCGGCGTCGCCAAGGCGCTCAATCAGCGGCTGAGCGAGCACACGATCTTTACGGAGCGCGGACAGCTCATCGGCACACCCGAGTACATGAGCCCGGAACAGGCCGAGATGTCGGACATCGACATCGACACCCGATCGGACGTGTACGCGCTTGGCGTGATGCTCTACGAGCTGCTCACGGGCTCGCTGCCGTTCACATCGGAGACGCTGCGTGAGGCCGGGTATGCGGAGATCCAGCGCATCATCCGCGAGGTGGACCCGCCCAGGCCCTCGACGCGCCTGGTGACCTCGGTCGCGAGCGAGGCGGACGGCACGCGGGCCGCCCGAGCGCGGAGCACCGATGTGAGATCGCTCGCGGGCGTGCTCCGCCGCGACCTGGACTGGGTGGTGATGAAGTGCCTCGAGAAGGACCGGGAGCGCCGCTACGCGACGGCGAGCGCGTTGACGGCGGAGCTGCGCCGGTTCCTCGCGGGCGAGCCCGTCGAGGCGGGCCCGCCGGGCGCCGGTTACCGCCTTTCGAAGTTCGTTCGTCGGAACCGCGGGCCCGTCACGGCGGGCGTGGTCGTGGCGGCGGCGTTGGTCGTCTCCGTCGCCATCTCCGCGTGGTTCGGGGTCAGCGAGCGGGGACAGCGCGCGATCGCCGACCGCGCCACGCGGGCCGCCACGGTCGAACGCACCCGCGCGCAGGCCTCGCTCTCGTTCCTGACGGACGTCCTGACGTCGATCGACCCCAACCTCGCGGGCGGGATGGACACGGCCCTGCTTCGGTCCGTGCTCGGCGACGCTGCCCGCCGGCTCGAGGGGTCACCCGGCATGGACCCCGAGGTCGAAGCGACGCTGCGCCGGACCATCGCAGACGCCTACAGCTCGGTCGGGGCGTTCGAGGACGCGGGCCGCCACTACGACGCCGCCCACGCGCTCATGCGCGGCGTGTGGGGGGCCGAGCACCCCGAGACGATCGAGGCGCGCCGGCTTGGGGCGAACGCACGCATGCAATCGGGCGACCTTGCGCGCGCGAGAACGGACCTCGAGGCGGTCCTCGGATCTGTTGATCGGCTTCCGGCTGAGTACGCGCCGCTCGCCCTGCGCGCCCGCATCGACCTGGCGACGTTGCTTGAGAGCGAGGGACGCCTCGAGGAGGCCGAGCGGGAGTACCGGGCGTTGCTGGAAGGCGCGTCCCGCACGTTTGGCCCGGCCGCGCCGGAAACGCTGACACTGCGCAACAACCTCGGGCATCTGCTCTCGCTCACGGAGCGTCCCGAGGAGGGTGCCGAGCAGTTGAGGCTCGCGATGGTTGGGTTCCGGGCGACGTCGGGAGACGCATCGACCGCGACGCTGCGCGCCACGCTGAATTACGCGGGCGTGCTCATGTCGCACGGGCGGGCCGACCTCGCCGCCGAGCCCATGATCGGCGTGCTCGAGGCGTGCGAGCGTCGGCTCCCGCCCGATCATCCGCTGCTGCTGCACGCCCTGAACAACGTGGCGCTCCTCCGGATCGAGCTCGGGGAGCACGAGGCCGCCGAGCGTGATCTCGCGTGCGCCCTCACGGGGCTCGAACGCACGCTCGGGTTGGACCACCCGATGACGCTCACCACACGCCACAATCTCGGCTACCTGCTGCAGATCCAGGGTCGCGCCGCGGAGGCCGAGCGACACGTGGTCGGGGCGGCCGCCGGACGCATCCGCGCGCTCGGCCCCACGGACGACGACACGCTCATCAGCGTGAACAACGCCGGGGCGCTGCTCGTGGAGCTCGGTGTGGGCGTGCGGGCGTTGGAGATGTACCGGACCGTCGCGGCGGCGACGCTCGGATCATTCGGACCTTCGGACGAACGCACCCTCGCTTCGCAGCACAACCTCGGCTGGCTTCTGCGCAAGATCGGACGACCGGGAGATGCCGTCGCCGTGCTACGCCCCACGCTCGAGCGCCGCGAGGCACGGCTCGGGCCCGACGATCCGGCGACCATGTACACACAGTACAACCTCGCGGCCGCCCTGATCGATCTCGGGGACCGCGAGGAGGCGCTCGCCGTCTCACGTTCATGCGTCGAGCGGAACACGCGCGTCTACGGCGAGGAGCACGACGAGACCGCGTACGCCCGCGAGCTCATCGGCCGGGCCGCCGCGCTCGCCGGCGGCTGACGGCGCACCTAGTGCGGCACTTCCTTCACCGCGTTCCGGTTCCACGCCGGCACGCGCACCACGATCTGCTCGCCCGCGTCCTTCTCGATGATGCACTGGCAGCTCAGACGCGAGTTGATCTGGATGCCAGGGGCTTCTTCGACGCGGTCTTCCTCTTCCTCGGTCGCCTCGGCCAGCCGGTCCATCCCGCCCTCGACGTAGACGTGGCAGGTCGAGCAGGCGCAGACGCCGCCGCAGGCGTGCTCGATGTTGATCCCCGCGTCGAGCGCGGCGGACAGCAGGTGCTGCCCCTTGCCCGCCATGACCTGGCGCTCGGGCTCGGGCGAGTCGGTGAGGGACTCGGGGTCTTCGAGGATGAACGTCACGGGGATCGTCTTGGGCCCGTGGTCGTGGTCGTCTTCGTGCAGGTGCATGCGTGCTCCGGGGCTCGGACAGATTCGAGAATCACTCTAGGATCGCACCCGTCGCACGATCCGGGGCCCGCTAGAGTTGCCGCATGACGAGCCCGCCGCCGGCCCAGCACGTCCCGACGCTCCCCGCGGTGGAGGTCTCCGTGGTTGCTCCGGCGCACAACGAGGAGGACAACGTCGCCGAGCTCGTCGAGCAGGTCGGGTCAGCGATGCTCCCGACCGGCAAATCGTTCGAGTTCATCCTCGTGGACGACGGGTCGTCCGACCGGACCGCCGCGGTCTGTGCGGATCTGCAGCCCGGCCGCCCGTGGCTCCGGCTGATCTCACTGGCCAAATCCGCGGCCGGCACGGGCAACGGGCAGTCCGCGGCGTTCAAGGTCGGGTTCGCCCGGGCCCGCGGTGACCTCATCGCCGTCCTCGATGCGGACCTGCAGAACGACCCGGCGGACATCCCCGCGATGCTCGCCGAGCTCGAGCGGACCGGGGCGGACTTTGTGCAGGGCGACCGCTCCCGGGCCCGGGCAGACAACTGGATGCGCAAGCAGACTTCAAGGATCGGGCGCCTGTTCCGCCGATTGATCCTGGGCGACACCATCCGCGATACGGGGTGCTCGCTGCGGGTTATGAGGCGAGAGATCGCGGTGCGGCTCCCGCTCGAGTTCAAGGGCATGCACCGGTTCATCCCGGCAACGGCCCGGCACATGGGCTACACCGTCGTCGAGATGCCCGTGAACCACCGAGAGCGCCACGCGGGCGAGACGAAGTACGGGTCCATGGGCATCACGAAGCGCGCGATCCCGGGGCTGATCGACTGTTTCGCCGTGCGCTACATGCGCAACCGCCGACGCACGCCGCTGGGCGTCACCGAATCGACGCCCGAGGCGGTCGAGCACCCCGCGGGCCAACCCGCAGAGGTCGGCGCGTGAAGCCCGAACCGATCGTCGCGATGGTCGCGCTCGTCGCGGTGGGCATGTGGCTCGTGCTGCAGCCCACCCTCACACGCGGCAAGTCCGACCTCTCCATCCACATCGGTGCCGAGCAGCTCCGCGCCGTCCAGACCGCCACAGCGACGATCACAATCCCGGAAGACGGCGGGCTGGTTGAGGGCCCGCTGCGGGCGACGTACGAGTTCGTCGAACCGCCCGAGCTCGCCGAACTCGGGCCCGTGACGAGCGACGAGCTCGACGAGATCATCGCGACGCGCATCGCCGCATGGAAAGAGCGACACCCCTTCGAGCGCACGCTGCTCGGGTTCTTCAACATCACGAGCTGGAAGAACTTCGCGTGGGTCGCGGTGGGCCTCGCCGGGCAGTGCGCGTTCTTCGGGCGGATGTTCATCCAGTGGGTGGTCAGCGAGAAGTCACGCCAGAGCCAGGTGCCCGAGCTGTTCTGGTGGTTCAGCTTCCTGGGAGGCGTCTGCCTGTTCGCCTACTTCGTCTGGCGTGTGGACGTGGTGGGGGTGCTGGGGCAGTCCACGGGGGTCGTGATCTATGCTCGGAATCTGCGGCTGATCCACAAGCAGAAACGCCGCGACGCTCGGCATGCCGCGCGGGAAACCACCCAGAACGGATGACCCGACCGGGATCGCCAGAAATCGGCCCGGCGGGGAACGCGGGCGGATGCGGGCTCGTAGACTCGACCGGATGAAGACCTACCTGGACAACGAGCCGATCGACGTGCCCGAGCAGACGGTCGCCGCGGCGATCGACGCCGCCCGCGACGCCGCGGACGCCCGAGGACGCATCGTCGTGGAGGTGCAGGGCGACGGGGCGCCGCTCCCGGCGGGGGTCATCGACACCCCGCCCGCCGACGACGCCGGGCTGTCGGAGATCCGTTTCTTGTCGGCGGTGCCCGGCCCGTTCGTGCGTGAGACGCTCCTCGAAGCCTCAGGCGCGCTCGAAGCGGTGACCGCGGACCGCCAGGCCGCTGCGGATCGGATCCAGGGCGGGTCCATCGCCGAGGCGATCGAACCCCTCCAGCGCGTGCTCGAGACCTGGTCGGTCGTGGGGGACGTCGTGGAACGCTCGGGCTCGATGATGGGGGTGGACGTCGCGAAGGTGGACGTCCCCGCGTCGGGCGATCGGCCGGCGACCACGGGCGAGGCGTGCATCCAGGAGCTCGCCGGGCGTCTCGCCGAGCTCAAGGGAGCGCTGGCGGGCCAGGACTGGGCGGGCGTGTCCGATCTGCTCGCCTACGAAATGGATGGGTTGACGGAGCGATGGCGCGGGCTGTTGGATCAGCTCGCCGCCGAGGCGATGGGGGCGGGCTGAGCGTCCGCGGGGAGATTGGTCGCCCTTGGGTGACGCATCGGCACAGACCGGTCGTTCACGACCGCCCTCCTCGGGGGGCAGCGATATCGATGCGCTGATGGACGAAGCCCAGGAGGCGCTCGAGAACACGAGCTACTTCGTCGCCGTGGCGCTCGCGGAAGAGGCGTTGCACCTTGCACGCCGGAGCAACGACTTTGCGCGCATGGCCCGCATCTGCATGCCGTTGCTCGAGGGGCAGCGTCAGATCCGCCAACTCGCGACGGACGCAGGCTCGGTATTTCTCGCGAGATCCGCTGAGGAAGTCCCCCGCCCGATCGCCCCGGGGTGCTATCTCGTGCAGCCGCCGCTGATCGGGATGGACGGGCGCCGCCTGCGCGAGGTCGCGTGCGAGCACGAGATCCCGGTGTTCGTGCTCACGCGTGAGCCGCTCACGAACGCCGGGCTCTGGCCCATCGTGGGCGTGGGCAAGGAAGTCACCCGCGTGCGCCTCGACCCGCCCGAGCCCTTGGAGGTCGTCAAGGGCACGCCGTCGCGCGACGCGTGGGACAAGGCGCCCCACGCGCGCTGGTTCGTGAACGCCGCCGAGCGGCTGGGCGACCAGGCAATCGCGGACGCCGAGGCGGTCGCGGAGGGCGACCCCGCGGCGTACCTCGTGGACGATCTGCTCGACCGTCTGCCCGGCGCGCCGGAGCACGAGAAGCTGCACCAGCGTCTGATGCGCGCGTGCCAGGAGGCGGCAGGCGAGCCGCTGCCCAAGACGCCCCGCCGGCGCTCGGTCGTGGACGACCCGTTCTCGTTCTAAATGTACAAGCCGCCGACCCGTTCGGATCGGCGGCTTGGGGTCACGTGTGTTCGATTTCGAACTCAGTAGTCGTAGTCGTACCGGTCGCTGGAGCCTCGGCGGGAACGCTGGTCCTTGCGTTCGTTCTGGTCGCCGATGACGGCGCCACCGACGCCGCCCGCGACGGCGCCGATCACGGCACCCTTGCCGGCGTCGCCCGAGAGCGAACCGATCGCGAGTCCGCCGAGTGCGCCAAGCGTGGCGCCCGAGACGGCGCCTTCGCCGGCGTTGTTGCACCCGCTGGCGCCCGCGAGCATCGCGATGCCGGCGAGTGAGGCGAGCCCGATGCGGGCGGCCTTGCGTGCGTTGCTGGTCTGGATGGTCATGGGTGCCTCCTGATCTCTGGGCGTCTGCCCTCGCTGACGGACCGCCTGGTGCGCGGCCCGGCTGACAGTCTGAACGGTTGTACGAGCGATTTTGTTCGGCGTTACTAACTTGTGGTTGCGAAAAATACGCTCTCGGGCCCTCAGAGGAAGTGTCGCGGACGCTCGCGGCTAGTTCCAGCTCAGTCCTTTTGGCCAATGTTCGGGGTGCTGGGCCCGTGCCTGGCGGATCATCAGGCCCAGATCTTCCAAGGCATCGCGGACGAAATCGACCCGCCGTGACAGCTCGGGCTCGGACAGCAGGCGGTACCGCGCCGCCGGCTCGGTCACAAGCGCGAACGAGATCAGCTCGATGAGCGCCGTCGTGGGGACGTCCTCGTTGCGCACGTACTCGAGCATCTGGTCGGCGACGGTGAGTTCCTTGAGCTCGCCCTGCGCGAGCTCGCCCTCGATCCAGTGGCGCATCTGATCGATCGCGTACCCCGTCTCGGGCGCCACGGCGTCGTTGGACCCCAGCGGCTCGAGGATCGCCTGGCGGTACTGGCGGTGCTCGTCGGGCATCTCCTCTTCGACGACCTTCGCCCGGCACACGCCCTGCAGCAGGATGTTGTACCGCCCGTCGGGCATCCGCTCGTGCTGCACGATCTGCCCGACGCACACCGCGGGGCGCACGGGCGGGTTGCCGTGGTACTCCTGCTTCCAGCGGTCGCCCGCGAAGACCGCCATCGCGATCTGCCCCGCGCCGTCGAGCGCCTCGTCCACCATCTGGCGGTACCGGGGTTCGAAGATGTGCAGCGGCATGACCTGCTGGGGGAGGAGCACCACCGAGTCCAGCGGGAAGAGCGGGATCGGCTTGCCGAAGTTCACCCGGATGGTGGTTTCTTCGTCCATGCTCTGATCCTTAGGGTATGCGGCGGGCGGGTTCCGCCGAAAAGCTCACTCGGAATCGTCCGCGAGCGCGGACCGCATCGATCCGAGCGCCGCAGTCCACTGGTCCTGCTCGGCGCGCACGCGGACGAGGCTGACGAGCCCCTTCTGCCCCAATACGCCGTACCGACCCTGCTGCGCGGCTTGTCCGATGCCTCGCAGACGCTCGATCGCGTCGTCGGCGTCCCACGCGTCGAGCGTGTCGGTGATCCAAGGGCGGGTCTCGGCGAGCAACTCCGCCCGGCGCTTTTCGGAGATCGTCGGTTCGCGCCCTCCCGAAGCGAACGTGTCGAACCCGCCCGCCCGCTCGCGCTCGCCCGCGAGGAGCGTCGGGATCGAGTTCGCGATGCCCACCTCGACGGTCCGCACGATCGCTTCGCGCAGGCGGAACGTGTCCTCGCGGTCGAATCGGGCGAGCGCAGTAAGCAGCACGGCGCGGTCCTCGTCGCTCATCGCGTCCGTCTCGACGAGTTCGATCACGACGGGCTCAACCTCGACGAGCAGCCGCCCCGCCATCATGGAGGTCACGAAGAAGCGGTCGTTGGTCGTGTGGTCGGCGAGCCGGATGACCGCCGCGAGCCGCTCGGCGATGCCCGCGGAGTCGCCGTACTCGAACAGCGAGCGCGCGTCGGCGATCAGGAGCTGGCTCGTCCGACGGATCGGCGTGAGGTGGGGCAGCGCGGCGTCGATGCCCTCTTCGGTGGGCACCTCGAAGTCGCACGCCTCGATCCGTGTCGCGTCGAGCAGCTGGTCGATGTACGTCCCACCGTGGGATATCTTCCGGCTCGCTTCGAGCGTCTCCTCCGACGGGATCTGATCCAGTGCGCCATCGGGCGCCTGCAGCCACGCCCGCTGATACGCGATCGCCGCGTTCCGCTCGGCGTGGGGCGTCGGCGCCGTGAATCGCACACCCGCTGCCTCCGTATCCGGTTGGGCGAGCACCCCGGGTGCCCATAGGCACGCCGCGCCCAGCATCATGATCGCGGGTTTCATGCTCCGATTCCTCACATGGGACGGGTGACACCGCCGGGCGCGGTTCGGATCGCGGGCCGATTGCCGCCGGCCCTGCCGGTCGTTGGGCTCGTCGTCCCTGCTCGCTCTCATCGTACGTACGGACAACGTCGCGCACGATTGGTTTTCCGCCTTCGGGGGGCCAGGGTAACACCCACCGCGGTCAGCACGGTGGCGGTGCCAGGAGCGGGAACGATGGACGTGAGACGGAGAACTCGGCCGTCGATAACATTGTGCGTCAGCCACTCGTTCTGGGCAAGCCTGAAATCGGAGCCGAGCGTCAGGCCGCGCGCCGCGTCGATGACATCGAATTGGGCACCCATCTTGAGGTCTTCGAGTTGCACGTCGAAGTCGAGCACGCCCGTTAGGAACGCGGCCCCGGTCGATACGATCTCAGCATGCCGGGGCTCGGACTCCGAACGTTCCGCCGCGAGATACGTGACTGAGGATTCGGACTGCACAAGATCGCCGTCAATCGTGAATTGAACCGGCCCGAGCAGTTCAAGAACACCGTTCTGATCAACCGTCGTAGCTGTGAGCACGCTTGAACGCAGGACAGAGGCGACTGAAGAACCATCGATCTCGAGCATCCCTGCTTCGATCGACACATCATCGATGATGAGCGATGACCCTTCCGTAATGTGGATCGCTCCGCCAACCGCGACATCACTCGAGTTCTCGAAGACGATGGTGCCGCCGTTGCGAGCGAACAGGTCGCCGTCGCCGCGCAGCCGGGTCAGGTCCTGAGGTGTGGCGGACGTCCCGAACCGGATCGTGCCCGAAACGGCCTCGATGGTGCCGTGGTTAGTAATGTCGATCCGATCGGTGTCCGCGGTGCCCTGACGGAACTCGATGGCCGAGCCGGCGATATCAGCGCGTACGGTGGCGTGATTCACGAGATCCGCGCTAAACAACCCCGCACCGTGTATGAGGTTGTCGAGATTCGTCATCGTGTCGTTGGACCGGATGGCGGTTCGGCTCGCGCTCCCTGTGGCAAGCCGAAAGCGGCCGCCGCCGGTCAGCGTGGCGCCGCCGCTTTCGAGTCGGTAGCCAGCATGGTCGGGAACAGAATCGCCCTCAAATCCGATCAGCGAGGGGTTCACAATGACGCCCCCGAGTTCGATATTCCCGCCCCCGAGGAGGAGATCGCCTTGGAGCGAGACGTTGGCGAGAACGCCGCGTGCTTCACCGATCACGACGCCATCCCCGAGTTCGAGCACCCCGCCGCGGATCCCGCCGAATCGGAACGAAAAGTCGGCGCCGGATTCGATGATGATCCTCCCGGTGTCGTTCGTGACGGTATCGTCACCGAACGACAGTGCCGAGCCGGCGCGTGCAATGATGCTTCCTTCGTTGATGATCGCCCCGGTGATTGCC
Source organism: Phycisphaerae bacterium (assembly GCA_030426605.1). Lineage (GTDB taxonomy): Bacteria > Planctomycetota > Phycisphaerae > Phycisphaerales > UBA1924 > BQJQ01. Next base: position 4,933 of record JAUHXM010000031.1, on the reverse strand, counting down.
AAGGAGCGTTCGGTCGAATCCGCCACGATGAGGTGTTTGTTGACCATGTCCGCGTCGATGAACCCGCCGCCGCGGATAATGTTGTCCACGTTGGTAAACGAGCCTCGCACTCGAACCGCGGATACATCGGTCGAGTTCAGATCGATCGAGCCGCCCCCGGACAATTCGGCGTCCCAGAACGAGAGCGTGGATTCATCAAAAACCCGCCGGGACCCGGTCATCGATCCTCGGTTTTCGACCCTGCCAAACAAGTGAACCGCCGGGTCATCGAGTGGGCCGCCGAGTGTCATCGTGCCGTCGAAGACTGAATCCTCGAACGAGCCCGATTGGACCATGGATCCACTGTCGAATGTGAATGCCATGTTCCGGAGGGTGCCGCCGCTTCCCCTGAGAAGACCGTCAGCACGCACCGCCAGTGTGCCACCAGTGTGAACGACATCGATCAGTGAATCACGTGCGAACTCAACCGTGGACCCGACGCCGACTTCGATGTGCCCGCCGGTGTTGTCCAACTGAGCCTCGATCGTCAGTGTTCCACCCAAATCCGCACCGAGCACACCTGTGTTCGTCATGGTGCTCGGGGGATCGGACGGGCGCGTGGCCGCGTTCTCGATGACGAGCTCACGCAACAACCGGTCTGCGATAATCGAGCCTTCGTTCTGGAGATGGCCAACAAGGATTTCGCCGCTTCCTCGGATCATCTGGTCTGTGTTCCGAACGGTCGCGGTCCGCGCGAAGATGCCGAGGTTGCCGCGGAGTTGGATCGTGCCGCCGCCCATCAGCGTCGAGTTCTGCTGGAACTGGAGCGAGCCGACGCCGCCCGGGGCGGGGGCCCCGATCGTGCCCGAGTTCATGAAGTCGGGGCCGTTGATCCGAACGACCGCACCCAGATCCAACTCGGCGAGGTTCGTGAAGTTCGCGCAAGCGCCGTTGCCTGTAACCACCGCGTCCGACACAAACCGGACATCGTCCGACGCTCCCGGGATCGAGGGGGCGGCCGCGGTCTCGCCCCAGTTGGTCGTGAACAACCCGCCGCCGGCGGGGGTCATCGCGTCCCAATCGGTGTTGGCAGCGCCGCCGTCCCACGTGAATGCCGTCATCCTGGTGAAGCGAGCCGGCGTGATGGGATGCTTCAGGCGTCCGATGCGGGAAGGGACCGATGTCGACCCCATCATGAAGTGCGCGGTCGTCCCGTTCCACGGCTCGTTCTCGAACCACCAGGGTCTATCCGGCGTGGCCCCAGCGAGTCCCGCAAGCGCACCGACGGCGACGACGGCGAGCGTGAGCCTGAGTTGTGACATGTTGAACTCCACGAAACTCCGAGAACATGTCACGGGCCAACCGGAATTCAAACAAAGTTCGGGTTTCGGTCTGCAAATTGATGATCAGACGCGCGGTGCATCGCCTATCTCTGCACGAATCACCGAACGGATCCCGCCGCGCCCGCGCCAATTCGTGGTGATGCGCATCCAAGTCGGGTTCATGAGCGCCGCGAGGTCATCGCGGATCTGGTGCGTGACGGCTTCGTAGAAGATGCCCTCGTTGCGGAACGAGTGGAGGTAGAGCTTGAGTGACTTGAGCTCGACGCAGACGCCACCGTCCTTCGCGGCGCGGGGCTGGAAGTGCACGGAGACCTCGCCGAAGTCCGGGTGACCCGTCTTCGGGCAGACGGAGGTGAATTCCTCGCTGACGTGCTCGATCACGAGGGGATCGTCGGCGGGCGTGGGGAATGCTTCGAGGAGCGATGCGTCGGGCATGGGCGGGTCTCTGAAGAATGAAGCTGTTACGGGTAGTCTTGGCGTGTGCCGCGGATCATCACGTCGCAGACGTGCACGCCGGCGGGCTGGGCGCAGATGAACGCGATCGTGCGCGCCACGTCGTCGGGTTCCAGGACCGGGCTGAACTTCTCCATGAGGTCGCCGAACGACTTTTCGTCGTACCCGGCGACCGCCTGGAATTCGCTCTTGACGATCCCGGGCTCGATGAGCGACACGCGCACGCCCTTGGGCCCGAGCTCGCGCCGCTGGGCCTCGGCGAGCGAGTTCACGCCGAACTTCGTCGCGCCGTACATCGAGCTGAACGGGGAGATGTGCCGCCCGACGGTCGAGCCCAGCACGACGATGTCGCGGGGTTTGCCGGGCCAGGTCTCGTTGGCGGCCGAGGCGACCATGCGGGTGCCCGCTTCGCGCATCAGTCGCGCTGCGCCGAGCAGGTTCGTCGTGACCATGTCCTCCCACTGCGCCATGTCCGAGGTCATGACGGAGCCGGCGAGCCCGCGACCGGCGTTCACCACCACCAGGTCGGCCTGATGCCCGAAGTGGTCCTTGGCCCGGTCCAGCAGGCGCTGGATCGTCGTGAGCTGGGCGGCATCGCCCGCGAGGCAGACGACCGCCTCGCGCCCGACCTCGGCGTTGACGGCCTCGGCGAGCTCGTGCAGCGGGCCCTCCCGGCGGGCGTTGATCACCACCGACGCCCCCCGGCGGGCGAGGTCCTCGGCGATCGCGCGCCCGATCCCCGCGCTGGCCCCGGTCAAGACAGCGGTCCGGTCGGCGAGTGTCTGATCCATGCGGGAAGCCTCCGGATCGATGCTAGACCGCTCGGACGTCGCCCCTTTGGGGGGCGGGGGCGGGCGCAATTCTCGCCCGAGGGCGGGAACGGGTCCCAAAACCTTCTGGTCGCGAACCGCGTGTAGCCGAATGAGGTAGAGTCCGGGGGTCGGCGTGTGTCCGGCCCGCGATCGCATGCCGCCATTTCTCCGCCGGGGAACCGCCCGGCGTCGCATTCAGGAAGACCGCCCATGCCGACACCGAGGCTGACGTTTGGACGAGGAACCGCGCTGGCGGGCATGCTGATCGCCGCGACGCTGCTGGCGGGGTGCAACGGGCGGGCCGCCCGCATCACGCCCTACCCGCGCCCGGGTGCCGGGCAGTACGCGCAGGGGCAGAACACCATGACCACCCGCGAGCAGCGGGCGGCGGTGAGCCTCGACCGCGGGCTGCAGCTCGAGGCGGCGGGCGACGTGGACGCCGCCCTCGCCGAATTCGAGCGCGCCATCGCGATCAACCCCGAGCTCACCCCGGCGTACATCAAGGCGGGCGACATCTACCGCTCGCGCAAGGAATACGAGATGGCCGAGTCCCGCTACGGGCGGGCCGCCCAGATCGAACCCGGAAACTTCGACGCCCAGTACCTCCACGGGCTCGTGCTCCAGCTCATGAACCGCGTTGACGAGTCCGTCCGCGCGTACCTCCGCGCCCTGGCGATCCGCCCCGACGACTTCGAGGCGAACATGAACCTGGGCACCGCCTACCTCCAGCTCAACGACGCGGGGCAGGCGCTGCAGTTCTCGCAGCGTGCGGTCCGGATCCAGCCCGCATCGGGCCCGGCGCGCATCAACCTGGGTGCCGTCTACGCGGCGCTCGACCGGCACGAGGCGGCGGTGATCGAGTACCAGCAGGCCGCCGAGCTGATGCCCACGCCCGACCCGCGATTGCTTTTGAACCTCGCCGACTCGCTGGGCCGCATCGGGCGTCACCCCGAGATGGTCGCGACGCTCGAGCAGCTCGTCCGGACCGACCCGTCGAGCGAGGCGTACGAGCGTCTCGGCGCGGGCTTCTTCCGCATGCGTCGTTACGAGGACGCGTACCGCGCGTTCGAGAACTCGCTGACGATCAACCCCGGGTATTACCCCGCGCTCAACGGCGTCGCGGTCTGCCGGCTCAACCAGTACCTCTGGTCGGGCAAGGAAGACGACGACGCGCTGTACGACGCGGTGACCGCCCTCCGCCGGTCGCTGCAGATCGAGCGGCGCCAGCCCAAGATCGTCGAGCTGCTGAGGCGGTACGGCTCGTCGGGCAGCTCGCGGACGAGCTCGCAGTACACCCGCGTGCCGACGCGCTGATCGCGGCAGGCAACAGGACCGAATGAAAAGGCCCCCGCTTGAGCAGCGGGGGCCTTGTTCGTTTGCGATGTTGGACGTGGCTTACGGGAAGATGCCGCGGACTCTGTAGACCGCGCCGATGTGCTCGAGCGCCGTCGCGAACGCGGCGGTGCGGAGGTCGCACCCGTACCGCGAGCGGGTCTCGAGGGTGCGCTTCGCGGCGTCCACCATGTGCCGGTTCAGCTCCTCGTCCACGCGCTGGGCGCTCCACATCTGACTGGTCTTGTTCTGCAGCCACTCGAAGTAGGACACGGTCACGCCGCCCGCGTTGGCGAGGATGGCGGGGATGACCTCGATGCCCTTGGCGCTGAGCGCCCGGTCGCCCGAGGGGTCGCACGGGGCGTTGGCGGCCTCGGCCATGACCTTGCAGTCGAGCCAGCCCGCCTGCTTCTCCTTGATCATCTGCTCGAGGGCACCGGGGATGAAGACATCCACCGGCGTGCGGTAGAACTCTTCCTCGCCGATCGGGTCGGCCTCGGCGTAGCCCGCGACGCCGCCGGTCTTCATGTTGTGGTCGAACAGCTTGTGGCAGTCGATGCCGTTGTCGTTGCGCAGGCCCCCGGTGTGGTCCATGACGGCGACGATCTTCGCGCCCATGTCCTGCAGGATGCGCCCGCCCCAGCCGTTCACGTTACCGAAGCCGAGCAGCGAGACCTTCATGCCCTCGACGGGGATGCCGATGCCCGGGAGCATCTCGGCGAGGACGTCGGCGACGCCCTGCCCGGTCGCCTTCTCGCGTCCAAGCGACCCGCCGAACTCGACGGGCTTGCCGGTGACGACGCGGATGCCGTCGTGGTGATCGCCGGCCGACGACATCATGTAGGTGTCGGCGAACCAGGCCATGATCTGGGCGTTGGTGCCGACGTCGGGTGCGGGGATGTCCACCTCCGGGCCGATCTGGTCGGCGATGGCCGAGCAGTAGCGCCGGCTGAGCCGTTGGAGCTCGCCCTCGGAGAGCCCGCGGGGGTCGCACTTCACGCCGCCCTTGCCGCC
>JAUHXM010000140.1 GCA_030426605.1 Phycisphaerae bacterium | reverse complement strand
CCGAGATCCGTCCCGCCACCGCCGAAGAGATCGAGGCCGCGACCAATCCGGAGGCCGGCGAGACGCCCGCGATCGAGCCGGAGGTCGAGGTCGTCGAGGCGGAGGTCGAGGTCGTCGAGGCGGAGGTCGAGGTCGTCGAGGCGGAGCCCCCCGACGCCACGGCCTCCGAGGACGAGACCTTCGCCCCCGAGACCATCGAACTCACGGGCGTCATCAGAGACTTCCACGAAGCCCACCCGGACATGCAGTACAAGGTGTCGGGTGTCATGAAGGGCCTCGTCGAAACCGAACTCGACGCGGACGGCAAGCCCGTCCTCGACGAGGCGTTCAAGGCCGCGTACTCCGGGTCGAAGTACCCGATCAACAGCGCGGAGACATTCCGCCAATGGTTCCGCGATGTCCCGGGCGTCAACACGTCCTGGCTGCACACGATCACGCTCCAGCGTCTCGAGGACGGGTCGTACTACTTTGCCCGCGAGAAGCCGGACGGGTTCTTCCCGGCCGACTACGAGGGCTTCGCCGCGAACGGCACCGGCATGAACACGACCAGCGCCGGTACGCATAACTACTTCTTCACCTACGAACTCGAGATGGACTTCACCTACACCGACCCGGACCTCCGCGACGACCCGCTCGAATTCACCTTCACCGGCGACGACGACGTCTGGGTCTTCATCAACGGCAAGCTCGCCTGCGATATCGGCGGCGTCCATGGGCAGTCCAGCGACAGTGTCAATCTCGACGCCGAGCGAGCGGCCCTCGGGCTTGAGGTCAACGAGAACTACACACTCAAGCTCTTCTTCGCCGAGCGATACCGGGTGCAGTCCAACTTCCGGATCGAGACGACGCTCTCGCTCCGCAAGTCCGAACTGCCCCCGACCGCGGGCCTCTTCGACTGACCCCACGCACCTCCTCGCCCGACTCGCGAGGGAATCCACCACGACGGCCGGCTCTCGTATGGGAGCCGGTTGTCGTTTGGCACGCGTAGCATCGCGCATGAGCGATCAGCGACCAGTCGCACTCGTCACCGGCGCGGGCTCGGGCATCGGGCGGAGTATCTGCCTCCAACTCGCCGCCGCGGGTTGGCGAACGGTGCTCGTCGGACGCACAGCATCGAAGCTCGAAGCGGTCGCAGCCGAGATCGAGTCGGCGTCGCCGGTCCCGACCCACACGCACACCGCGGATGTCGCCCAGCCAATCCAGGCAAGGGCCGCCGTGGCCGCTGCGATCGAGGCGTACGGGCGGCTCGACGCGCTGATTAACAACGCCGGCAGCGCCCAGCTGCGCCCCATCGCGGAGCACACGCCAGACGACATCGCGGGCACGTTCGCCGTGAACGCGCTCGGTCCGATCAACATGATCGCCGCCGCACTCCCGGCGCTGCGCCAGGCAACACCCGGTGTGATCGTCAATGTCTCAAGCATGGCCGCCCACGACCCGTTCCCCGGGCTGGGCGTCTACGGTGCCGCGAAGGCCGCGACCGAGGGCATCGTCCGGGCCATCCGCAACGAGGAGACGCAGGTTCGTGCCTACGCGATCGCTCCGGGCGCCGTCGAGACCCCACTCCTCCGCACGCTCGTGCCCGAGGACGCCCTCCCGAGCTCGCAGACGCTCGATCCTGATGCCGTCGCCGCCGAGATCGTGGCGTGCGTTCGTGGGGACACGGGCATGTCACCGGGCGACACGCGAGTCATGCGAAGCGGCTGAACACCGCGAACGGCCCGTTCCCCGTTCAGTCATCAAGCCGAGCGACGAGTGCATGCACGAGCGCATCGAGCCGCTCGGGCGCATCGTCCATCACGAAGTGCCGGCACTCGGGCACGAACACGAGCTCAAGATCACGCATCCCTGCGAGGTGGGCGTACCAGGCCGCGTGCAAGCGATCCCGCCCACGGACGCGCGCGACGGGGATGTCGCCCGCCGCCGCGATCACAAGCGTCGGCACGTAAACTCCACGAATCGCATCGGTCACGTCTGACCCGTAGTACTCCAGGAAGTACCGCGTGCCGGCGTCCCGGTCCGTCCGCTCGGCTTCTTCCCGGATCGACGCGGCGCGCTCCTCGGCCCGCACGCCGCTGGCGACGAACGACCCGACGTGGTCGGGCCACGCGTCGTCGTGCAGTGACCGCAGCGTGCGGAGCAGCCTCGTCCTGACGATATCCGTTCGCTCCTCGATCGGCAGCGGCTTGGTGTACAGCAACGTGGACGGAGCCCCGTCCACCGCGACGTGGCCCGAGATCGCGTCCGGGTGCTCAACCGAGAGCCGGAACCCGATCAGCGCGCCCATCCCATGCCCCATGATCACGGGCCGTTCGAGACCTTCACGCTCGATCACGTCGAGCACCGCCGCGACCGCGTTGTCGAGCCAGGGCGTCAGGATCCGATCGTCCATGACCTCAACGATCTTCTCCGGCGTCCCCGGCGGCGCGGTCCCGCACATCCCGGGCAGCGTCACCGCCACCATCGTGTACGCGTCCGCGTTCCGATCCATGAACGCATCCCACACCGTCCAGCCGCACCACACATCCGGGATGAGCACCATGTCCACCGGACCATCGCCGACGCGCTCGGCGTGCGCGACCGCCGCAAACGACACGCCCGCCGCCGATCCGTCACCCTGCCCGAGCGCCGGGGCAATACCCAACGCGAGCACGAACAATCCGACCATCGCACCGATTACACGCACGGCCCGCCCTCTCACACCATCTCGACGGCCATCGCGACCGCGTTGCCCCCGCCCAGGCACAGCGCCGCCACGCCGCGCTTCCCGCCCGTCCGCTTGAGCTGGTGGAGCAGCGTCGTGAGCACACGCCCGCCGGACGCACCGATCGGGTGCCCGATCGCGATCCCGCCGCCGCAGATGTTCACCTTGGACTCATCGATCCCGAGCTCCTTGATGTTGCACAGCACCTGCGCGGCGAACGCCTCGTTGATCTCGTACAGATCGATCTCATCCTTCGAGAGCCCGACCTTCTCGAGCGCCCCGGCGATGCCCTGGATCGGCGCCTCGAAGATGTCCTTGGGGTCCACGCCGTGCGTGTGGTAGCCAAGAATCTTCGCGATGGGCGTGACACCCATCTCTTCCGCCTTGCTCGCGCTGCAGACCGCGACTGCCGCGGCACCGTCGGAAATCTGGCTCGCGTTGCCCGCCGTGATGAACGTGTGTCCCGGCACGGCGCGGAGACCCGCGAGGATCTCGGCGGTTGTTTCTACCCGCACACCCTCATCGGCGTTGACGCCGCCCTCGGGGCCCGGCTTCTTCCGGTTGCCGACCTGCTCGCCCGTCAGCGCCACGACCTCGTCGCCGAACCACCCGTTCTTCTCCGCCGCCGCCGCGAGCTCATGGCTGCGGGCGCTGAATCGGTCCTGGTCTTCGCGTGAGATCCCGTGCTTCTCGGCGATGTAGTCCGCCGCGCTCGTCATGCCCCAGTTCTCGTGGACGCAGTAGAGCCCGTCGTGCTGCATGTGGTCCTGCAGCTTCGCCTCACCAAACTTGATCCCCGCCCGCGCGTAGGTGAAGTGGGGTGCCAGCGACATGTTCTCCATCCCACCCGCGATCACGCAATGGGCATCGCCCGCCTTCACCGCCCGTGCCGCCTGCATCACGCACTCAAGACCCGAGCCGCAGACCTTGTTCACGGTCATCGCGCTGATCGTCGTGGGCAGCCCGGCCTTTAGCGCCGCCTGGCGCGCCGGGTTCTGCCCGACACCCGCCTGCAGCACGTTGCCCATGATGACTTCGTCCACGTGCCCCTTGAGTGCCGGGACCTTGTCGAACACCGCCTGGATCGCATACGCCCCCAGCTGCGGCGCCGGCGTCCGGCTGAGCCCGCCCATGAACCGACCGACCGGCGTCCGCTTCGCGGCGACAATGACAGGCTGCTCCGACATCCCGAACCTCCGTTGGACACATTCCGCGTCGCCCGGGCCCTCCCTCGAGCCGGTCGTCCGCGGGCATTCCTGCGTTCGCCAATGGTAGACACGCCCGCCGCTACCATCGCCCATGACCACCTACTGCATCACCGGAGCGAACCGCGGCATCGGGCTCGAATTCGCCCGCCAGCTCACCGCCGACGGGCACACCGTCATCGGCACCGCCCGCAACCCGGACGCCGCCGCCGAACTGAGGCAGACCGGCGCCCGCGTCGAACCGCTCGACGTTGCCGACCCCGGTTCGGTCCACGCGCTGGGTGAGCGGCTCGCGTCCGAGCCCATCGACGTGCTCATCAACAACGCCGCGATCTTCAACGACAAGGCCGCGCGTTCCTTCCTTGAGGTCACGCCAGAGCAACTCGAAGAGACCTACCGCGTGAACGCGATCGGACCCGTGCTCGTCACGCAGGCACTCGCGCCAAACGTCGAACGCTCGGGCCGCAAGCTCGTCGTGCACATCTCGAGCGACTACGGCTCGCACGACACCGCGTCGCGCAGCAAGTGGGGGGGCAACCTCGCCTACCGCTCGTCCAAGAGTGCACTCAACATGAACCACGTACTCATGTCCAACGAGCTCGCCTCGCGCGGTATCACCTCCGTTGCCATCCACCCGGGCTGGGTCGAGACCGACATGGGCGGCCAGGGCGCCACGCTCTCGCCCACACAATCCGTGAACGCCATGCGCGCGATCATCGACCGCGCCTCAACCTCGGACAACGGCAAGTTCTTCTCCTACGAAGGCCACGAGATGCCCTGGTAACACCCGGAATACCTCCCGAGCAAACGCGGTTCCCCTCGCAGAGGTCGATCCGGAACGGATCGTGCAGCGGCCCACCGGCGGGCCGGCCTCGAAACACCCCGCGAACGGAGCCCATCCGATGCACACGCCAAAGACACATCAACCCCGCCCGCACGCGATCGCCGCGACCAGGGGACACGACTCAGGGCTCCCGCTCATCGCCGGCCTGATCGGGTACATCGCGCTGCTCCCCGTCCTCGCCTTCGGCGTCTGCGCCGTCTCGATCTTCACATAAGCCCGCCGGGGCACGCGCCTAAACTCCCCTCCCGCCTCGGCCCGAGCGTTCGGTCCGGGGCGGTTCCGTCTGGTGGAGAAGACGCATGCCCCGCCGAACGCACAACTGCGGCGAACTCCGAGAAGCAAACGTCGGACAAGAAGTCACCCTTTGCGGCTGGGTCAACGCCTACCGCGACCACGGCACCGGACTCATCTTCGCCGACCTCCGCGACCGCTACGGGCTCACCCAGGTCGTCTTCGACAAGGAGGACGCGACCGACGAGCTCCTCGCC
>JAUHXM010000139.1 GCA_030426605.1 Phycisphaerae bacterium | reverse complement strand
TTCCTTCATACGTTCTCCGGGGCGACGAGGGTCGCGGACAGGCGAGAAGCGGCCCGCTCGTCGCCCACGCTCGCCTCGTTGAGCAGCCGAGTCACGTCCTGGTTCAGATCGCCCCCTCCGGATTCTTGCAGATTCCGCGAGCCGCCCCGGTGCGAACGGTGCTTCTCATACTGAGGCCCGCACCGTGAGTGTACGGAGTTTCGGTGGTTTCCCGCCGCGGCGGGCCTGTAACACCCCGTACCGCAAGGAGAAGCATCATGAATCCGTTTGGTGTTCGCAATTTGGGAGGGCTCGGCACGCGCCGCGCCACCGTCGCGGGAGCCCTCATCGCAACCGCACTGTCCGGGAACGCGATCGGTGCTCCGGACGCGAGCTATTCCGGCCGCGTGTGCTACATGGGTGATTGGATCAGCGTCTGGGTCGAGTGGACCTTCACGGACATGGCGGGCAACTACGACCCGATCACACACACCGGCGAGGTGACCTACACGGTCAACGGCGGGCACAACCCCAACGATTTCGAGTTTCAGTACGTCGATAACACCGGTTCCCTCCGCGTGCTCACGGGCCCTCTGGACATGGCGATGGGGACGATCGACGTTCAAGGCGGGCTCGGAACCGCGCAGTGTGCCGTGAGCTTCCCGAATATCTGGCTGACGGTCGGCTCGTACGGGATCCACTACGTGCCGAACCCGGGCGCGGTGTTGGCCGCGGACATGCAACTCACCGGGTTCACCGACGACGGGCAGGGCGTCTACCTCGCCCAGGGGCTCGCGATTCCTGTTGAGTTCGAGGTCCATCAGCCCGACGGCACGACCGTGATCGCGACCGATACGCTTCACACACTCGAGTTCCGCACGCCGCTCGACCTCAGCCCACCGTGCCAGGCCGATTGCGACGGCAACGGCGTCCTCAACGTGGACGACATCGATTGCTTCGTGTCATCGTTCCTGAGCGGATGCGTCTGATCCCGCATCGTGGATCGCCGACGACCTGAATGTATCACCCAAGCGACAGGGCCAGCCGGCGGCGGCTGGCCCTCGTCGTGCGCCCTTGGCAACCGGTCACTCGCCTGTGCCGGAAGGAAGGATGCTGTCGGCACGCACCGAGCCTTCGGCGTTTTCAGGGCGCACAAACCCAGACGCTGAACGCGTGATCGCGGGGCGCCCCGGCGAGGGCCGGGTCGGACACGGGCGTCGGATCGACGAACCCGATCGGCGGGTTGTAATACAACGCCTCGTTGAGGCGGATGCCGCACGCCTGCGGCTGCTCGAACAGCCAGACCGACCGCTTGCCCGCGCCGAACCCCTGGTCCGAGTAGATCGAGAACCAGTAGTTCCGCCCCGTGGGCAGCAGGCCCGGCGGGCAGGAGAAGATCACGCGGTACACCGTCAGGTTGTCCGACCCGCTGGGCAGCGGCGATCCGATCTGTTCGAACGACGTCGGCTCGATCTGCAATCGCGCCGATACCGGGTCGGCGGGCGTGTCGCAGGCGTTGTCGAAGATCTCGCCGTGGATTGTCGTGAGATCGCAGTTCGTCGCGAAGATCGCCTCGATCCGGCAGATCCCCCACTCGTCAACCAGCTTGCACGGGTCGGCGAGTTGGAAGTCGTCGTACGACCGGTTCCACGGCGCGTTCTGCGACAGGATCGGGTCGGTAAGCCCCGTGAGCGTGAAGTTGCTCTGATCGAGCACGCGCCAGCAGCACTTGCCCTCCACGGTGAAATACACGTCCGTGCAGACGCCGCAGCACAGGTCCTCGTCCACGGGCGTCCACGCGGGCAGACCGAACCCCGCCGCGTTGGCGTGGGCCTGCCGCCCCTGGACCTTGCCGTTGTTCGCGCTGACCCAGAAGCCCATGCCCTCGCCGACGTGCACGGCGCTGACCCACCCGATGTCCTCACCCTCGAGGAACTGGCCGAGCTCGTACCTGATTTCGTACAGGATTGTGCCGGAGATCGGATCGCCCGGGTTCGGATCGATGACCTGGTAAGACTCCTGCGGGATCACGAACAGCGGGTTCAGCGAGTCGGGCACGCCGTCACAGTCGCCGAAGAACCAGAGCTCGGTATCGGGCTCGAACCCGTCGGATATCGCCATGCGCACGTACGCCGCCTCGAGGTCGTAGAACATCCCCTCCTTGAGCCAGCAGTCGTCCGCGACGACCGACTGGGTGTGGTCGTTCAGGGTGCTGACAAACGCGGTGACGCCGTCGTCGGGCCCGTTGTCCCAGAGCGCGACCGGTCCGTCCGGCGCAACCGTGAGTTGGGTGGGCACGGTCTCCGCGTCCAGCGGCTCCGCACGTGCCCCAAAAAAACCCTGCGAAGGCTCCCCGTCCGTGAACAAGACGTCCAGCGGCGAGACTCCCTCCGCGATCGCGGTAAAGGTTACCCGGGCGAGGACGGCTGATTGACCGGACACCGGCATGGACGTCGGGAACTCAACACCCGAAACGCCCGCGCCGGCGGCGCTCAAGATCGGCACGGCCGACATGCCTCCATCGACCGGCGTCGCGGATGCATGCTCGAGCACCGATGGATCGAAGCACAGCTCGAACCCGTACGCGAAGAGCCGGGCGGTGCCGCTGACATCCCCAACGACTTCGATCGTGACATCCTGACCGACCGACACGTCCGCCTGATCGATGTCGAACCGGACGAGCACATCGGTTTTCGCGACGACTGTCGCCGCACAGATCGCCGAGACGAGGCACAGTATGACGAGACGCATCTCCAACTCCCACCAGCAACCGGGCCGGCAACACCGGCCTCAAAACGAACAGACGGCGCCCCACCACCAGAGCCGGGCCCCATCGGATTGTTGCAGGTGAGCGGAAACTCCGAAAGCGAAAACTCCGACGAACCCGTCAAGCTGGGTCATGGGGTCACGGCGCTCGCCTCATGCATGCTCACAGCGCGCACTAAACCATTTCTGATCATGCGGTTACGCGGCACACCGTCCCGCTCCGGGCATCCCGACTCGCGATCGGCAGCTGCAGAGCGTTGAGCACACGGCGCTCAGCGGAGGCGTCGCCGGACTGGCCTAAACCTCGCGGGCATGGCGCGATCTCCGGCCGGTCTCAGCGGTACCGGTTCATGTAGCCCCACTCGGTCACCTCGGGGTCCCGTGCGATCGGCAGCCACCAGACCTGGCCGCGGTCCACGATGCGGACGTAGAGGTCATTCGCGGTGAAATCGGTCCCGACCTCCTGCACGCGGGGGTCGCCGACCTGGTGGGCGAACTGTTCGACCGTCGTGTCCAGGTGCAGGATGTTCGACTTGCCCTGATGGCGATCGGTGAGCTGGTCGGACATCGCCCAGTCGGCATCTGTTGTTTCGGGCAACGCGAGGCTGCCGTTGTAAAACTCGGTGCTCTCCTCGACGAAGAACGGAAGCTGCTTGAACCGCTCGAGCTTGTCGCCGAACTCGTCGTCCCGGATGTATCCCGCGGTTCCCTGGAACTTGAACCGATCGACGTACGCGAGGCGTGCGGTCGTGTAGAGCTTGATGCCCTGCATGCCACGGACCATGCTGTAATCGGTGTCGAGGTCGATGTCATCACGCCCACGGAAGAGCTCGAGCGTCTGCTCGCGTGGGTCCTCGCCGGTGCCCCGGCGCTGGTTCTTGGGACAGCCAAGGACGGAGTCCGACCCGCCGAAGTATTCGAACATATCGCCCGGCTCGTACGCGTCGTTGCCGACGGCGCCCGAGGCGTAGGTGTCCTCACCGGCGAGTTTCTTGAGCCAAACGCTGCGGTTCCACATCACGTCCTTGTGGTCGTTCGCGTAGAGGTGTGACGCCTGCCCGATGCTCCGCATGTTGATCGAGCACGAGAGCGTGCGGGCCGACTCGCGCGCCTGACCGAGCGCCGGCAGCAGGATGCCGATCAGCAGCGCGATGATCGCGATCACAACCAGCAACTCGATGAGCGTGAACCCCCGACGCAACGACCGGCATGAGACCAAGTTCATGGATGGCTCCCTCGATGGATCGACCCGGGTCCCTTCGCGGCGGACCGCCCCGGGGCTGCTCCAGAAACCGGAACAGTTACAGCACTATCGCGACATCTGGCAGCCGTGTCAAGTCCGCTGACTGGCAGGATCGGGGCGTGATATCACGATTTCTGGCGCTATACCGCGTATTTTCAAGCAGCGGTGCAGAAACCCGAGCAACAGCGACAAGAAAATCGTAACTGTTCCGATTCGATTCTCGTCCGCACGGCTGGTTCCGGTGCCGTCGATCTGGTCACTCGGAGACATTCGCCGGCTCATCCCTGTGGACGAGCGAGTACGCCGCGGGGACGAGCACAAGCGTGGTCAGCATCGAACTCAGCAGACCCCCCACGACGGCCCGGGCCAGCGGGGCCTGCGCGTCCGCCCCCTCACCGATTCCCAGCGCGAGCGGCATGAGCCCCAGGATCGTCGTCATCGAGGTCATCAGGATGGGACGCAGACGCCGACGGCCCGCCTCGGCGATCGCGTCCGACGTCGTCATGCCCGCGTGCCGGCGGAGTTGCCCCGCCTGGTCCACGAGCAGGATCGCGTTGTTCACGACGATGCCGCCCAGCATAATGCATCCGATCGCGCTCTGGATGTTCAGCGTCGTTTTGGTGAAGTACAGCAGCAGCACGACACCGATCGCCGCGAGCGGGACCGCGGTCATCACGATCACCGGGTCGCGTAGCGACTCGTACTGGCACGCGAGCACCATGTAGACGAGCGTCAACGACAGCACGAGCGCCAGCGTGAACTCGCGCGAGGCCTTCCGCTGCTCCTCCACGCTGCCCGCGAGCGTGATGTCGTACCCGGCTGGGCGCGGGATGTCGTCCAGCGCGTCCTGAGCGTCCGCCGCGACCGAGCCGAGATCGCGACCCGCGACGTTCGCCGAGACTGTGTACAGCCGCTGCTGGTCCTTGCGTTCGATGACCGTCGGGCCGACGCCGGCGTCGGTGCGCACAAGGTTCCGAAGCGTGACGTCCTCTCCCGACGCGGACCGGACCGTCATGTCCAGGACGTCCTCGATGTTGAGCGATCGCGCGTCGTCGAGCTGCACGAGGATCCGGTACGACTGCCCCTGCGGGCGGAACTCCCCAGCGCGGCTGCCGGCGATGGCGGTCTCAAGAGCCTCGACGATGTCGCGGACCGAGACGCCGATGTCCGCCGCCTTTGCCCGGTCGACGGTCAACTCGCGCTGCGGCGTGCCGTCGTTCCGGCTCACACGCACGTCCGTGATGCCAGGGATACCCGCGATCACTTCGGCGGCCCGGTCGGAGAGCATCGCGAG
>JAUHXM010000001.1 GCA_030426605.1 Phycisphaerae bacterium | reverse complement strand
CAGCACACGATCGCGCACGCCGGGCGCAGCCAGCAGATGCAGGTTCCGCGTCAGTGAGGGCCCGGCGCTCACGATCACCGCGCCGCGACCGGCGCAGCAACCCGCCAGCGGCAGCACGCCCTCGCTCGCGGCGTACGCGTCCGCGTTCATCAACAAGTTCCGCAATGTGATCCCGGACTGCGCCAGCGTCGTCGTGATCACGCTCTTCAGGCTCGTCACGACCTCGGTGAACCGCGTCGAGAACCGCGTGCCCAGGTCGCCCAGCCGCGCCTTGCTCGCGGGGTGCTCCACGATTTGCGCGCCCAACGCGATTAACCCCTCGAGACCATCCAAGGCCCGCGAGACCGGGGCCCGCTCCTCAGAACTCGTGAGCACCACGACCCGCGCGCTCGTGATCCCCGCGCCCTCGAGCCACGCCGAGTGATCGATCCGCTCAAACACCGCCCGCAGCAGCCCGACGTCCGGCTCGAAGCACACCACGAGCCCAGCACGCCCCAGCCGCTCGCCCAGCGCCTTGCAGTGGTACCCCGCGCCGAACCCGAGCACGCACGCGACCGCGTTCGCCTCGGCGTCCACCGATGCCGCCAGCCGCTCGCCTTCGTCAACGGGCCGGCGCTTGCTCGCGATCGTCCGCCCGCCCGCGCTGAGCCCGACGCCCCCGTCGTCCGCGTCGTGGAACGCGACGTCCGCCCGAAGCTGGGCCTGGCGCACCAGCGCCGCCGTCTCGGGGGAGAACCGGGCGAGTGCCCGGAGGTTGGCTTCGAGGGTTTCGTTTGGCTTCCCCGCGTCGGGGGGCCCGATGTTGAGCAGGTCCATGTCCGTGTCCGATCGCTGGCTCCGCCGGCGTCTGGTGGGCGCGCACCCCCACCCCATGCAACCCAATCGGCCTCCCGGCCCAAAAGACTGCAGGATGCCCCCAACCACCCCCCGCCCGTTGATCGCCGCCCCCGCTCTGTTGCTGGCCCTCGGAATCGCCCCGGCCCGCGCGCTGGCCCAAGGGCTCGCGGGCATGGGCCCGGACCTCCCGCCCATGCCCGACCCGCCGTTTCACGAGCACTACCTTTTCGAGAATCCCTGGCCCCTCGCCGGCGGGCTTGTGCTCGTCGCGCTCGCGGCGGGGTACGCCATGAACCGGGCCGGGCGGGGCAAACCCGCGCTCGCTTCGATGCTCGCCGGCATGCTGATCGCCGCATCCGTTGTCGCGACGGCCGAACTCGTCCGCACGGACCGCGAGCGCGTCGCCGCCGCATGCAGATCGCTCGTCGGGGCGACCGCCAGCGCGGACGCCGACGCCCTGGCTCTGATGCTGCACGAGCACGTCCGCGCGACGTCCACATTCGCGTCGCCGACGGGGCGGGACGAGGTCATCCAGATCGTCGAGCGGCGTCTCCCCGGCGCCGGCATCACGAACGCGCGCGTCCCCGAGGTGAACGCCGCCCTCTCGGGCATCGACATCGCGACGACCCAGGTCCGCGTCGTTGCGGAGACCGAGTACGGCTCGCCCGGCAGCTGGTGGCGTGTGGACTGGGTGCGCGATCACACGGCACCCGACGACCACCCCACCGAGGGGTGGCAGGCGACCCACATCGAGCTTCTCTGGGTCTTCGGCGGCCGCTGAGCCCCTCAATCGGGGATCGAGACCAGGAAGCTCTTCTGGAACACACTCCGCCGGCGCCCGTCCGGGCCGCGCACCGTCTGCTTGACCCCCTGCCCGTTGAGCAGGTTGAACTCGTGGCGCTTGCGCGCCTGCACGAGCCGCGGGCTCTCCAGCGGCGGGCGGACCGAGGCGTCGTAGTCGTCCGGGCCGAACACGCCGACCGTCACCATGCTGCGCGCGGGGGCGTGGTAATAGAACGCCAGCTCGCCCTGCGCCCGCAGGTCCGCCGCCGCGTCCTCGGCGGTCTTGCGGAACAACGCCAGCTCGTCCGGCGGGGGCGTCCGCCCGTCGGCGTACCCATACACCCCGACCTGCAGCGTGTAGATCGCGTCCTCGCCGTAGGCCGCCTTCACGCTCCGCAGGTCATTCGGCGACGCCGACGCCGTCGCCGCTCGATCCACCGGCGGCGAGAAGAACGAACCCGCGTAGGGCAGCTGCCCGCGGACCCGCGTCTGCTGCACGCGCTCGAGCTCCGCCTTTGCCTCGGCGCTCGTGGGCTCGGCGTGCCGGCCCACCGCGATCACGAGCTTGTCGCCCCGCTCGGCGAGGTACGCCCCGGGCAGGTTCCCCTCCCCGCGCACCTGCGCGAGCATCTGCTCGCCGATCACGCGGTTCGAGCCCGGCACGTTCGCGATGATGATCGACCACCCCGAACCCGGTGTCGTGAACGGGTTGGGACCGGGATCACGGACGGTTTCGGGCTCGATCGGGGCGCCCTCCTCGTCAAAACGGGGGGGGTCGGCGCTCGCCGCGCCGCCTTCAGGCCCGGGTCCGAAGACGTCGCGCGATTCTTGCCCGTAGTCGGCCAAGTTTTTTTTGCTCGCGTCGTCGCGCTTGTTCTTGTCACACGCGCCCGCGGCCAGCACGAGCGCGAGAACCCCGATGACGCCGAGGATTCGGCCCGGTCCGGGCGCGGTGCGTGGGGCGTGATCGGGGGTCGTCATGGGGCGCATGTCGTGCTCCAGCGTCGAAATTCGAGGGCTCGTCCGGTCTCTGGTTATTCCCCGTAAGGGGGTATACACCAAGATGTTGCGGTCCCGGGGGGGTCGGATCCCGAATTTGGAGTGGGCTCGATTCGGGTTCCGATACATCCTGTGCGGGAAGGACCCCATCCTAGAGACACACCGCGGACAAGGCGCACGCAGGATGACGCCGCCGAGGACGCGAGGAAGGGCAGCGAGACATGAGTGACGTACGACCCGTGGGCGGTGAGTCCGCCATCGGACGGGTGGAAACACGCCGATCGACTGAGCGCCCGGGCCTCGAGTCCGAGCCCGCACGCCGGCGCGGCACCGACCGCGTCGAGGTCTCCGACCAGGCCCACCTGCTCAACAAACTCCGCGCAACGGACGCGGCCCGCGACCGCCTCGGCTCCGCCGACGGCGCGGGCGACCTCGACCACCTCGCGACCCTGCTCGCCAAACTCCGCGGCGTCGATGGGACCTCCGAGCAGCGCATCGGCGAGATCCGCCAACAGATCGACGAGGGCACCTACCTGACCGACGACAAGATCGACGGCGCGATCGACGCCCTGCTCGACGACGTCCAGAACTGAACCCGTCAAGCCGATCGGGCCGATGAGGCCCGGCCGAATTGATCCAACTTCTGACCCACTCCGCGGCCCGCTGAGCGTTCAACGTTCGCGGGCCGTCTTTTGCGCTCTCACCCCCAGCGCACTCCCCCAGATCACACACCCAGCCGGTGCAGCGCGATCAGCCCCGCGCCCACCAGCCCGGCGTCGTCCTCGAGCACGCTCCCCCGCACCTCAACACTCGCGCCGACCGACGCGGGGAACGCGTCACGCTGCACCGCCTCGCGCACGCGCGCGACGAAGGGCTTTCCCAACGCTTCCGTCAGCCCGCCGCCCAGGATCACGCGTTCCAGGCTGAGCAGCGTGACGACGCCCGCGAGCGCGACGCCCAGGCGGTCCGCCGCGTCGTGCACGACCTCGCGCGTCAGCTCGTCCTCCATCTCGTAGGCCTGGGCGACGATCTTCGACTTGATCTTCTCGAGTTTGCCGTCCACGAGGTCCGGGATGCACGAGCGTCGGTTCGCCCGGATGAGGTAGGTCAGGCGGTTCACGATCGTGGTGCGCGAGCAGTTATGCTCGACGGACCGCGTTCCCGGCGCGTTGCCCGGCATCAGCACCATGTGCCCGAGCTCGCCCGCGGTGTGCCGGGCGCCATAGAAGATCTTGCCGTCCAGGATGAGCCCCGCGCCGACGCCCGTGCCCACCCAGGCGCCGATCATGTCCGTCGCGCCCAGACCCGCGCCGAGGCGCGACTCGCCAAACACCGCGGCGTTCACGTCGTTGTCCAGGTGCACCTCGGGCCCGAGCATCTCCGAGAGCTCCTTCGCGAGCGCGACACGCGTCCAGCGGAGGTTGGGCGCCTCGATCACCACGCCCTCGCGCGGGTTGACCGCACCCGGAGCGCCGATCCCGATCGCCGCGATCTCCGAGACCCGCACGCCCGCTTCGTTCGCGGCGTCCTCGATCCCCGACGCGACCCGGTCGAGCACCGCCCGACGCCCGTCGTCCGCGCCCGTCTTGCGTTTGGCCCGACCCAGCACGGTGCCCGCGGGGTCGATCACGCCGATCTGGACGTTCGTGCCCCCCAGGTCCACGCCGATCGCGAGCGCCGAGGCGGGGAGGTCGGTCGAGGGCGTGGCGTCGGGCATTGGGGGCTCCTGAGAAACCGGCAGTGTACCCCCGGCGCTACACGAGCCGGGTGACCTCGACCCGAGCGCCGGGCACCGACCCACGGACCGCGTCGAGCGCCCCGGGCGGCGCAAACGCCGTGCTGCCCGAGCCCGACAGCCTCACGCCGGGTACCGCGAGGATCGAGGTGAGGCCCGGCTGGACGGCGCACGCCGCGCCCGCGAGGTCGTTAAAGAGCCCATCGAAATCCACCGCCGGCGCCGCCGCGAGCGCGCGAACGCGGGCTTCGTCTACACCCGCGGTCGGGGCTTCGTCGAACGCGCGGTAGACCGCGCCCGTCGGGCAGCCGAACGGTGGCAGGATCAGCGCGATGGCGTCATCGCGCCGGTCGAGGCGCTCGATCCCATCGCCGAGCCCGGACACGACCGCCGGGCGCGGCGGCTGGCGATCGCGGAACGAACCGCCGTCGATGAAAAACGCGATATCCGACCCGATCACCGCGCTGACGGCGCGGAGCGCGGTGTCATCCAACGCAAGGTCGAAGAGTTCGTTGAGCGCGAGCATCACCGCCGCGGCGTCCGCCGACCCGCCGCCCAGCCCGCCGCCTGCGGGGACGTGCTTGGTGACACGGATCGACACGGGCAGCGCGCGCCCGGCGTGCGACTCGAGCGCCCGGTGCGCTCGGGCCGCGAGATCGTCGTCTGTCACCCAGTCCACGCCGCGGCCGTCCGCCCACCGCACGTCGAGCGTGGTGGGGGCACCCTCTGCCAGCCGCACGACGCGGACCGAATCCCCCAGTTCGATCGCATGCATCCACGAGCAGATCGGGTGGAACCCCGCGCGCCCGCCCGACGCGATCGGCGGGCCCACGGCGAGCGCGAGATTCACCTTCGCGTGCGCCGTCACCTCGATCACGCCCGGTTCGCCCATAACCAAGCCTATCGCCGCGCGCCGAACCCCTACGATCCATCGGGAGGTGCCACATGACCATCGCGGACCTGATCCTGGCGATCGAAGCGATCGCGCCGCCCGAGGCGGCCGAGCCCTGGGACCGCACCGGCCTGCACGTGGGCTCGCCCACGCGCCCGCTGGACGGGCCCGTGCTGCTCACAATCGACCTGACGCCCGCCGTTCTCGCCGAGGCGATCGAGATCAGGGCCCGCGCGATCGTCGCGTACCACCCGCCGATCTGGAACCCGCTCGAGCGCGTGACCGACGAGACCGCGACGGGGCGGGTCGTGCTCGGCGCGATCGAGGCGGGGATCGCGGTGTATTCGCCGCACACCGCGCTGGACGCGGCGCGCGGCGGGCTGACCGAGTGGCTGTGCGAGGGGCTGAGCCATCCCGCCGGCACGAGCGAGCCCGGCGTGATCGCGGGCGACTGCCGAGCGCTCGTCCCCTGGCCCGCGCGCGCCAAAGACCGCGAGGTGAAGCTCGTTACCTTTGTGCCCGAGGCGGATCTGGAGCGCATCCGCATGGCGCTGGGCACCGCCGGCGCGGGCGGCATCGGGAACTACAAGCTCTGCTCATTCGCAACGCCCGGCGTGGGCACATTCCTGCCCGGCGAGGACACGAACCCCGCCGTCGGCAAGCCCGGCAAGCTCGAGCAAACCCCCGAGCACCGCCTCGAGATGGTCTGCTCGCGCAGCTCGCTGCCCCTGGCGATCGAGACGCTCCGCGAGTTCCATCCCTACGAGGAGCCCGCGTTCGACGTGATCCCGCTGGACGCCGAGCCCGAGCGCCGCGTGGGATCGGGTCGGCGGCTGATGCTCGACCAGGGCGCGACGCTCGCCGAGCTCGCCGAGCGCTTGAAGGCGCACCTGGGCCACTGCCGCATGCACGCGGGTGCGCCGTGGGATGAGTCTCGCAAGATCGAGACGATCGGCGTCGTCGCGGGCGCGGGCGAGTCGATGCTCGACGACGCGGCGCGCGAGGGGTGCGAGCTCTTCGTCACCGGCGAGATGAAGCATCACGACGTCATGCGCGCCCACCGCCTGGGCATCGGCGTCATGCTCGCGGGCCACACGAACACGGAGCGCGGCTACCTGCCCATCCTCGCGGCACGCCTCAACGAACGCATCCCGTCCGCGTCGTTCGTCGTCTCACGCGAAGACCGGGACGTGCTGAGGAGAATCTGAGGCATCAGGCATCAGGCATCAGGCATCAGGCATCAGGCATCAGGCATCAGGCATCAGGCATCAGGCATCAGGCATCAGGCATCAGGCATCAGGTATCAGGCATCAGGCATCAGGCATCAGGCATCAGGCATCAGGGAATCTGGTGCCCATCATCCCAGTGCCTAGTGCCTAGTGCCTGATGCCTAGTGCCTCGTGCCTACTCCCCAAAGTCGATCACGCCGCTCACGGCCAGCGTGGTCTTGGGCACCCGCACGTCCGAATCGAACAGCACCTCGGCGAGCCGCCCGGGCTCGAGGTAGCTGAACGTCCCGTCGATCCGGTACGCCGGGGTGCCCGACGCGATCGCCCGGTCGAACGGGACCACGGCGGGCAGCTCGATCCGCTGCGTCCCGAACCGGCGGATGCTCGCCTCGGGCGAACGGATCCCCGAGAAGACCTCCGCGCCCTCCACGCTCAGCGTGTACTCCGCCGTCTGCAGTTGCATCGGGTCGGGGTTGTCGTTGGTCGCCTCGATCTCAAAGATGAGGACGAGCCCCTCGTCCGTCCGCTCACCCGTGCGCACGCCGACGGCCTGGAACCGCGGGGGCACCACGCCCGAGCACGCGGGCAGCACCGCGGCAAGCGCGCCGAGGATCAGGATCAGGGATGTCCGGCAGTGTGTGGATCGCGTCATGGGGCGCGGAGCGTACCGCGCCCGTCAGGGGGACGCCGTCGCCCACGCCGGGGCGTTGGTCGTCGTGCCCGCGTCGAACCGGACCCACCGGTTGTCGATGCTCGCGTCCCACTCGTAGTTCACCGACATCGCGACCGTCACCATGTGGTGCGTCTCGCGGGCGAACTGGCACCAGTGGATCATCAGCCAGGACAGCACCGCGACGGCGAGCCACGCACCGAGCTCCGCCGCCCGAGCCCGACGCGTGAGCCACAAGAGCCCGCAGCACATCCCGACCGTCGCGAACTTCCACAGCGCGATATCACTCGGCGACCCCGTGTGAAGCAACGCCCGGGCCAGCGGGTTCGCCTCGGCCATCCCGACCGTCGAGGCGTACAGCAGCGTCAGATACAGATCGATCCCCGAGAGGATCGCGATCACGCCCACCAGAAGGAGCACCCGGCGCGGGCGGGACCCCGCCGCCCGGCGGGCCTGCGCCGCGCCCCACGCCCAAACCCGGGGCCACCCCCCGGTGCCCACGCTCGGAATCGCTGGCGACGCGGCATTCATCCAGCCCGCGATCGGGCGGGCCGATCCTGTGATTCACCGCCGGGCGTCCGATCCTCAACCCCGCGGGCCCGGGAGGACCGATCCTGAGGGTGAGGCCGTCCGCGCGCCGCGTGGCGGACCGAGAACTCTCGAACGCGGCCGATCCCATTGGGTCCCCCGCCGGTACACCATGACGATGCCACACCCCGCCCGCCGACCCCTCGCCGTGTTCTGGATCCCGCTCGCCGGGCTCGCGCTCGCCGCCGCGCCGGTCGGTGCCCAGGACGACCGGCTCTCGCCCGTCTTTTTCGACGACTCAACCGAGGCCCGGGCGACGATCGAGTCGCTCGACACGCTCGTGCGAGCGGGCAACGAGGGCGAGGCGGTCCGCGCCCTCCAGCGCCTCCTCGACGACGAGCCCGAGCGCCTCGTCTCACGCGACGGCGAGACCTTCCAAACCGTCCGCGACCGGGTGCACGAGATCCTGCTCGACGCACCCGCGCTGCTTGAGCGCTACCGCGAGATCGCCGAGCCCGCCGCCCGCGAGCTCGTCGAAACGGGCGACCACCTCACCGCCGAGCGCACCCGCCTGCTCACGCCCTCGGGGTTCGAAGCGACCCTCCGCGTCGCGCAGGAGCACCTCGAGAGTGCGCGGTTCGGCACCGCGCGTCGCGTGCTCGCGCAATTGGAAGCCCATCCGGACCGCCGCCGCGCCACGCCCGGGCGCGACGCCGCGGGGCTCGCGGCGATGGTCGCGCGATTCACTTCCGACGCCTCCGACCGCGCGCTCGCATCCCGCTGGGCCGACGAAGCGGGCATGCCGGGAATGGGCGTGCGCTCGATCGAACTGGCCACGCCCGGCACACCCGGCGTGTCGTCCGTGGAGGGCACGGGCCCCGACAGCCCCGCCGCGACGCAGGTCGTCGCCCGCCCGCTGCGCTCGGCGCCGCTCACCGAGCCCGCCGCGTCGCTCACGGATGGCGACGAGCCGCGGGCGTACAACCCCGGGTACCAGTCGATCGCGTGGACGCTCCCCGCCGCCTCGGGCGACGTGCTGTACACGAACGACGGGCTGACGGTCAGCGCCTTCGACCGCTACACGCTGCACCCGCTGTGGCGCGTGCGCACAACGATCGACCCCGCGCAGCAGGGCCGGTACGCCGCGACCGCCCGGCGCCGGCTCGGCAGAATTCTCGAGGACGCGAGCTCCGTCACCCTCGCGGGCAAGACCGTGCTCGCCGCGACCGGCATCGCCACCCCCGCCCGGCGCGACGGCGACGCGCGCCTGCACGCCATCGATCGCGACACCGGGCGCGTCCGCTGGTCCGTCGATGTCGCCGAACTCCACGAAGACCTCGAACGCTCGACCGTGCGCGGCCCGGTCCTCGTCGAGGGGCGCACCGTCATCGTGACCGCGCGCAAGAGCGTGCCCAACCGCCGGCTCATGTCCGTCTACCTCGTCGGGATCGATCTGGAAACGGGCGACCGCACCTGGCACCGGTTGGTCGCGACGGCGGGCTCGCTCCCGTTCCAGCAGTACAACCGCGTGCCGCAGGCATGCGCCCTCGCGGACGGCGTCGTCTACCGCGTGGACGAGATGGGCGTCGCGGTCGCGATCGACGCGAACACCGGGCGCCCCCTCTGGCTCCGCCGGCTCTCGGGCGGCGACCTGCTCAACAACTCGCGCATCCCGCCGTGGAACACTTCCGCGCCCGTCGTCGCGGGCGACGACCTCGTCTGCATCGCGCCCGACGGGCGCACGCTCATGACGCTCGACCGCGCCACGGGCGAGATCACGGGCGAACGCGACCTCGCGGATGTCCGACGCCCCAACTACCTCCTGCCCGTGGGAGATTCGATCGCGTGCGTCGGGGAAGGCGTCGTCGCGTTTGTCCCGCTCGCCGACCCGATCGGCGGGCGCGTGCAGACGACGCGCGCGATCGCCGAGCCGGGCATCCGCGGACGCGTCGCCGTCGCGGGCGGCACGCTCGTCGTGCCCCTGGACGAGGGCGACCGGACCGGTGCGCTCGTGATCGATCCCGAATCTCCACGCGCCGCCTCGTTCATCGAGCTCGACCACACGGGCAATCTCCTCGCGATGCCCGGGCAGATCATCGCGATCGACGACACCTCGGCACACTCCTTCCTGTCGTGGGAGGACGCCTCGCTCACCCTGCGCGCACGCGTGGAGGCGGACCCGCTCGACGCGGGCCCGTCGATCACCCTCGCCGAGCTCGCCTGGCACGCCGGACGCGACCGCGAGGTCGGCGGCGCGGTGCGTGCAGCGCTGGACGCGCTCTCCGCTCGCCCGAGCGAGCCCGCCCGCGAGCGTCTGCTCGGCGTCGTCCGCGCGATCCTCATCACCTCGCTCGACCCGGCCCGCTCGGGCTCGCCCGCGCTGACGGACCGGGACGTCCTCAACGAACTGGTCGGGCAGCTCGCGCGTCTGGCGCGCACGCCCGAGCAGCGCGTCTCGCACCTCATGCTCGCCGGCCGCTACGCCGAGGCGGGCGGCGACCCCGGCGCGGCGGTCGAGGCCTACCAGAGCGTGCTGGAAGACCCCGCGCTCGCAGGCGCATCGTGGACCGGCTCACACCTCGAGGTCCGGGCGGAACTGGAGGCAACCCGGCGCGTCGCAGGCCTGATCGCCGAGCACGGCGCGCGGGTGTACCTCCCGTTCTCGAACGCCGCCGCCCGCGCCGCGCGCGAGAGCGGGCTGACGAGCGAACGCGTGGCACGCGCCTTCCCCTACGCGACCGTCACGCCGAGCCTCTGGCTGCGCGCGGGCGACGAACTGGTGGGAGAAGACCGCCCGTTCGCGGCGATCCGCGCCTGGCGCGCGGGGCTCGCCTCCGCGACCGCCGTCGCCGAAGCGGGGGGCGAGCCCGACCGCGCCGCCGCCGCCGAGCTCGTCGGGCGTCTCGCCGGCGCCCTCGCCCGGCAGGGCCGCGCCTCCGAGATCGACGCGACCCTGTCCAATGCCCGATCCACGTTCGGCAACGACTTCATCCCAACCGACGCCGGGAAGCCCGTGGACGTCTCGGCCATCCTGAGCTCGCCCGACCGCCTGCGCACGAGCCGCCGAGCCCGCCCCCTCGTCGGCACGCACCCGCGCATCGACCCCACCCCCGCGCTCTTCGCGGGCACCGTCCTCGAGCCCGTCCGGCGGTCGGGCGCCGGGGCATGGCAGCGGGCGCTGCTCGTCTCGGGCGCGCGGCGTGAACTCACGTCCATCCGCCCGGACGACGCCGACGTCGCGCACGTCCGCTGGACGCGCGAGCTCACCGAGGGCGTCGTGCCGCTGGTGCTCGAAGACGCCGACGACCGCGTCGTGCTCGTCTGGCCCGCCGGGGCCGACGGCGGCGTGCGCGTCGAGGCCCTCGATCAGTCCACGGGCGAGACCGCCTGGACCACCCGCACCCTGTCGGACGCCCTCCCCCACACCGTCGCGCCCGACGCCGGCGACCGCATGGTCATCCCGGGCGGCGCGGACGTCGCGCTCGCCGACCTCGTCGTCGCGTCCGACGAGCGCTCGGCCTGCCTCGTCGAACGCACCGGGCGCACCGCGTCCTACGACCTGCGCGACGGCGCCACGGCGTGGGCCGAGCAGCTCGAGGTCGCGCTCGTCGCCGACGCCGTGCTCACGCAGGGCGTGCTGGTCGTGGGCGGGCAGGACCGCGCCCCCGCGCCCCCCGGCGCGGAGCCGGGCGAGCTCCCCGCATCCGTCGTCGTCGCGCACGACGCCGCAACGGGCGAACGCCTCCAACGCCTCGAAGCGATCGGCGGGCGCGTCCGCTGGGTCCGAGCGACGCGCTCGGGCGACGTCATCGTCGGCACCGACCGCGCCGTCACCTCCGTCAACCTTGTCGAGGGACGCGTGAACTGGACCTCGGGCGACATCGACCTCGCTGGCACCCTCGACGCATGGGTCTTCGGCGACCGCGTCATCCTCCTCACCCTCGAACGCCGGCTCGTCTCCCTCGACGTCGTCAACGGCCGCCCCGACCACGACCAGCTCGACGTCCGCCAGCGCATCCGCGGGCTCTCGCCAACCCGCGCGCACGACCTGGGCGGCCCCGTCGCGCTCGCCAGCGCGCGCGGCATCGTTGTCATCGGTCCCGACGGCGCCCTGCTGGGCGTGGACGCGCTGAACACGGACTCCGAGCTCATCCCCGCCGCCGCCGCCGAGGGCGTGCTCGTCACCGTCGAGCACAAGCCCCTCCGCCGCGCGGGTCAGCCGTCGGCCGAATTGCACATCCTGAGCGTCGAGTCCGCCCGCCTGCTCGCGAGCGCGCCGATCCGCGTCCCCGAAGGCGTGGACCCGCGCCCGCGCTCCATCGGGCTGATGGAGGGGCGCATCCTGCTGGGGTACACGGGCGTCACGATGGTCGTCGAAGCGCCCGCGACGGACGAAGGCGGGTGAGCCGGGGTGCCACGGCTTGTCTCGCAAGCCGCGCCCGCCATGCACGGGTTGCCCACCGGGTCAACCCGTGGCACCCAGGCACACCTTGACAGCCCTGCTCAGGCCGTGGGCGCGGGCGCCTCGCCCCGCTCGATCGCCATGATCTTGTCCACGCGGCGCGCGTGCCGACCGCCCTCGAAGGGTGTGTCGAGCCAGACCCGCACGATCTGCTGCATGAGCCGATGCCCGAGCAGATCGCCCGACAGGCACAGCACGTTCGCGTCGTTGTGCGAGCGGCTCAGATTGGCCGTCAGCTCGTCGTGCACGACCGCGGCCCGGCACCCCGGGATCTTGTTCGCCGCGATCGACATCCCGATCGCCGACCCGCAGATGAGGATGCCGAACTGCGCCTCGCCCGACGCGACCGCCCGCCCGACCTTCCACGCCTGGTCCGGGTAGTCGCACGATTCTCCGGGCGCGCACGTCGCGAGGAGGGTGACGGTGTCGCCCGCGTCCTCGAGCGATTTCGCGACGGCCTGCGCCGCCTCGATGCCCCGGTGGTCCGCGCCGATCGCGACGGTGTGGTGGTGACTCATCGGTCGAGCTCCTCGAGTCGTTGGCGGATCAGTTCTTCGAGCCGGCGGGCCGTGCGTTCGTAGACGTCGCGCCCCTGCCCGATCGGGTCCTCGATGACGCCGCGCGGGTCGAGCGGGAAGACCTTCTCCGCCGCGTCGGGCATCATCGTCATCACCGCCTCGGCGTGCGAAGGGGTCATCGTGTACACGACGTCCGCCTCGCGGATCATCATCCGCGTGATCGGCTGCGACCGGTGCCCGCTCAGGTCGATGCCCATCGACGCGAGCACGTCCACCGCGTCCGAGGCAGCGGGCACGCCCGGGCCCGCCGCGACGCCCGCGCTCTCGGCCCGCGTCGTCACGCCCTCGTACGCCCGCTCGTCGATAATCTTCTGCGCGATCGCTTGCGCCATCGGGCTCCGGCAGGTGTTGCCCGTGCAGACGAACAGCACCGTCCGCTGCAGCGCCCCGAGCACCGCCGATTCATCGAGCACCCCGCCCGCGCCGACCTCGAACTTCCCGTCCAACGCGATCCGCACCAGCGTCGAGGGCTTGCCGAACCGCGTCGGCCCGTCGTCCACGACCACCTCCGGCGTGATCGCCGCGTCCTCGCGGATGTTCGGGCTCGCCCCCACGCCCGCACCCGCGAACGCCGCGAGCCCGAGCCCGAGCGCCACCGCGGGCACGCCCGCACGTTCCAGCACCTCGGCGCACACCGCGTGGTCGGGCACACGCACCGTCAGCGTCTCGCCGTTGTCGATCACGCCCGGTGCGATCCCAAGATCACCGCGGAGCGTTCCCAGTGTCGCGCCGGGTTGCTCGATCTCGAACCGCACCGGCCCGGGGGCCAGGCGCTCGATCAGGCGGCGCGCCACCGGCGTGGGCAGCTCGACGCGGTCGGTCACCTCGTCACGTGAGCCCGCGTGCCAGAAAAACCTCGGGGCCGATGCCTCCGCGGGCCCGCCCTCCCACGCCTCGGTGAGGGCCGCGACGGCTGCCGCGTCGTTCGCCGCCGCGAAGACCCCGTAGACCGTCTCGGTGGGGAGCACCACGAGCCCGCCCTCGCGCAGGGCATCCGCGGCCCGACCGATCGCGAGCTCGCGTTCGCGGGGGTCGAGGTCGCTCAATCTGGCGTTGAGGGTCGGCACGAGCACAGAATAGGGCCACATCGGCCCGGCGCGGGCCCTCGGGCGGTCACCGGGCCACGCAATCAGTCCGAACCGGGCGGACCCGGGCATCCCAACGGGGCGTATAGACTCCCCAGCGGGGACCGGGCCGCAGGGGTGAACCAAGGGGGTGCCCCCGCGCCGGCACGACACCATCCGCCCGGAGCGACGCGCCCCGGGCACGAGCAAACCCCCTCATGCCGGGCACCCTCGGGGTGCGAGGAGCCGACCCATGCGTCGCCTTCCAAGCCGTTGCGCCGCGCGCGCGTTCACCCTCGTCGAGCTCCTCGTGGTCTTCGTGATCATCGCGATCCTCATCGCGCTCGTCCTGCCCGCGCTGGGCGCCGCGCGCAACGCGGTCCGATCGGCCGAGTCCCGCACCGTCATGCAGGACTTCCAGAACGCCTGGGGCCAGTACAAGATCGACAACAACACCGACCCGGGCTATTTCACCCAGCGCGACCTCGGCTCGGACGACAACGCGACTGCAGGCTTCTCCGTCATGGAGAACGCCCTGCTCGACCTCATCGGTGCCGACGCCGTCATCGGCACCGTCGAGGATGTCAACAACGACCCCGCGCTCTACCCCGACTACGACTCGGGCAACAACAACATCATCATCGCCGGCCCATCGATCGACGACCCGACCCGGCAGGTCTACGTCAACACCGCCCTGCTGGGCTCGGGCAACGCGTACTTCGCGCCAGACTCGCGCTATCTCGTTGCCCAGATCAACACGGGGTCCGGCGGGATCGCCGCGCAGTTCTCTGATTCCGCGCCGACCGACGCGAACCCCAGCCAGTTCGCCAACACCGCCGCCGAGGGTGTCGCGCAGATGCCCGACCTCGTGGACGCGTTCGGCACCCCCATGCTGCTCTGGGTGCCCGACACCGCGATCTCCCAGATCGACCAGTCCGACCTCGACATCGCCCTCGACGACTTCATCCTCGACAACGCCGACGCCGGCAACTTCGCCGTCAACGCCCTGTTCTACCCCAACGCGAACAAGGCCTTCCTCGCCTCGAATTCGCTTGGCAAGAAGCAGCTGGACATGACCGCCCCGATCGACCCGAGCGTGAAAACCTCGCTCATCGGCTTCAAGGGCGGCATGTTCGACGACGACCAGCGCCGCACCCTCATGGCCCTGCTGGGCAACCCGAACTTCCCCAAGGGCCTCAACGGGCAGTCCATCCCCGACGCCGTCAGCGCCGATGAGGTCGTCCCCACCGGCGCCCGCGGCGACTTCATCCTCCAGTCCGCCGGGGTGGACGCCGTCTACTTCTCCAGCAACGACGCCGCCTACCGCACCAAGGGCGGCGGCACGGGCTACCTCGAGTTCCACCAGAACTTCACCGCCGTCAACAACGCCGTCATCACCGAGGACATGCTCCTCAAGTTCGACGACGTGATGGTCACGTCGAACTGATGTAACCTCCCGCCATGCACCGGCCCGCTCGGCCCGCGACCGCGCCGCCGCGGGCACGAGCCCGCGCCGTCGGCGCGTTCGCATGCGTGGCGCTCGGGATCTCGCTCGCCCGCTGGCACGTGCACCTGCCCGCGCCCGTCTGGTTCGCCATCGCCGCAGGCGCGGGCGCCGCGGCGTTCCTCACCAGCGGGTGGGCCTGCCGGGTGGCGTTGGTCGTCGGCGCGATCGCGATCTCGGGCTGCTACCTCACCGCCCGCGTGCACGAGCCCGCCCGCGACGCGCTCTCACGCCTCGTCCCGCCCGACGCCTGGCTCACGAGCCCCGCCGTTCGCGTCGAGGGCACACTCACCGCGGACCCCGTGATCACACGCTCCGTGCGCACAAACCTCGACCTCCCCTTCGATGATCAGCCGTCGAGCTACGCGCGGTTGGACGTCGCCCGCGTCGAGACCCCGGCCGGGTGGCAACGGGCCCGCGGGTCGCTCACCGTTTTCGTCCGCGAGGGCGGCATCCCCTGGCGCGCGGGCGACGGCGTCCGCCTCGCCGGCACCTTCGAGCCCATGAAACCAGCCTCGAACCCGGGCGAGCCCGACCGCGGTGCGCACGCCCGCGCTGTCGGTCTCGCAGGAACCCTGAACGTGCCGGACGGCTCGCTGATCGAGCCCGCCCCGATCGTCGGCGTCCGCGCGCGGATGAGCGCCGGGTGGTCAGGATTCCGCGCCCGCGTGCGCGCCCGGGCGCAGCGTGCCATGGGCATCACCCCCGGCGACCCCGGCGACGCCCTCATCGGCGCGATCGTCCTCGGCCAGCGCGACCCGACGCTCGACCCGCACACCCAGGCGTTCGCGCGCGTCGGCGTCGGGCACCTGCTCGCCATCTCGGGCTTCCACCTCGCCGTGCTCGCCGGGCTCGCGCTCGTGCTCGTCCGCGCGTCCGGCGAGCGCGGGTGGGTCGAACCCGCGCTCGTCATGCTCGTCGTGCTGCTCTACGTCTTCGTCCTGCCCGCACGCACACCCATCCTGCGCGCCGCGCTGATGGTCCTGCTCCTGCTCGGCGCCGAGACCGCCGGCCGCCGGTACGACCGCCTGACCGTCCTCGCCTGGGCGGGCATCGCGCTGCTCGTCTGGCGCCCCCTCGACCTGTTCAACGCGGGGTATCAGCTGTCGATGTCGGTCACCGCGGTGCTGCTCGCGATGGGCGAGCACCAGAAAGTGGCACGCCGGGCGGACATCCGAGCCGCACTCCCGACACCACCGCGCCTGCCCCGCTGGATCCGCGGCCCCGCCAACTGGACCGCCGCGTACGGGCGCACGTGCATCGCCTGCTGGCTGGTCGCGACGCCGATCGTGATGGCACACCTGCACGTGCTGAGCCCGCTGGGCCCGATCGCGACGATGCTGACGATGCCGCTCGTGCTCGTCTCATTGCAGCTCGGGTACCTCGCGGCCCTCGTCGGGCTCGTCACGGGCCCGGTCGGCTGGCTCGGCGGGGGCGCGGGGTGGATGGGCGACATCACCGTCGCGTTCGTCACGTGGGTGGATGCGTTCGCGCTCACGAGCGTGCGCACGGGCCCGGTCTCGGCCCTCTGGGCCTTCGTCGCCGCGTCCGTCGCGTTCTGGATCGCCTCCCGCGCCCGCTGGCGCGACCCCCTCGCGTGGGCCGCGGTGCTGCTGCTGGGCACGTGGGCGGTCATCGAGATGCGGACCGCCGAGCACCCGAGCCCCGCCGTCGCGCTGCGGGTGGACACGCTCGACGTCGGCGACGGCACCTGCCACCTCGTCCGCTCCGCCGAGGCGACCATGCTCTGGGACGCCGGCTCGCTCGCGCCGGGGATCGCCGATCGCACGCTCGAACCCGCCCTGCGCGCCCTGGGCGTGCGCTCGATCGACGCCGCCGTCATCACCCACGCGAACCTCGACCACTTCAACGCCCTGCCCCACCTCGCCGAGGTGTTCGGCATCGAGACCGTGCTGACGACCGACGTCTTAGTGCGCGCCGCTGAAGAACGCCCGTGGTCGCCCGAGGGCCGTACCCTCGCGCGACTTCGCACCCTGGGCGTCACGATCGAGACACTCCGCGCCGGCGACACCCGCGACCTCGGGCACGCCCGGGTCGACATCGTCTGGCCGCCCGAGGATCTCCCGACACGAGGCGTCACCGCCGCGAACGACACGTCGCTCGTCGCCCAGTTCGTCGTCTCCACCACGACCGGCGACCGCCGCGCGCTCATGACGGGCGATATCCAGGCGGCCGGCATCCGGGGCGTCCTCGATGCGCTGGGCGACGACGCCCGCGTTGCCGTCCTCGAACTCCCGCACCACGGCAGCGTCTCGCCCGAAGCCGCGGCGCTCGTCCAGGCGCTCGACCCCGCCGTCGTGCTGCAATCAACGGGCGTTCAGCGGGCGCGCGAGCCCGCGTGGTCGGGTGTCCGCGCCGGGCGTGCCTGGTGGGTGACCGCCGAGCACGGCGCCGCCCACGCCGAGATCCTGCTCGACGGGTCCATCACATCGGGCGCGATGATCGACAGACGCTGAAACTCAGGGCCGCGCGTCGAGGTCCTTGAGCGCCCGCTGCACGCGGTCCGTATCGCTCTTGGAACTCACACGCTCGAGCGCCCGCGCGAGGTAGGTCTTCGCCGCGTCGATGCCGCTGGCGCGCCGGACGTACCCGCTGATCTCGATCATGTCGAACGCCGCCTGCCCCTCGCGCACGTACGCGTCCATGGGCCCGACGACGGACCCGTCGGCGGTCGTCATGAAGTGCGCCCGGGCCGCGTTCCAGAAGACGTCGGCGTTCACGGCGTCCCTCCGGCGCTCGTCGCTCATCCGCTCGTACGCCGCCATCGCGGGCTTGAACCGGCGCTCGCGGAAGAGCGCGCCCAGCGCCGCCTCGGCACCCGCTTCGGAGAGCTTCTCCGGCGCGTGCTCGAGGAGGGACGCCGCGAGCCGCGCCGCGTCTCCGTCACGCCCGGACAGCACGAGCAGCCGGATCGCGGTGTCGTAGTCCTCGGCGCGCACCGCCGCGGCCCGCGCCTCGTCGAGGTCCTCGCGGTCGAGCGTCGAGACGGCGTCGAGCCCCCGGTCCGCCTCGCCGCGCTTGGGCGGGTTCGTGATCGTGATGAGCGGGTCGCCGAACGCCGCGATCCGCCAGGGCGGGCCGGTGTCCACACGCCCCGCCGCGCCCCACGCGTACCCCGCGCGCAGCCGGCGCGCAAACATGGGCGTGGGCACGAACCCCTGCAGGTACGGCTCGTCCACCGCGCCGAACGCCGCGTACGCCCCGTGGGCCATCAATCGTCCGCCGACGGTCCGCTCGTTGCCCGGGCGCTCGAACGCGAACGAGTGCACCAGGTGCACCGCCGCGGGACGCTCGAGGACAGGCATGTCCGCGAACCCGAGGTCGTCCGGGTCGAGCTCGAAGAACGTCGGGCGTCCCTTGGAGTTGATCAGCAACAGGTCCGCCGAGACACCGTGCGACACCGCGTGGCGCCAGTTCGCGATCCCGTTGTCGGGCAGGTCGTGCACGCGGGCGCTGAGCCCGGCCTTGCGCAGCTCCTCGCCCGCCTCGGTGCCGTCGTACTGGTTCCACGGGCTCGTGCCCGGGTACCCGTCGAAGACCCACCCGGACTCCATCGGCAGGAAGATCGCGCACATCGCGCGCCAGCTCGAGGCGCTCGCGTCGCCGTGCACCTGCGAGGCCCACGCCCACCGGTTCCCCGCGCCGCGCTGCGTGTGACGCCCGATCCGGTCCGTCAGCGCCACGTGCGCACGCGAGCCGGCGTCGTCGTACCGGATCTTCGCCGGCGTGTTCGTCGCGAGCGTCACCGCGTCGATGTCGTCGTGCAGCCCAGCCCACGCGAGCGACGACGCGCCCAGGTCATCCTCGATCTGCGTTGCCAGATCGTCCGCCTGCTCGTGCGTGTACCACCGGTTCACGTCCAGCGTCGGCGTTTGGACGAACACGATCGGGCACAGGTGAGCCGCCGCGAGCGCGAGCCCGCCCGCCCACGCGGGGTCGTCCACGTCCATCACCACCACGCCGGGGGGCGAATACCCCGCGGCGCGCATCAGCGCGACCGCCTCGTCGCGCGAGCCCACCACGTTCGCGACGTCCATCGCCCGCGCCCACGCGCCGACGATCCGGTCCTGCAGCGCCGACCGGTCCGCCGGCAGGGGCTCGATGACTTCGTGCGAGACGCCCGCGTCGCCGCCGTCCTCGTCATCGGTCTCGTTGTCGAGTTGGGAGCTGGGCACGAACCCGCCCACCGCCCGCAGCCCGCCGGACTCCGCCGGCTCCGCTTCGGACGCGGTTTCTTCCACGCCGGGCGCGAGGACGACGATCTCCTCGGGCTCGTAAGCGCGCACGAACTGCCCGATCCGCACCGCCGCCCGCGCCGACCCGTCGTCGATCAGCACCGGGTACCGCGACACACCCCGCCAGCCCTCGATGGCCCGCACGTACGACGCGAGGTCGCGCGCGATCACGACGACGGGCACCGACACCTGCGTCCGGTGCGTGAGCGACGCGCGAACGCCCAGCGCCAGCCCGGGCGGGAGCTCGGAGAGATCGAGGCGCGGCGGGTTGGGGTCGGCGTCGGGCTGGGCGTGCAGCGCGCTCGCCGCTGCCAGCGCCGCCGCCGCGGCGACGATCCGGGTGGTCCGTGACATCACCACACACTAGCACGCCGGGTCGGCCAGCCCCCGGCGTACACTCGCCGCGTGCCGAGCATCCGCGAGCCCGAGTTCGTCGATCACGTCGCCTCCCAGCGCGCCGAGCACCCGGGCGACACGCTCGCCGTGCCCGTCGGCGTGCGCCTGCTCGCCGACCAGCTCACCCCCGTGCTGGCGTACCGACGCCTGGTGAGCGCCGACGAACGCACCGCCCCCTCGTTCATGCTCGAGTCCGTCGAGGGCGGCGAGCGCCAGGGGCGATACTCGATCCTGGGCGCCCAGCCCGCCATCGAGGTCGTCGCCTTCGGGCACGCCGTGACGGTGACGGACCGCCTCTCGTCCGACGCCCGCCGGACCGAACGCCAGACCGACCCGATGGGCACCCTCCGCGAGCTCGGCGCGTCGATCCGCATCAGCGTGCCCCCGGGAGCCGTGCAGCGCAAAGAACTCCCCGCCTGCCCGCTCGGCGGGTGGTTCGGGTACGCGAGCTACGACACCGTCCGCTACGCCGAACCCGACAAGCTCCACCCCAAGAACGCCCCGCCCGACGATCGGCGTCTGCCCGACCTGCACTTCGGGCTCTACCCGGGCGTTGTCGCGTTCGACAACGTGGACAAGCTGGTCCACGTCGTCCAGCTCGCGCTCGTCGGGCCGGACGACGACCCCGCGTCCGTCTACCGCGACACGATCAAGACCCTCGAGTCGCGGGTGGATCAGATCCAGACGCACGTGACGCCCCTCGCGTCCGGGCGGGTGTCGCCCGCCGCGTCGGGCGACGCCGAGCCCATGCCGTCCAACACGACGCGCGACGAGCACCGGGCGATGGTCGAGCGCGCCAAGGAGTACATCCGCGCGGGCGACATCTTCCAGGTCGTCCTCGGGCACCGGTTCGAGCGCACGACCAACGTCGATCCGTTCGACGTCTACCGGGCCTTGCGTGCCGTGAACCCGAGCCCGTACATGGTCTACCTGCAGGCCGCGGGGACGATCCTCGTCGCGTCGAGCCCGGAGATCCTCTGCCGCGTCCGCGACGAGGGGTCCGTGGGCGACCCGAGGATGGTCGTAACCAACCGCCCCCTCGCCGGCACACGCCGGCGCGGGCGCAGCGCCGAAGAAGACGCCGCGCTCGAGCGCGAACTGCTCGCCGACGCCAAGGAGCGCGCCGAGCACGTCATGCTCGTGGACCTGGGGCGCAACGACGTCGGCCGCGTCTGCACCCCCGGCACCATCGAGCTCGCGGACATCATGTCCGTCGAGCGCTACAGCCACGTCATGCACATCAGCTCGACCGTCACGGGCGAGCTCCGCCCGGACCTGGATTGCTGGGACGCGCTGCGTGCCGCGTTGCCCGTGGGCACGATCTCGGGCGCCCCCAAGATCCGCGCGATGCAGATCATCGACGAGCTCGAGAAGGTCCGCCGCGGCCCCTACGGCGGGGGCATGGGGTGGGTCGGGCTCGACGGGCAGATGGACATCGCCCTTGCGTTGCGCACCATCGTCGTTCCGACGGACCTGTACCGCCCCGAGTCGCCCAGCACCAAGTGGACCTACCACGTCCAGGCGGCGGGCGGCATCGTCGCGGACTCCGACCCCGACGCCGAGTTCATGGAAACCGTGAACAAGGCAGCGGCCCTGGGGAGGGCGATCGACGTCGCGGAATCCGCGTTTGAAGCCTCTGAGGGGCGTTGAAGAAGATTTCCTCGGATTCAGGTGTGAGTCGCGGGCGCGGATGACGCTCTGAATCCTGGAGAGTGGAGGCGGCCCAATCCCCATCCGGGCCGCCCACCGCGAGCGAGAGGGGCGCCCGGGTCCATGGTGGGTTGGACCCGGCGTCCTCGCTCGCGCACGTCAGAGCCCGCACGCCACCAAGTGACGCGCGGGCTCGAGTGGTGATTCATTCGATGTGCGGCACGGGCCCTCTCGGGCCCGTGGTCGGTCACAGCTCGGATCCGACAGGATCCGACTCAGATTCAGATCGCTTCCTTGAGCGCCGTCGCGGGCTTGAACCCGCAGGTGGTGGACTCGGGAATCTGCATGGGCTGGCGCGTCGCGGGGTTCATCCCGGTGCGGGCCGCGCGGATCTTCTTGGTGAAGGTGCCGAACCCGGCGATCGCGACCTTCTCGTCGCGCTTGATGCCGTCGGAGATGCAGGCGATGACGGCGTCGATGGCGGACGACGCTTCGGACTTCGAAACCTCAAGCTCGGAGGCGACGGCTTCGATCAGATCAGACTTGTTCATGGGATCCTCCCAAATGGGTTGCCTCGGGCGACCTCGCCCGGTGCTGATGGGATCGGCGGCGGGCCGGCCCGGGCACCACATTTCCGGCCAGGCATCGGCGATCTTGGCTATCGTGTTGGCGTGGAAGAGGTTGCAGACGGGCCGCGGGTTGTCGTCACCGAGCCGATCTCGGACGAGCCGCTCGCGTGGCTGCGCGAGCGGGCGAAGGTCGCGCAGGTGGCACCCGACGATCCCGGATTCGGGGATGCGCTCGCCGGCGCGGCGGCGCTCGTCATCCGCACCCACACCCGGGTGGATGATGCGATGCTCGACCGGGCCCCCGGGCTGCGGGTCGTCGGGCGCGCCGGGGTGGGGGTGGACAACATCGACCTCAAAGCGTGCCGGACGCGGGGCGTCGCCGTGGTGAACACCCCCGAGGCGAACGCCGACGCGGTGGTGGGGTACGTCTGGTCGTGGGTGCTGCCCGTCCTGCGCCCGGTGACGACGATCGAGGGTGCACTGAGCGCTTCGGCGTGGCACGCGGCGCGGGCGTCGGCGATCGTGCCGCGTGAGCTCGCCGAGCTGACCCTTGGCGTCTACGGGTTCGGGCGCGTCGGGACGCGCGTTGCGCGCGTGGGCGCGGCGCTGGGCATGCGGGTGATCTTCCACGATCTGCTCGATCTGTCCGTGTCCAACGGCGCCGAGCCCGTGTCGCGCGAAGAGCTGCTGATGCGCGCCGATGTGTTGACAATCCACGTGGACGGGCGCCCGGGAAACCGGGGCTTGATCGACGGGGCGGCGCTGGAGCGCGTCAAACCGAACGTGCTGATCGTGAACACCGCGCGCGGCAAGGTGATGGACGCGTCGGCGCTCGCCGCGTTTCTCCGGTCCAACCCGCACGCGCGCGCATTGCTGGACGTGCACGAGCCCGAGCCAATCCCGGCGGGTCACCCGCTGGTCGGCCTGCCCAACGCGGAGTTGTCGCCGCACGTCGCCTCCGCGACGGCGGGCGCGAAGGAGCGCATGGGGTGGGTGGTTTCGGACGTTTGGCGCGTGCTTGAGGGGCACGAGCCGGCGTTCCGGGTCTGCTGACGGTCACCCGCGCCGGAGCTCTTCCGCCGCGAGCTTGCGTTGCTCGGCGTCCGTGTAGCGCTTCTTGATCGCGGGTATGAGCCCGCCGGAGAGCGCGGCGAAGAGCGCCCCCGGCGCGGTCAGCACGAGCCAGACATGCGTGGGCTGATCGAGAAAGATCATGGCGACGACGCCCGTGATGACGAGCGCGGCGCCGACGATGAGCGCCGTCCAGAAAAAGCCCATGACGAATCCGCGCGCCTTGCCCGCGGCGGCGAGCGGGCCGCAGACGCCGCCCCCGATCCCACCGAGCACGGTGCCCCCGACGCCTCCGATGATCGCGCCGGCGATGCCGGCTCC
This sequence comes from Phycisphaerae bacterium, assembly GCA_030426605.1. GTDB lineage: Bacteria > Planctomycetota > Phycisphaerae > Phycisphaerales > UBA1924 > BQJQ01. The sequence continues at coordinate 131,834 of JAUHXM010000001.1, read as the reverse complement.
TGGTTCGGTCCACCACGGGTCCATCAGTTGGTTCCTTTCGAGTCGGTGTCACGGAGGGTGTCGCGCAGGCGGCGGGCGCCCGAGGGCGTCAGCTCGCCGCGCTCCACGAGCGATGCGAGCAGCGACGCGACCGGGTCGGGCGCGGTGCCCTCGACGATCGCGCGGAGTCGTTCGATGGTGCGATCAAGGCGCGTCCGGATCGTCGGGTAGCTCACGCCGTATGACTCGCCGAGCCCCTTGAGCGACCCCGACTGGAGCACGAGCTCGCAGATCAGGTCCAGGTCCTCGCGGGGCAGGCGTGTGAGCGGGTGGTCCGCGGTCGGGTCGCCGTTGTTTTGAATTTCTGAAGACATCTTGAACAATATTTAATGACATCTTTCACAATGTCAATGGTGAGTTTGAATTTTTTGAGGTGGAATCGGTCTGAACCCGTTTCTGGGGCCCGTGGGGGGCGACCCGGGCCGTACGATTCGGCGTGGACACACCGACCAACGTGCAATTGGGCGTGAACATCGACCACGTCGCCACCGTGCGGCAGGCGCGGTACCCGGGCCAGCCCGACCTGGGGGAGCCCGATGTGGTCCGGGCTGCCCACGAGGCGGAACTGGGCGGGGCGGACGGGATCACCGTCCACCTGCGCGAGGACCGACGGCACGTGCAGGACCGCGACGTCGAGCTTCTCCGCCGATTGGTCAAGGTGCGACTGAACCTGGAGATGGCCGCGACGGACGAGATGGTGGGCATCGCCCGCGCGATCGAGCCCCACACGGCGATGCTCGTGCCCGAGGGACGCCAGGAGGTGACGACCGAGGGCGGGCTGGACGTCGCGGGCCAGCCCGACCGCCTGCGTGAGGTGGTGGGGCGTCTCCGCGAGGCGGGGCTGATCGTGTCTGCCTTTATCGACGCTGACCCGGCGCAGGTCGATGCGGCGGCGGACGCGGGGTTCGACGTGTGTGAGGTGCACACGGGCCCGTACGCCGAGGCGTTCGCGGCGTGCGGGGGGGACACCCGGCGCGGGTCGCTCGCGTCGGCGATCGCGGCGGTCGAGCATGCCGGGGTGCGCATCCGCGAGCGTGGCATGCGGTTCAACGCCGGGCACGCCCTGAACTACCACAACGTCGGGCCGATCGCGGCGTTGCCCGGGCTCGCCGAGCTCCACATCGGGCACGCGATCGTGAGCCGGTCGATCTATGTCGGGCTGCGATCAGCGGTTGCGGACATGAAGCGCGCGATCGCGCAGGCGTCTCGCACCGGCGGGTGAGCCCGCAACCCGGGCGGGGACACCACCTATTCAGGCGCTGGCGGGCCGCGTGTTGCGGGCGTCGGGCTTTGAGCGCGCCGGGTCGAGGGATACAGTGCATCCATGCCGCGAAGCACCACCCGGTCGCGCGCTTCGGCGCGGACCGTTGAGACGAAACCCGCCCGCCCCGCGCCCCGCGGCGCGGGCAAGCGAGAGCCCGACGCCGCCCCGATGACCTACGCGGGGGCGCTTCGGTGGCTCGACGAACGCACCAACGTCGAGGCGATGCGCCCCGGGCGCGTGACCAGCGAGGCGTTCAAGCTCGACCGGATGCGGGCGTTGCTCGAGCACCTGGGCAACCCGCACGAGGCGATCAAGCTCGTGCACGTCGCGGGGTCCAAGGGCAAGGGCAGCGTCTGCGAGATGCTCGCCAGCTGCCTCGGCGCGTGCGGGTACACGACTGGTTTGTTCACGAGCCCGCACCTGACCGATGTCCGCGAGCGCGTGCGCCTCGGCGGTGAGCCGATCACGCAGTACAGCTTTGCGCAGCAGATGAACCTTGTCCGCGAAGCCGCGGAGAAGGTCCCGGCGAAGCTGGGGGAGCCGACCTACTTCGAGCTGCTCACCGCGCTGGCGTTCCGGTTCTTCGCCGACAAAGCGGTTGACGCCGCGGTCATCGAGGTCGGGCTCGGCGGACGCCTGGACTCGACGAACGTCATCACGCCCGAGGTCAGCGCGATCACGACGATCCAGCTCGAGCACACGCAGCTGCTCGGCAGCACCCTCCAAGAGATCGCGAGGGAGAAGGCGGGCATCATGAAGCCCGGCGTGACCACGATCACCCTGCCGCAGGAGGACGGGGTGATGGAGGTTCTCAAAGCGCACGCCGAGGAGGTCGGCGCGACGCTCGTGGTGCTGGGCGAGGACATCGATTATTCCTGGCGGTTCGTCGCGTCGCACGACATGGGCCCGCACGCGCGGGTCAGCGTCTCGACGGCGCGGACGGAGTACGAGCACCTCGCGGTGCCGCTGCCCGGCGAGCACCAGGCGGCGAACTGCGGCGTGGTCCTGGCGATCCTGGACCGCCTGCGCGAGGGCGGGTTCGAGGCGCCCGAACGCGACGTCGCGGTCGGGCTTGCGAATACGCCGCGCAACGGGCGGCTCGAGCAGGTGCTCGACTCGCCCCGGATCGTGATCGACGGGGCGCACACGCCGGTGTCTCTGGGGGCGCTCGTCAAGTCGATCGGCGCGCACGTCCGCTACGACTCGATGGTGATGATCTTTGGATGCGCGGCGGACAAGGACGTGGACGGCCTGCTCGCCGAGGTCGCACGGGGTGCCGACAAGGTCATCTTCACGCGCGCGGCGGACAACCCCCGCGCCGAGGACCCCGCCGAGCTGGCGCGCCGGTTCGCCGAGGCGTCCACGAAGATGGCGCAGGTCGAGCCGACGCTGAAGGACGCGATCAACACCGCCGCCCGCGCGGTGACGCGCGAGGACCTCATCTGCGTCACGGGCAGCTTCCACCTCGCGGGCGAGGCGAAGCGGCTCGTCCAGCAGATGCTCGAGCGCAAGCGCGCGGAGGGGGCGTCGTGAATCACCGGTTGCTCATCGTCGCGGGGTGCGTCGCGTTGGGGCTGTTGCTGGGCGCGTGCGAGTCGAGCACCGGGCGGACGGAGCTGGCGCGGGGGGTCACCCCGCCCGCCGAGCCCACGGCGTTCCTGGACGTCGCGGTCTATTCCGACACGACGCCCGCGGCGTACCGCGAGCTGGGCCGGGTGTACGCGACCGCCGAGGCGCGGTACGAGCACCGGATCGAGAACGCCGAGCGGCTGGCGCTCGCCGAGCTGCGCAAGCGGGCGGGCGAGATCGGGGCGGACGCGATCATCGAGATCCAGCGCGAGATCACCGAGCAGGACGGGCAGCCCGTCCGGTCCGTCTCGGGGTCGTTCGAGGACTCGTCGCGCGACTTGCTTCGGCCCGGCGGGGGCGACTTCGCGGCGACGCGCCCGGTCTACCGCGTGCGGATGACGGCGATCGCGGTGCAGACCGGCGAGCCCGGCGCGGGCTCCTGATTCACGCTGCAGAATCGATCCCTCCATCGGCCCCAGGACTGGGGGTGGCCCGATTCGTGTTCGCGCGGCGGCGTATACTCGCCCGCGATGAACGACGGAGGGACCATCTCGCCGCTTGCCAAGGTGCCCAGCACCCGTTGACGCGCGCGCCGAGAGTGACTCTCACACCGGGCTCCGCGTCGGCGGGGCCCGTGTTCGTTAACGACCGACCGCTCTGCTCACCCACCCCCGAGACCTCTTTTCGCGAGACCCAGCGATGACGACCCAGACCGAGGCGCGAGCCACGCACAAGTACACCGCCAAGCTCGCCGGCGAGATCGAGACGAAATGGCAGGCGTGGTGGGACGAGCGCGGCACCTTTGTGACGCCCAACCCGGGCGACGCCGGGTTCGACACGTCCAAGCCCAAGTTCTACTGCCTGGACATGTTCCCCTACCCATCGGGCGCGGGCCTGCACGTGGGGCACCCCGAGGGGTACACGGCGAGCGACATCATCAGCCGGTATCGGCGCATGACAGGCCACAACGTGCTGCACCCGATGGGGTGGGACGCGTTCGGGTTGCCCGCCGAGCAGTACGCCGTGCAGACGGGCGTGCACCCCGCGGAGACGACCAAGAAATCGATCGACAACTTCCGGCGCCAGCTCAAGCGGTTCGGGTTCTCGTACGACTGGTCGCGTGAGTTCGGGACGATCGACGAGGACTTCTACCGCTGGACGCAGTGGATCTTCCTGCGCATCTACGACTCGTGGTTCGACACCGAGGCGGACAGCGGGCACGGCAAGGGGCGCCCGATCGCCGAGCTGATCGAGCAGTTCGCGCGCGGCGACCGCGCCATCCGCGTCAACCCGGACGCCGCGGAACACGACACCGACACCAAGGCGCGCACCTGGGACACCTGGGACGCGATGTCCACGGACGACAAGCGCCTGGTGATCGATTCCTACCGCCTGGCGTACCTGGGCGAGCAGACGGTGAACTGGTGCCCCAAGCTGGGCACGGCGTTGGCGAACGAGGAGGTCATCGACGGCCGATCGGAGCGTGGGAGCCACCCCGTGCTGCGCAAGCCGCTGCGCCAGTGGATGTTCCGGATCACGGCGTACGCGGACCGGTTGCTCGCCGGGCTCTCGAGCGTGGATTGGCCCGATTCCACGCGGATCCAGCAGACGGAGTGGATCGGGCGCAGCGAGGGCGCGGAGGTGGACTTTGCGCTGGCCGACCCGCCCGCCGGGGCGGACGCGGCGTTGCGTGTGTACACGACGCGCCCGGACACGATCTTCGGCGCGACATACATGGTGGTCGCGCCCGAGCACCCGCTGGTCGGGGCGGTGCTGCTGGACCCGCCGGCGGGGACGGACGCGGGGGCGGTCCGGGCGTACGCCGAGGCGGCGCGGAACCGGTCGGACGTCGAGCGTCAGGAATCGAAGGAGAAGACGGGCGTGCCGCTGGGCGTCGATGTCGTGAACCCCGCGACGGGCGAGCGGATCCCGGTGTGGGTGGCGGATTACGTCCTCATGGGCTACGGCACGGGCGCGATCATGGCGGTGCCCTCGGGCGACGAGCGCGACTACGAGTTCGCCAAGGAGTTCAACCTGCCGATCGTGGACGTGGTCTACCCCACGCCGATCCTCGCGATGGCGTACGCCGCCGAGCACGCGCGGGAAGATGAGCCGGGCGGGTGGCAGTCGCTGATGGCGGACTTCATCGGGCTCGTGACGAGCGAGAACGCCGGGCCCGAGCGGTTCCAGTCGTTGCTCGGCATCGTGCGGACGCGGCGGAAGACGGCGGACGAGGGCCCGGCCGTGCGCGGCGGCGTGCAGGCGGAATGGTTGCTGGCGATCGCGGACATGGGCGAGCCCGACCTCGCCTCCATGCGCGCCCGGTTCGCGGAGAAGCGCCACTGGGACAGGTCCGGCGCGGCGTTCTCCGGCACGGGGCGCGCGGTCAACTCGTCCAACGATGAGGTCTCGCTGAACGGCATGAACGTGCCCGAGGCGAAGGCCGCGATCATCGCGTGGATGCAGTCCAGGGGCATCGGCGCGGGCAAGGTGAACTACCGCCTGCGCGACTGGCTGTTCAGCCGCCAGCGCTACTGGGGCGAGCCCTTCCCGATCGTCTTCGACGAGCAGGGGCACCACCACCCCGTGCGCGCCGAGAGCCTGCCCGTCGCGTTGCCCGCGATCGCGGACTACGAGCCCGTCGAATCGCAGGACCCCCAGCCCTTGCTCGCCAAGGCGACCGACTGGCTGCACACGACCGCGGGCGAGGCGGGCGTCGAGGGGTTGCCCGCGGACGCCAAGGTCACGCGTGAGACGAACACGATGCCCGGGTGGGCGGGCAGCTGCTGGTACCAGCTGCGCTACTGCGACCCGAAGAACCAATCGCGGTTCGTCGGGCTGGACGCCGAGCGCTACTGGATGGGCGCGGACACGAAGCACCCGGGCGTGGACCTGTACATCGGCGGCGCCGAGCACGCGGTGCTGCACCTGCTCTACGCGCGGTTCTGGCACAAGGTGCTGTACGACCTGGGCGCGGTCAGCACGCCCGAGCCGTTCGCGAAGCTGTTCCACCAGGGATTGATCACGAGCTTCGCGTTCCAGCGGCTCGACCGCACGCTCGTGCCCGTGGACGAGGTCGAAAACCGGGGCACCGAGGAGAAGCCCGAGTGGGTCGAGATTGCGACGGGCGAGAAGGTGCTGCAGATCACGGCGAAGATGTCCAAGAGCCTCAAGAACGTCGTGAACCCCGACGACGTCATCGAGCAGTACGGCGCGGACACGTTCAGGCTCTACGAGATGTACATGGGGCCCCTGGAGGCGTCCAAGCCCTGGAACACGAAGGACACGATCGGGCTCTTCCGGTTCTGCCAGAAGCTGTGGCGTTTGTGCGTGGACGAGGAATCGGGCAACCCCGTCTTCGCGGGTCAGCCCGAGGAGGGCGTCGAGAAGAAGCTGCACCGGATGATCGACAAGGTGGGGCGCGACATCGACCGGCTGGCGTTCAACACGGCGATCGCCGCGATGATCGAGTTCGTGAACGCCGCGGACGTGCTGACGGAAGACCAGATGGACCGCTTCGCGCGCACCCTGAGCCCGTTCGTGCCGCATCTTGCCGAGGAATTGTGGTCCAAGCTGGGGCGCACCGAGTCGCACGGCCCGGTGTCGCTGCAGGCGTGGCCCGAGGTGGACCCGAAGATGCTCGTCGATGACGAGATCGAGATCCCGGTGCAGGTGCTGGGCAAGGTGCGGTCGAAGATCGTCGTGCCGGCGGGCGCGGATCAGAAGGCGATGGAAGCGGCGGCCCTGGCGGACCCGCGGATCGTCGAGCTGCTCGAGGGCAAGACGGTGCGCAAGGTGATTGTGGTGCCGGGGCGGATGGTGAACATCGTCGCGAGTTGACATGCCCTGGACGAACGCCGAGCTGACGGACGCGGTCGCCGAGGGGCTCGAGAGGCTCGCCGTGCGCGCCGACGCGGCGCCGATGCAGCGGTACATGAAGACCGAGCAGCCCTTCTACGGTGTCAAGAAGCCGGGGCGGGTGGTGCTGATGCGCGACATCAAGAAACGGTTCGTGCCGACGTCCCGCCGGCGGTACGAGTCCGCGATCCGTGCGCTGTGGAAGCAGCCGCACCGCGAGGAGCGGTACGTGGCGCTGCTCTACGCGCGCGCGTTCGATGACTTTGTCACGATCGAGTCGGTCCCGCTGTTCGAGACGCTGATGATCGAGGGCGCCTGGTGGGATCTGGTCGACGAGCTGGCGGTGCAGATCGTGGGGCGGGTGTGGCTGCGCGAACGGGCCGCGGTCGAGCCGTGGGCGGACGGGTGGGTCGCGTCCGACGACATGTGGCTGCGCCGGGCGGCGATCATCGGGCAGGTCAAGCACAAGGGCGAGACGGACGCCGACCGGCTGTTTTCGTACTGCCGGGCGCGGATGCACGAGACCGAGTTCTTCATCCGCAAGGGCATCGGGTGGGCGCTGCGGCAGTACTCGTACGACGCGCCCGACGACGTCATCGCGTTCCTCCGGAAGCACCAGAGCGAGCTGAGCCCGCTGAGCTACCGCGAGGGCGCCAAGGCCCTGGTCCGCGAGGGGCGGATGTAGACCGGCAGCGACCCGCCCCGCGCGCTCACCCCGCGACGATCGTCGGCTCGTGGCGCACGGGGCAGGCGAGCGAGCGCGCGATGAAGCAGATCTCGCCCGCCTTGTGGTGCAGCTCCTCGGCCTTCTTTGCGTCCGAGCCCGGCGCGATGGTCACCCGCGGGCGCAGGACGATCTCCGTGAACACGCCCGAGCCCGAGTCGTCCGTCTCGAGTCGGCCCACGGCGTCGTCCGTGTACGCCGTCACCACGACGCCGCTGACGGCGCAGACGTGCAGGTACGACAGCATGTGGCAGGCCGACGCAGCCGCGACGAGCAGGTCCTCGGGGTTGTACTTCGCGGGGTCCCCGCCGTACGCGGGGGCGGCGGTCGCGTGCAGGGTCGGCTTGCCCGCCGACGAGACGTCGTACGCGCGGGTGTACGACTTGTATGTCGCGGTGCCCTGGTCGCCGGCGCCGGTCCACTCGGTGGTGATCGCGAACTCGTGCATGGTGTGCCCTCCGTGAGCGCCATCCTAGACCGCGCCGCGTCTACCCTTGGGCATGACGAGCCCCTACGACACGTACACGTCGCCCCTGGCGAGCCGGAACGCGAGCCCGGAGATGCTGCGGATCTGGTCGGCGCGGCACAAGTTCGATACGTGGCGGCGGATCTGGCTCGCCGTCGCCGAGGCGCAGCGGGCGTGCGGGCTGGACATCTCTGAAGAGCAGGTCGCCGCGCTGCGGGGCGTCGTCGAGCGGGGCATCACGGACGCCGAGCTCGCGCGGGCGGCGGAGCTGGAGCGCGAGCTGCGGCACGACGTGATGGCCCACGTGCACTGCCTGGGCGAGAGCTGCCCAAAGGCGAAGCCGATCATCCACCTCGGGTGCACGAGCCAGGACGTGGTGTGCAACGCGGACTTGATGTGCCTCTTTGAGAGCATCCAGTTGCTCCACACCAAATCGGTACGAGCAACAGAGGGCATCGCGGGAGAAGCGGATCGCCATAAGTCGATCCCCACGCTTGGATTTACCCATTATCAGGTTGCGCAACCGGTTACGGTGGGACGTCGGTTCGCGGGCTGGGCGAGTGATCTCGCACTCGCCCAACGTCGGCTCGAGGTCTATGACGATTATTACCGTGACGGTGCTGGCAAGCACGATGACAATTACAAACAGCTCATGCTCATGTCCCGCGGTATTCGGGGCGCAACGGGAACCCAAGCGTCTTACCTCAATCTGTTTGAGAACTCGGGGGATCGAGTTGATCGCCTGAGCACCAATGTCATTCTTCGGCTGTGGCATTGGCCGAAGCCGGGTGGCATGAACGATGCTCAGGAAGCACGGTGGGACAGAGACTTTGGTGCGAGTACCACGAGCGAGTATCTGACCGGGCAGACTTACCCGCGTGTCATTGATACGTTCATCCTCGCCGACCTCGCATCAATCGCCGCCGTCCTCCACAAGATCGCCACCGACATCCGCCTGCTCTCCAACCGCAAGGAGCTCGACGAGCCCTTCGGCGACAAGCAGATCGGCTCGTCGGCCATGCCCTACAAGCGCAACCCGATGAAGTGCGAGCGGATCTGCGGCCTCACGCGCTTCGTGATGAACCTCGTGGGCAACGCCTACGACACCGCCGCGACGCAGTGGCTCGAGCGGACGCTGGACGACTCGTCGAACCGGCGGCTGAGCCTGCCCGAGGCGTTCCTCGCCCTCGACGGCGCGCTCGACCTCATGCATCAGGTCGCGAGCGGGCTGGTGGTGCACGAGGCGATGGTCCGCAAGAACCTGATGGCCGAGCTGCCGTTTCTGGCGACGGAGAACATCCTGATGGAGGCCGTCAAGGCGGGCGGCGACCGGCAGGAGCTGCACGAGAAGATCCGCGTGCACGCGCAGGCCGCCGGCATGCGGGTGAAGTCCGAAGGGCTCGACAACGACCTGATCGAGCGCCTGCGGGGCGATGACGCGTTCAAGAGCGTGCACCACCTGCTGACCGAGGAAGCTCTCTTGGACCCGATGAAGTACGTCGGGCGCGCGGTCGAGCAGACCGAGCGGTTCCTGGCGGAGGTCGTCGAGCCGCTGCGCGAGCGGTACGCGGACGAGTTGGAATCGTTGGGGACGAGCGACCGGGGCGTGTAGAGCATCCCCGCCCGGATTGGCGCGTTCTTAGCGGGCAAGTTCCAATATTGGTTTGCCGCCCGCCCCGGCCGGCGGTACCTTTGGGCGGGGGTACGGCAGCGGGAAGGCGGGCAACGACCACCTCGTGCGGCCGCCCACAATCGAGGGACGCATCATGAGCATTGCGATTCGAGGCATGCTGTTCGGCGGCGCCATCTTCTGTGCCGGCCTGGCCGGGGCCGACGCGCGCGGAGAGGTGGTCAACGAGCTGTTCAGGTTCACCGGGGATGTCTCCGACGAGTACCAATGGGACGGCACGTATGTCTACGGCAGCCCGAATTACGTGAGCGTCGGCAACAACTCGTTCGATGTATCGGGCGGGCTGGGCATCGCGCCCTTCAGCCAGTCCGCGATGGGGGGCGCTCAGTTCGGGTTCCCCTACCCGCGCGAGGACGTCACCGTGTCCGGCGTCGCGACCGAGACCGCGGGCGGCGGACTCGACACGCGGCTGGCCGCCAGCGCGAGCGTGAACCCCGCCTACGACTTCCCGTACGGCCCAACCGCCGTCGCAGAGCTCGCGTTCACGCTCACGGCGTCCATGTCGTTCGAGCTCGAGCTGTATTCCTTCGCGTATGACAACGACACGGGCAGCGGCAGCCTTGTGCTCCAAGAAGTCGGCGGCGGGTTGATCTACTCGATCTCTCCGTTCGACTCCGCGGGAGTTGTTGCCAGCGGGACGCTCGACGCGGGCGACTACCGGTTCCGCGTGTACACCAGCGGGAACGCTTCGGGCGACGCGGAGCTCCGGATCTTTCCCGCACCGGGGCCGGCGTTGACGATCGGGGTCGCCGGTCTGTTCGCCGTCAGACGCCGGCGTTGTTGAGCGCGCTCGCCGACGCACGGGCGACGATCGCGCGCACGCCGGGCGTGCTCCGCGCGTTGCTGGAAGGGCTGGATGACGCCGCCGCGACGCGTCGGTACGCGCCGGGCTCGTTCAGCCCGTACCACGTGCTGGGGCACCTGGTGATCAACGAGCGCGAGGACTGGGTGCCGCGCATCCGCATCATCCTCGAGCACGGGGAGGCGCGCCCGTTCGACGCGTTCGACCACAACGCGACGATCGAGCCCTCGGACGGGCCGCCGGCCGCGGAGCTGCTCGAGGAGTTCGTGAATCTGCGCGCCGAAAGCGTCGCGGTTCTCGATGGGCTGAGTCTGACCGCGGCCGACCTCGAACGCGCCGGCACACACCCGAGCCTCGGGCGTGTCACGCTCGGCGAGCTCGTCAGCGCGTGGGCGGCGCACGACCTGCACCACACGTCGCAGATCTGCAAAGGGCTCGCCGGTCGGTACGCGGAGCGTGTCGGGCCCTGGCGGGACGACATGGGCATTCTGCGGCCGCCGGCACGCTGAGCGGTGCCGCCGCGAACGGGCGGCACGGTGCGGCGCCGGATCGGTCGTTCAGCCCTCGCTCTTGGCGTCCTCGCGGTCGGGCAGGACGCTGCCCTTGAACATGGTCACGACCACGAGCACCGCCAGCACGAGCCCGCACAGGATCCCGGCGAGCGTGAACAGGCCCGCGCCGCACGCAACGCCGATGCCGGCGGCGGCCCAGATGGACGCCGCGGTCGTCATGCCGCGGATCTCGCCGCGCGACTGGATGATCGCCCCGGCGCCGAGGAAGCCGACGCCGCCCGCGACCCCTGAGACGAGCCGCAGGAGGTCGAGTGTCGCGTCGGTATGCGCGAACCGGGCGGTGATCTCGAACCCGGCGATCACCAACCCCGCGCACCCGAGCGACACGAGCGCCATCGTGCGCACGCCCGCGGCCTTCTCTTTCTTTTCGCGGTCCCACCCGATCGCGAGCCCGAGGGCGGCGGCGACGGCGGCGCGGACGAAGATCTCAAATTCGGTCAGCGGCTCGATCATCACGGCGCGCCTCAGCCTACCCGCCGGCACGCCAGCGCGTGGATTCGGCGTCGAGCTCGTCCGAATCGTCGTCGCCGTTGTCGAGCCCGACGAAACGCGCCGTCCAGGGCAACCAGAGCATCGCGAAGACAACGACGAACAGCGACGTCGCGATCGTGAGGAGCCCAAGCCCGCACGCCGCGCCGATCGCCGCGGCCGCCCAGATCGCCGCGGCGGTCGTCATCCCACGGATCGTTTTCTTCGAGTGCAGGATCGCGCCCGCGCCCAGGAAACCCACGCCCGAGATGATGTACGCGAGCACGCGCGTCGGGTCCGCCTGGATGCCCGTGTTCGCGGACACGCCAGCGGTGATCTGGACGCCCATGAGCGCAAACGCCGCGGCGCCGGCGCTGATCATCACCATCGTGCGCACGTCCGCGGGCTTGTCGGCGATCTTGCGCTCGAACCCGACGACCGCGCCGAAGAGCACCGCGAGCCCCAGGCGGCTCGCGATCGTCGCAACGCCCAGCGCGGTGTCGGGTTCGATGTCCGTCATCTCCTGCAGCATGGCACCCCGATTCGGCGTGACTCCGAACAAAGCATAAGCACTGCGCAAAGAAAGCGTTAAGGGGGGTTGTGGCGAGCCCGCATATAAACCAAACACGCAGAAGCGGGCATGACCGGCTTGGGGGGTGATTCGGGGTCGGCGTGGGTGCCGCACCGAAGGGGTGGGCCCCGCGGGACAGCGCTCGCACGCAACCATTCACGCTCGATCTTGGTAGGCGTCGATGTCGGGCGCGCGTGCGGCGGAGCCGGCGCCGTGGGGCTCCCACGGTGCCAGAGGGGCTGTGCCCGCCGACGAAGCGCTCAGGGCCGCGGGCCCGCGATTACGGAGATGGACCATGCGGAGTATGAAGCGTGCGGGCGGCGCAGCCGTCGTCGCGATGATGTTGACGCTCGCCGGCGGGGTGACCCCGGTGTACGCCGACGACAAGCCGGACTTCCCCCCGATCGAGAAGGTCACCGAGGGGCTGAGCAAGGTCGTCTCGACGGCCGACGGGTCCGACCCGCTCTGGGAGCTCTACGAGGACCGCGAGAGCGGGAAGCTCCTGGCCGCCCTGCCGCGCGGGTACGACAAGAAGATGATCATGATCGCCTGCACCGTCTCGGGCGGCGACGCGCACGCGGGCGTCATGGGCCCGACGCACTACGTCCAGTGGGAGCGCGTTGACAAGCAGCTCATGCTTGTCGCGCCGAACCTGTCGGTCCGCACCGACGGCGACAAGCAGGCCCAGGACTCCAACGAGCAGCTCTACACGGGCCGCGTGCTGCTCTCGACGCCCATCGTGTCGGAGACGAAGGACGGTCGCCCGGTGATCGACCTGGGCGGCATCGCGACGCAGCAGGCGGCGACGTTCTTCCCGGGCTCGCCCTGGGGCGGGTACGGGTCGTCGGGCGGGCCGATCGACGCGCGCCTGGCGAAGCTGACGAAGGCGAAGGCCTTCCCGGACAACATCGTGTTCGAGTACCAGGCGCCGCGTCCCGGCTCGGGCCAGATCGTGCGGCTGTCGTACTCGATCGGGAACCTCGAGGGCACGCCCGGGTACAAGCCGCGCCACGCGGACCCGCGCGTCGGGTACTTCTACAACTGGCACCAGGACTTCTCGCGTGACGCGAACGCGAAGGTCACGGACCGGTACATCAGCCGCTGGAACATCGAGAAGGCGGACCCGAAGCTGCAGATGAGCCCGCCCAAGGAGCCGCTGGTCTGGTACATCGAGCACACGACCCCTGTGAAGTACCGCCGGTACGTGCGCGAGGGGATCGAGATGTGGAACAAGGCGTTCGAGGAGATCGGGATTGTGGGTGCCCTCGAGGTCTACCAGCAGGACTCGGTCACCGGCGCCCACATGGACAAGGACCCCGAGGACGCGCGGTACAACTTCTTCCGCTGGAACGCCTCGAACCAGGGCTACGCGATCGGCCCGAGCCGCACGAACCCGCTGACGGGCGAGATCCTCGACGCCGACGTGGTGTGGCACCAGGGGCTGACGCGCTCGCTGCGCGCAAGCCTGGAGATCCTGTCCGACGACTTCACCGAGCAGGCGTTCGGGCCCGAGACGCTCGCGTTCTTCGAGGAGCACCCGGACTGGGACCCGCGGATCCGGCTCGCCTCGCCCGAGCGGCGCGCGCACCGCATGGCGATGCGCTCGCAACGCATGGAGAAAGCGACCGAGGTCGAGTTCGGCTCGCCCGATCATCCCTGGACGCCGGGCACGAGCCACGTGAACGCGGCGTGCAAGATGGGCAACATGCTCGCCGTCGATTTCGCCCTCGCGGGCACCGCGCTGCAGACCGGGCTGCTCGATCTCCCCACGGGTGCCGACCCCGACAACCTGCTCGACGGCATCCCCGAGGTTTTCTACTCGCAGATCATCCGGTACATCAGCGCGCACGAGGTCGGGCACTGCCTGGGCCTGCAGCACAACATGACGTCCTCGACGATCAACACCCTCGAGGAGATCAACTCGCCCGATTTCTCGGGTCCGATGATCGGGTCGGTCATGGAGTACGCGGCGGTCAACCTCAACCACGAGCTCGGCGAGGCGCAGGGCCCGTACGCGACGACCGAGGTCGGGCCGTACGACCTGTGGGCGATCGCGTTCGGGTACGGCCCCGAAGACAAGGTCGAGGAGACGCTCAAGCGCGTCTCCGAGCCGGGGCACATCTGGGTGCCCCAGCAGGCGATGTCGGCCGGGTCCGACCCGCGCAACGTGACGTGGGACATGGGCGCGGACAACCTGCAGTTCGCCCGCTCGCGCCTGGGCATCGTGGCCGACCTCCGCTCGCGCCTCGTCGAGGACATCGTGAAGGAGGGTGAGAGCTGGGCCGAGACGCGGCGCCGGTTCAACTCGCTGCTCAACACCCACTTCCAGGCGATGGTCATCGCGTCGGGGTGGATCGGCGGGTCCTTCTACAACAACGACTTCAAGGGCGACCCGGGCGAGCGCGTCCCGGTCGAGGAGGTCCCGGCGGACCGCCAGCGCGAGGCCCTCGCCCTCATCCTCGAGAGCAGCTTCGACGACGACGCCTTCGGGCTCACCCCAGAGCTGCTCGCCCACATGGGCAAGGAGCACTGGTGGGACCCGGCGGGCATCAACGAGCTGATGTCCGACCCGAACGTCCCCGTGCACGACATGGTGGGCAGCATCCAGGCGGCGGCGATGTCGCTCGTCATGAACCCCACCCGCCTCCGCCGCGTCTACGACAACGAGTACAAGGCCCAGGACGAGAACCCGTTCACCATGGCCGAGCTCGTCACGACCGTCACGGACGCGGCGTGGTCGGACCTGGGCGACGTCTCGCGAGGCGACGAGATCTCGAGCTTCCAGCGCGGGCTGCAGCGCGAGCACCTCTCACGCCTCACCACCCTCGCCCTGCTCGACAGCTCGAGCCCGACGCTCCGGACGATCGCGACGCTCGCGGCAGCGGAACTCCGCCGGGTCGATGGCATGGCCGAGGAGGCCCTGGGCTCGAACCCGGGCACCTACACCAAGGCCCACCTGGACGACGTCCGCACGCGGATCGCCCGGACGCTCGACGCGGCGTACGTGATCGGGCAGTGAGCCCGCTGGCAACCTGGTGAATCCTGTCTGAACCGCTGCCGGCCCCCTCGGGGGCCGGCTTTTTTGCGCCCGTGGGGGTGGGATGGGTGTGGGCGGGGTGTGCGGGGTTGACCGGGGGCCCGCGGTGCCAGACACTTGCCCTCCCGGGCTCGGAACCCGATTCGCCTCGGGTGCGAACCGGGTTGAACGGGCGCGGACGCGTCTCCCGCGGGGGCGGGGTCACCGAACGGAGCTGAGATTTATGGCCGCACGAACCGGAGCGAGCGTCGGCGTCGCCGTCACGATCACCCTGCTGGGCATGCTCTGCCTCGCGTTGTTCGTGCTGACGATGGTGTTCTACGGCAGGGCGAACTCGGAGCGCCGGCAGGCGGAAGAAGCCGCCGAGGCGGCCCGGGACTACATCACAACCGCCGAGCGCAACCTCGAGTCGGTGCAGGCGATCGCCGACCGCGCCCGCGCGAACCGCGAGTCCGTCGTGAGCTACCTCGTCCGCGAGGTCCGCGACACGATGGACATGGCGATCGGCTCGCCTACCGCGACGACGGCGGACCTCCGCAACCGCCTGGCGACCGTCGAAGGCTCGGACGCGAACCCGATGATCGAGATCATCGCGACGCGTGAGCGCGAGATCGCGTCGCTCGTAGCCCAGCTCGCCCAGGCGCAGGCAGACTTCGACGCCGCCAATGAGGAGCGCGAGGCGCTGGCGATGCGGGTCAACGAGCTCAGCAGCGAGTACGACGCCGCGGGCCAGGTGCTCGGCGGTCAGGTCCGCGACTATGGGCTCCAGTTCGCCAGCATGGAGCAGGCGATCCAGGCGCTCGAGGACAAGTACCGCGGCGAGATCAACAACATCCTCGATCAGGCCGAGCAGCGTGAGGACCAGCTCGAGGGCCAGCTCGAGTCCACCCGCCGCGAGAACCTGGTGCTGCAGGACCAGCTCCGGCGTCTGCGTGCCGACGGCGACCCGAACGCGATCCGCCCGCTCGACGAGGCGTCGCTCGTCGATGGCAACATCGACCGCGTGGACGCGCCGAACAACGAGGTGATCCTCTCGATCGGCCGCCGTCAGAAGGTCGTCCTCGGGATGACGTTCGGCGTCTTCTCCGACGCCACCGAGATCCGCCCCGACCCGGCCACCGGCATCTACGACCTGCCCAAGGCGGTCGTTGAGGTCACCCGCGTCGAGGGCAACTTCTCGCGGGCCCGGATCATCTCCGAGTCGCGCGGCAACCCGATCGTCCGCGGCGACGTCGTCGCCAACGCCGTCTACGACCCCAACAAGACGTACAAGATGGTCGTCTACGGGCTGTTCGACCGGAACAACGACGGGCTCGCCACGGCGCACGAGCGCGACGACGTCGAGGCGCTCATCGTCCGCTGGGGCGGCGAGGTCGTGGACTCGATCGAGGGCAACATCGACTTCCTGGTGCTGGGCGAGCGTCCCGAGCTCCCGCCCGAGCCGGACCCCGACGCGCCGCTCGAGGTGGTGCTCGCGTTCACCGAGCTGCGCAACAAGATTGAGGCGTACGACGAGCTGCTCGCGACGGCCCAGGCGACGGCGGTCCCCGTCTTGAACGAGAACCGCCTGCGCACGCTCATCGGCGATTACCCGGACTGAGCCGGGCCCGACGGGTCGCCCGCCGGGGTACAGTCATCCAATGACCACGCGAGCCGGGGCGTCTTCGCCCCGGTTCTGTTTGGGGGACACGGCATTGGGCACCGGCGCCGTCGAACGATCGAGGTACGACCCCCGCAACCCGCCGACACGGCTGCAGTCCGCGCTCGTCCACCCGCTGATCTACCAGACGATCCGCGCGGGGATGGCGCCGATCCACGTTGCCGGGCTTGGGCCCAGCGCCGCGGTCGCGCGCTCGATCGGGCGCACGTTCGGGTCGATGCCGTTCAACAAGAAGCGCGTCTCCCGCGCGGCGGACCGGCTCTCGGTGGCGTTCCCGGACATGGACGCCCCCGCGCGCCGAGACCTGGTGCTCGCGAGCTACGAGCACCTCGCCGAGCTCGCGGTCGAGTTCGCGCTCGCGCCGAGACTCCTGAACGAGGACGCCTGGGTCGATTACATCGAGCTGGGCGACATCGGGACGGTGATCACCGAGCTCACGCGCGAGGGCCCGGTGATCCTGATCACGGGGCACTGCGGCAACTGGGAGATCGTGGGGTACGCGCTGGCGCTGCTGGGCTTCCCGATGTACGCGCTGTACCGCCCGCTGGACGTGCAGCCCATGGACCGGTTCGTACGCCGGACGCGCGAGCGTCGCGGGCTGATGCTGATGGACAAGTTCGGGGCGATCCAGGAGCTGCCGCACGTGATGGACCGTGGCGCGTCCGTCGGGTTCGTGGCGGACCAGAACGCGGGGGAGCGCGGCGTCTTTGTGCCTTTCTTCAACCGGCTGGCGTCCACGTACAAGACGATCGGGCTGCTGGGGCTCAAGTACCGGTGCCCCGTGATCGTGGGGCAGGCGCGGCGGCTGCCGCCTGTTCCGGGCTCGGCGCGGACGCTGCACCACCGGCTCGAGGTGGTGGACGTGATTCGCCCGGAAGACTGGGACGCCCAGCCGGACCCCCTGTTTTACCTCACGGCCCGGTACCGGCGCGGGATCGAGCAGATGGTCCGGTCGAGCCCGGAACAGTACCTCTGGATGCACCGAATCTGGAAGAGCCGCCCGAAGCACGAGCGGCTGGACACGCCCTTCCCGCCGGCGCTGCGCGAGAAGTTGCTCCAGCTGCCCTGGATGTCCGAGGCCGAGGTTGACGCGATCGTCGATCGGTCCGACCAGGACCGTGCGTGGCTGAAGGAGAACGGCGCGACGCGCCTGCTGTGATGCATCCGAGGGGGACACCCCGGCGGTACATCCGATCGGCGTTCGTGGGGAGCTGGCGGGGCTGGGCCCGCGACAGGGGACACGGGGCATGAGCGACAACATCGAAGAGAAACTCGGCAGACTCGAGGAGGTCCGCGTTCTGATCGTGGACGACGAACGCGACGTCCTCGAATCCGTGGACGCGGCGTTCCAGTCCGAGGGGGCGCTGACCCTCACGGCGATGGACGGCGACACGGCGGTGCAGATCTGCCACGACGACCCGCCCGACCTGGTCATCCTGGACATGATGCTGCCCAAGCGTTCGGGGTTCCTGGCGCTCGAGAAGATCAAGGGGCGCGAGGACTCGCCGCTGGTGATCATGATCACGGCCAACGAGGGCAAGCGTCATCAGGCGTACGCCGATTCGCTGGGCGTGGACGCGTACCTGCTCAAGCCCGTGCCGCTGGGACGGTTGCTGGACACGGCCGTCGAGCTGATCGAGCGGGAGGACGCCGAGCTGGACGCGGTGGGCGACGACTGACCGGGCGGGCCCGTCGCGGGCTATCCTGCCCGTCATGGCGAAGTCCAAGCGCCTGCTGGTGCTCATCAAACCCAAGGACCCGGACGACCCGCTGGCGGGGAATCACCCGCTGGGCACGCCCAAGGAGTTCGCCGAGGCGGTGGCGCTGTTCAACACCGCGCCGGACGGGTCGGTCACAAGCCGCCTGGGCACGGCGGTGCTGCACGGGCCGGGGTACACCGTCGAGTACGCCTCGGGACAGGACATGGTGAACCAGGCGATGGTGTCGGTGTACGAGGCGGAATCCGCCTGGCCCGTCCTGAGCCGCCTGTGCAAGACGCTCGGGTGGAAGATGCAGGACACCGAATCGGGCCAGATTTTCGGGTGAGCGAGACGAGCCGCGGCCGGGAGGGAGCGGAGAATCGCGGCTCGCGAAGAGCAGACCCGCTCCCTCCCGGTCGCGGCTCGTAGGGCTCTTCGGGCGCCAACAATCGATCATGCCGACGTACGTGTACGAATATCTCGACGACCAGGGCGAGGGCACGGGCGAGAGCTTCGAGCTCGTCCAGCCCATCACCGCGGACGCGCTGACCGAGCACGAGGGGCGCAAGGTGCACCGCGTCCCCCAGGCGCCCAACATCGCGGGCAAGTGGTCGGACATCAAGTCCAAGGGGCAGCTCTCGAACTCGAACCTGGAGCGCCTCGGGTTCACGAAGTACGAGAAGAACACGGACGGCGGGCTCAGCCGCGTCGCGGGCAAGGAAGGCCCGAAGACCGTCCGCCCGCTCGACGACTGAACGGTCGGCTGATCCCAACAACTAGCCGCGAGCGTGCGTGACCGGCTCTTCGGTGCCGACGGGTCGCCACACCGGGCACAAACCGAGCATGAGCCCGAGCACTGCGGCGGTCTGCGTGTTCATGTGCACGCCGTCGAACATCCCCGCGAGCATGAGCCCCACGATCGCGAGCGCCGGGCCCGCGTCATACGCACTCCACCCGCGCGCGCCGGGCGTGACATCGAACCGCGTGAACCCGGCGCGCACGCCGACGAGCACGACAAACCCCGCGAGCGTGAGCCCGACCACGCCGTTCGTCGCGGCGATGTGCAGCGGCGCGTTGTGCGCGTGATCGTGCACGTGCGTGCCGTCCGCCTGATCCTCGACCCACGCGCGGTACCCCCCGGTGCCCACGCCGGTGATGGGGCGCTCACCGATGGCGCGGGTCGCCCAGAAAATCATGGAGACGCGGGCGCCGGTGTCCGTATCGTGCTCGCCCCGCAGCGCCGCGGCGATCTCCTCGCGGGCCTTGTCGGACCGGCGGGTGAGGGTGTCGCCCGCGGCGAGCCAGACGCCGGCTCCCGCGATCGCGAGCACCACGGCGAGCACCGCGCCGCGCGCCAGCGCGCCGCGGACTGTCCAGGCATGGGCGCGAATTGCGGTCCACGCGCCCCACGCGATCGCGATCGCGACGAGCCCCGTTGAGGCGAGCCAGGCGCCGCGGGTGCCCGTCGCGAGGACGCCGGCGAGGGTGACGCCGGCCGCCGTCAGCGCGAGCCAGCGGGCGGCGCCGCGTGCGAGGATCGCCGCGGGCAGGTGCAGCCCGAGGGCCGCGGTGAGCAGGGTGCCGCCGACCACGGGGTCCCACCAGCCGGAGTTGCGGAATTTGGCGCGCGGGAACGTCAGCCAGTCGATCTGTGCGGCGGTCCCGATCGCGTGGGCGAGCTGCGAGGCGCTGCCCGCGAGCATGCCCAGGGCGAAGGCCGCGATGATCGCGCGCCGATGTTCGATCACGGGCCAGAAGAGCACGCCGACCGCGAGCCAGCGGAGCGACCCGAGGTGGTCGAGCCCGAGGGCGCGATCGCCCGACCACGCGAGGGCGATCGCCTGCCAACCCGCGAGCGCGAGCGCGCCGAGCATCATGGGTTGCCCGAGCCAGTGGATCCACGTCGGGCCCGCGTGCAAGACCCGCACGAAGAAGAAGACGAGCAGGGGGAGGTACGCGATCTCGACGGCGGACGTCGGGCCCGCGAGTCCGAACGCGGCGACGCACGCGAGGGCGAGGTGGATCCGGTCCCCGATCGCGTCGCGCTCGTGCATGCGATCGAACGCGTGCTGGGCCCGTCCGCGATCGACCCACCCGCCGTCGAGCAGCCAGCGGACCGGGCCCGCGGGCGTGGGATCGGGGTGGTGGTCGGCGGGGGGCACGACGCATCATGTCGCCGCGGCGGACGCCCGGCAACCGGCGTGACACCCGCGTGACGCGGCCCCTGGTGCGGCTGAGGGCCCGGAACCGGGCATTCCGGGCACCGCGCGAACCCGGGAGGGCCTGGAATCCGAATAGAAGGGTGGGTTTGCCCGTACTGTTATGGGAGACTACCCGGGACGGAAGGACGACTGATGGACGACATCCGCCGCGTGATCGACGCCGCCGGCCGGCGACTGCTGTTCAACGACTGGCTCGCCCGCCTGACGGTGCTGGCGACGGTCGTGCTGGGGGTGGCCTTCGCGGCGCGCGTGGGGCAGAAGCTCGTGCCCTTCGAGGTGCCGTGGTCGATGGCGTGGCTGATCGGCGCTTGCGTCGCGCTCGTGCTCGCGGGCGTGTGGGCGCTGGTCGCGCGGAAGAAGGAACTCGAGATCGCCCAGCACGTGGACGAGCGGGCTGGGTTGCGCGAGTCGCTCTCGACGGCGTTGGTCGTCTCGAAGGATCAGGACGGGTGGAGCCGGAACATCGTCGCGGACGCGGGAGCCCGCGCCAAGCGCGTTGTCGTGCGCGACACGGTGCCGATCACGGCGCCGAAGCTGTGGGCGATGCCCGCGGCGTTGCTGCTGGCGCTCGCGGCGGTCTGGTGGCTGCCGAGCTACGACGTCACGGGCATGTTCGCCCAGCGCGAGCAGGCCGAGCAGCAGCAGCGCGAGATCCAGGAGGTCCGCGCCGAGGCGCAGGCGGCGGAGGACAAGATCGAGGAGCTCATGTCCAAGGCGGGCATCGAGGTCGATGACGAGGGCGACGCGGTTGACGAGCAGCCCGAGATCGATCCCAAAGCGCCGCTGACGCCCGACGACGTCCGTCGCGAGGCGATCAAGAAGCTGACGAACCTCGCCGAGCAGCTCGACGAGAAGCTCAATGAGTCCGAGGAGGCCAAGGCGCTCGAAGCGTTGAACCGGTCGATGCGTCAGCTCAAGACGCCGGGCGAGGGCCCGGGGTCGGAGATGGCCAAGCAGATGGCCCGCGGCAACTACGAGCAGGCGCAGAAGGAGCTGGAGAAGCTCGCCGAGCAGATCGCGTCGGGCGAGATGTCCGAGGAGCAGAAGCAGCAGCTCGCGGAGAACCTCGAAGCGATGAGCCAGCAGCTCGAGCAGCTCGCCGACCAGCGTCAGCAGCTCGAAGAGCAGCTGCAGGCGGCGGGGTTCTCGAAGGAGCAGGCCCAGCAGATGGCCCGCGACCCGAGCCAGATGCAGCAGCAGCTCGAGCAGAACCAGAGCATGTCGCCCGAGCAGAAGGAGCAGCTCCAGCAGCAGGCCCAGGCGCAGCAGAAGGCGTCGGACTGCATGAACGGCGCGTGCTCGGCGATGAGCCAGATGGCCCAGGGCCTGCAGAACGAATCGCAGCAGGGCGGCCAGCAGTCGATGGACGGCGCGCAGGCGATGAGCCAGCAGCTCTCGCAGATGGAGATGATGCAGGCGGAGATGCAGTCCGCCCAGATGGCGATGAGCGAGTGCCAGTCGCAGATGGCGCAGATGGGCCAGGGCATGTGCGAGAACCCCGGGTCGGGGCAGGGCATGAACGGCGCCTGGCGCATGGGCCAGAGCACGTCAATGGGAAGCGGCTCGGGCGGGCCCGGGCGCGGCAACGGCGTCGGCCCCCAGGAACAGCAGACCGACTACATGGTCCGCACCGAGAAGGCGAACGTGAACACGGGCGAGGGCCCGGTGATCGCGTCCACCCTCGTCCACGGCGCGCAGATCCGGGGTGAGTCCAGGCAGACGTTCTCCGCGGTCGCGTCGTCCGCGAGCGCCGAGGCGGCCGAGGCGATCGAGCATTCGCGTGTGCCGCGGCGCCACGAGGCGGCGGTCCAGCACTACTTTGGGCGTCTCGAGCGTGCAGCGACCTCCGGCGATGACGCCGCGGGCGAGGCCGACGCGGGGTCATAAGATCCCGGCATGAATCGATCACCGATCCTGTTGACCACGGCGTTGCTCGCGGGCCTCGCGCTCGCGGGCGGGTGCTGCCATGTCAAACCGCGCTCGTTCGCGTTCGTCGAGGCGGGCTCGGGCGCCCCGATCGTCGGCGCGACGGTGCATATGCACCAGGCCTGGCCCGAGGGCGGGCCCTGCCCGGCCGACGCCACCAGCTACGACAGCGGGCAGACCGACGGCGCGGGCATCGTCACGTTCGGCATCGCCCGCAACGCGCAGACGCTCACGCTGAAGCTGGACTGGGAGCACGCGAGCGGCCGCGAGCCGCTCACGGTGCAGCCGCGGCGTCTGACGGACGAGCCGCACCGGTTCATCATCCCGACGTCGCGCCGATGAGGGCCGCCGCGTCCATCGCGATCGTGCTCGCGTTGCTCGCGTGCGCCGGGTGCGGGCGGACGGAGGGCGGGCCCGAGACGCCGCGCGTCGTGCTCTACTCCTCGGTGGACGATTACGTCCTCCGCGAGGTGATCACGGACTTCGAGCGTGAAACTGACATCGAGGTCCTGCTCGTGGGCGACACGGAGGCGACGAAGACCACCGGGCTCGTCACGCGGTTGTTGGCGGAGAAGGACGACCCGCGGGCGGATGTCTGGTGGTCGTCAGAGCCGTTCGGGACCATGAAGCTGGCGCGCGAGGGTGTGCTGGACCCGGCGACCGCGGGCGTGCTGGGCGACCGACGCGCCGAGTGGCCCGCGACGCTCGTGAGCGAGGATAGATCGTGGGTGGGCATCGCGCAGCGGGCGCGGTGTTTCGGGTATTCGACCGCGCGCGTCCCCGAGCCGCCCACGGCGTTGCACGAGCTGACCCGCCCCGAGTGGCGCGGGCGCGTGGGCATCGCCCGCCCGCAGTTCGGCACGACGCGCGGTCACATGGCGCTGCTGTGCGAGGCGTGGGGGCCCACGGCGTTCGAGCGATGGCTCATTGCGATGCGCGACAACGGGCTTCGTGTCTACGACGGCAACGCGACGGTCGTGCGCAAGATCGCCGAGGGCGAGATCGACGTCGGGCTCACGGACACGGATGATGTCTACGTCGCGTGGCGCAACGGGTGGGAAATCGGGCTCGCGTTCGAGCGTCTCGACGCGGATGACATGTCGGCCCCACGAGGATTCGACCCCACGTGGAGCCCCGGCGCGCTCGTGATCCCCAACACGGTGTCTCTCGTGCGCGGCGGCCCGAACCCCGAGCCCGCGCGACGCCTGGTCGAGTACCTCCTGCTGGGCCCGGCCGAGCGCGTGATGCGCGCATCGGACAGCCGCAACGACCCCGTCAAACCCGAGGTCGAGCCCCACCCCGAGGCGCGCCGGCCCGAGGCAGCCACGGCGGCTCGGTTCGAGGCGATCGCGGATCGGGTGGACGAAACGATGGCGATCTGCGAGCGCGTTCTCGATTAGTCGGTTCTCGGACGCGCCCAGCCCGCGCCAGCCGGCCCGACCGTGGTGGTCTGCATCGGATGAGAATGGTTCTGGGCATCCGCTTGCCCGTCGGCCCGATAGAGGGCCCGTGTCTGCCACCGAGCGCCAACCCCTGTCGATCTTCCGCGGCCGCGCGGGCCAGCTGCTCACGCTGGCGCTGTCCACGCTGCACATCGGGCTCGTGGGGTACGGGGTGCTGCTGCTCATGCGGCTGGCGGTGCACACCGGGCCCGAGCCCCCGATGGCGGTGCTCTTCCAGCTCGTGGGCGTCGTGTGCGGGCTCGCGATCGCCGGCCCGGGCATGGCGACGGTGCTCTCGTCCATCACGGACGCCCGCCAGCGTGCGGCGCTCAAGCAAATGAACCTCAAGCTCGAGACCGAGGTCCGCCAGCGTGTGAGCGAGTCGCTCGCGTCGCGCAACGCGCTGATCTTCGGGCTCGCCAAGCTCGCCGACTACCGCGACAACGACACGGGCACGCACCTCGAGCGCATCGGGGAGTACGTCACGATGCTCGCCGACGCGCTGCGCGAGACGCACGAGGAGATCGACGACCGGTGGATCGAGCGGCTGCGCCTCGCCAGCTCGCTGCACGACATCGGCAAGGTCGGCATCCCGGACGGGGTGCTCCTCAAGCCCGGACGTCTGGACCCCGACGAGCGCCTGCTCATGGAGCAGCACCCGCTCATGGGCGCGGACACGCTGCTCGCGATCCGGCGCAAGATGGGGCAGGACAAGTTCCTGGACATGGGCATCGAGGTGACGCTGCAGCACCACGAGAAGTGGGACGGCACGGGCTACCCCTTCGGGATCAGCGGCGAGAACATCGCGCTGCCCGCCCGCATTGTCGCGCTCGCGGACTTCTACGACGCGCTCACGAGCGTCCGCGTGTATAAGGACGCGATGCCGCACCGGGAGACGGTCGAGCTCATCCGTTCGCTGCGCGGCACACACTTCGATCCCGAGATCGTGGACGCGTTCCTGAAGATGGCCGGTCGGTTCGACGACGTCCGGCGATCGATGCAGCCGCGCGACGGCTCCGTCCCAGCGCCGAAGATGGTCGAGTTGGCGCAGAAGTTCCTGGACAACCGCGACAGCGTCACCCCGCAGCCCGAGCCGAGCGAGCCGCAGGCGGCCTGATCGGTCGTCCGCGTATCATCGCGGATGCTGACCGACACCGCCGCCGAGATTCGTTCACGCGTGCAGGCCGAGCTGGACGCGCTCACCGAGCTGCGCCGCGCCTTCCACCGCCAGCCCGAGCTGAGCGACAACGAACGCGAGACGTCCGCCCGCGTCGTGCGGGAGCTGACCGCGCTGGGCATCGAGCACACGACCGGGTTCGCGGTCTTCGATGGCAAGCCGGGCACGGGCGTGCTCGCGCACCTGCCCGCGACGACCGCCGAGCAGGGGCCCGCCGTCGCGTTGCGGGCGGACATGGACGCCCTGCCCATCCAAGAGAACACGGGCAAGCCCTACGCGAGCGAGAACCCGGGCGTCATGCACGCCTGCGGGCACGACGGGCACACGACGATCCTCCTCGGCGCGGCGCGCGTCCTCGCGGGGCTGGAGCACCGCCCGAACCCCGTCACGTTCGTCTTCCAGCCCGCCGAGGAAGGCGGCGCGGGCGGCGAGCGGATGCGCGACGAGGGCTGCCTCAAGGGCGCGGGCAACGGGGGGCTCGGCACGCCTGTCGGGCGCATCTACGGCCTGCACGGGTGGCCCGGCATCGAGCTCGGCAAGATCGCCACCGCCCCGGGCCCGCTGCTCGCCGCGACGGACGACATCGAGATCACCGTCGAAGGCGTGCAGGGGCACGCGGCCTACCCGCACCTCGCGGCCGACCCCGTCGTCGCCAGCGCGCACGTCGTCACGGCGCTGCAGACCATCGCGTCGCGGCGCGTCTCGCCGCTGCAGTCCGTCGTGGTGACGATCGGGTCGATCCACGGCGGGTCGGCGAACAACGTCATCCCGCGCGAGGTGAGGCTCGTGGGCACCGTCCGGACCCTCGGCGCCGAGGTCCGCAAGGCCGCGAAGCGCGAGCTCTTCCAACTCGTCGAGCGGACGGCCGAGGCGCACGGGTGCCGGGCGCGCATCGAGTGGGACGAGGGCTACCCCGTCACCCACAACGACCCGGCGGAGACGCAGCGCGTCGCGGAGATCGCCCGGAGCGTCGTCGGCGAGGCGAACGTCAGCACCGACCAGGAGCCCTCCATGGGCGGCGAGGACTTCTCGTACTACGGCCAGCACGTCCCCGCCTGCTTCTACCTCGTCGGGCTCTGCCCACCCGGGGAAAACCCCGCCACGCAGCCCCAGCTCCACCAGGCGGAGTTCGACTTCAACGACGGCGCGATCGGGATCGGGGTCGAGATGATGGTCCGCCTGGCGCTGAGCTAGTTTCTGATCGGGGGTGGGATGGATGGGACGGGCGGGTCCGAGAATGCCCGGGTTGTACTCCGAACCCGGCGAACGTAACGTCCGTACCCCGCGGGGGCCGAAGGAGTGATCATGAAGAAGCGAATCGCGATCGGGATCTGTCTGGCTGCCTGCACCGTGGCCCCCCTCACGGGCTGCCGCGTCGAGCGCACCCGCGGGCAACGCCACCAGGTCCGGGCGATCGAGACGGTCCTCCAGAACGAGTCGGCCCGTCTGGCGACCCAGAACCCCAACACCGACCCCCAACGCATGCAGGAGGAGTACGACGCCCTCCTGGGCATGTACTCGGATCTGGTGAACGGCATGGTCCGCTCGGCGACCGCCGAGCCCCTGCGGGTCCAGGAAGCCGAGGATGAATTCATCCTGCTGGCCGACGAGGTCCGCGGGCTCGAGGCGTACAAGAGCTGGGACGCAGACACGCAGCTGAACTTCGAGCGTCAGTTCTGGCGTAACCGCCTGCAGCCATGGCAGATGTGGCGCGGGCCCGGGTGGCACACGAACCGCGAGAGCTTCACCGTCCGCCCCGGGGCTTCCTAACCCATCCCGACATCCAGACGCCCCTCATCCTCACGCCGGTCTGCGGTGCGCGCCGATGCTGACACCCGGACACGGCACGAAGGGGGTTCGGCATGGGACGCGTCATCATCGCATCGATCGTGGGCGGCATCGTCTTCTTCGCTTGGGGCTTCGCCTTCTGGCCCGGCGGCATCAACAAGGCGTTCGACGGGCTCAAGCCGTTGCCCGCCGAGGCGGCCGTCGTCGAGGGGCTCGACCTCGCGCTCGATGAGACGGGCGTGTACTACTTCCCCGAGATGCCCGCCGACATGAGCGACGAGGTGGCGATGGAGGCGTACGCCGAGCGCCACCAAGCCGGGCCCATCGGCAAGGTCATCTACCGTCAGGAGGGCCTGCCGGCGATGTCGCCGATGGTCTTCGTCAAGGGCATCGCGATCGACGTGATCGTCGCGTTCCTGGTCTCGATGATCACCTTCAGCGTCGCGAAGAACGGCGGGGGGATCGTTTGCAAGCTCGTCGCGGTCTGGGCGTTCGCGATCGGGGCCGCGATCGCGTCGCACGGGATGCTGTGGAACTGGTTCTACATCCCGACGGACTACACGCTGATGATGATGGCCGACGTCGCCGGCGGGTGGATCATCGCGGGGTTCTTCATCGCGTTGATCGTGCGCGGGCCCAAGCCGGCGCTGGCGCCGCCGGCCGAGTGAGTCACCCCTCGACGGGGATGCAGATCTCCGTCAGGCAGTCCTCGGGCGCGACCTCCATCGGGTTGTTGAGGTACACCTCGAAGCACGGCGCGTCCGCCGGGGCGAGCCCGGACTCGGGCAACCACGTGCCGTAGAACCACTGGTAGACCTCGGCGAACCGGGCGTACGGGCCCTTGTAGAGCGCGACGGCGCACCGGCGTTCGGGCAGCTCGATGATCGAGACGCTCGCGTCATCGTCGGCTTGCACGCCGGGCAGGACGGTTACGCACGCGTCGGCGCGAAGATCGCCGGGCTCAAGCTGCGTGTGGTCGTCGTGGTAGATGCCGACGGTCTCGGTCCACGGGCCCAGCAGACGCCGCGGGCCTGCCCACGCGAAGAGCTTGCCGAACGCGTCGCCGATCTGGTGATACGGCCCGACGTGCCGGAGCGCCGCGAGCCGGCGCGCTTTGACGACCTCGACGCGGACCTCCTGCATCGGGTTGTCTCTGAGGATGGGCACGAACCGGCCCGCGGCGTCGTCCACGCCGAACCGCACGCCGTTGGGCGCGGGCGGCAGGTCCAGAGGCTCGGTCGCGAGCTCGCGGAACTCCGTCGGCGTGCGCCCGAAGTGCGTCTTGAACGCGCGGGCGAACGACTCGTGGGCCTCGAACCCGCAGGCGAGCGCAATCTCGATGACCTGCCGGTCCGTGCGCGCCAGCTCGCCCGCGCCGCGCTCCAGGCGCAGACGCCGCGTGTGGGCCGCGATCGACTCGCCCGTCATCGAGCTGAACAGCCGGCTGAAGTGGTAGCGTGAGAAATGGGCGAGCCTGGCGAGGTCCTCGACGCCGGGCGTCGGCTCGCCCGCCGCGGCGACCTCCTGCAGCCTTCGGAGCACCCGCACCAGGCGCTCGCGGTAGTCCATCGCGGTGTCGTGTCGGATCGGCATCCGGGCATTGTCCCCCCGCGAATCACTCGTGCCTGACCCAATGTGCGGAATTGGCGTGCGGATTGGGCGTGCAAGACCGCTTCTAGGATGCCCCGTGGACGACCCGGACCCGATCCCAGTGGATGAGGAAGGCCTGCAAGCGGCGGACGCCCCGCCGCCGTGGGGCACCGAGTCGCGCGCCGAACGCCTCGCCCGCCTGGGGCGCGAGGCCCGCGACCTACCCGGCGTGCCCGGCGTCTACCTGATGAAGGACCACAAAGGCGTGGTGCTGTACGTCGGCAAGGCGAAGAAGCTGCCCGACCGGGTCTCGAGCTACTTCGTCCCCTCGACGGACCTGGGCCCGCGCAAGTCGCCCATGCTCGACGAGGTGCACACGTTCGACGTGCTCGCGTTCGAGACGGAGTGGGAGGCCGTGCTCGCCGAGAACCGGCTCATCAAGGACATCCACCCGCGCTACAACGCGATGCAGACGGACGACAAGACCTTCCCCTACCTCGCGATCACCATGCGCGAGGACTACCCGCGCGTCGTCATCACGCGCAACCCGACGGGCGCGGACTCAAAGACCGGCGAGCTCGCGCCAGAGATGCGCGGCGCCAAGGTCTTCGGTCCGTTCACCGACGCGGGCGCGCTCCGCGAGGCGCTGCCGCAGCTGCAGAAGGTCTTCAAGTACCGGACGTGTTCTTTGGACATCAAGCACGGCGACCCGAAGAACAGGCGCTTCCGCCCGTGCCTGCTCGCCGCGATCGGGCAGTGCACCGCGCCGTGCAACGAGTCGATCTCGCCCGAGGCCTACCGGAGGGACATCGACCGGTTCGTGCGGTTCATCGGGTCCAAGCGCAGCGCGATGATCCGGGAGCTGCGCGCCGAGATGGAGGTGGCCGCCGCGTCGCGCGATTTCGAGCAGGCCGCCGCGATCCGCGACCAGGTCCGCGCGATCGAGCGCCTGGACCGGCGCGCGACGGTGGCCGACCAGTGGCAGCCCGAGGCCGAATTGGAATACCGCGACCCGGTGAAGGCGACCCGCTCGCTCGCCAGGACGCTCGGGCTCGATAAGCCCGTCCGCTGCATCGAGGGCATCGACATCGCCCACCTGCAGGGTGGCGAGACCGTGGGCTCCAAGGTCTGCTTTGTGGACGGCAGACCCTTCAAGGACGAGTACCGCCGGTTCCGCATCAACTCCGTGTCCAACCTGCCCGGCGGGCGCGCGAACGACGACTACGCGTCCATCCGCGAGGTCGTCAGCCGGCGCTACCGCGAGGCGGGCGCGGGCGAGGAGCTTTACCCGGACGTCGTCCTCATCGACGGCGGGCTCGGGCAGCTCCACGCGGCGCTCGAAGCCTTCGAGACGCTCGACGTCCAGCCGCCGATGGTCATCAGCCTCGCGAAGAAAGAAGAGCTGATCTATGTGCAGGAGCGTGCCGAGCCCGTGCGCCTCGCACGCACGAACGCGGGCCTGCGCCTGTGCCAACAGGTGCGCGACGAGGCGCACCGGTTCGCGCAGCAGTACCACCATCTGCTTCGCAAGAAGAAGACGCTGGGGGAGTGAGGGTCAGGGACCGGCCTGCTCCGCCAGCAACGCCGCGAGTTCCTCGCGCGAGATCGTGTCCGACCGCCCGTCGCCGTACAGCGCCACGACGCCCTGCGGGTGGTGGTCCGGGTCTTCGTACATCACGAGCGGGGGTGAGTCACCAGCACGGTGCCAGAGGTCGCCCGGCAGCCAGACGTACTCCTCGTTGTCGCCGTCGGAAACCGGCGAGACGAGCAAGTCGGCGGGCGCGTACCCCGTCGAGACCAGGATCTCCTGCCACGTGTCCGCGGGCGGGTAGGCGTCGTCGTGGTTCTGCGCGTAAATCACCATCGCCTGGTAGATCCCGCGCATGCGGCGTTGCGACTCGCGGATGTCCGCCATCTCGCGCGAGTCTTCCAGCCCGGGCAGCACAATGCCAACGATCAGCCCCGCGCACGGCAAGACCATCAGAAAGATCACGCCCAGCACGATGGGCACGAAGATCCACTTGGGGAACGATCGGTCCGGGGTCGGGGGAGTTTCCGTCATCACCGATCCTACGGCGGGTGGTCCATCGCCCCAACCTAGAGCCAACGCAGCCTGCGGAGCATCCAGAGCTCGATGCCCGCGATGATGAACATCGCCGCGCACACGATGGCGAAGGCCCAGCCGTTGTTCGCGCCGGGCATGCCACCCACATTGATGCCCAGCAGGCCGGTGAGCAGCCCGAGGGGCAGCGCGACGGTCGCGACAACCGTGAGCAGATATGTCGTTTTGCTCAGGCGTGCCTCGCGGCGCGCGCGGATCTCGTCGCTCGTGACCGCCGCCCGATCGCGGAGCTCCTCGAAGTCCTCCACGACGCGTGTCACCTGCTCCGCGGCGTGACGCAGCTCCGCCTGATCACGCTTGGACAGCACGGGGGCGT
The DNA here is from genome assembly GCA_030426605.1 of Phycisphaerae bacterium. GTDB lineage: Bacteria > Planctomycetota > Phycisphaerae > Phycisphaerales > UBA1924 > BQJQ01. Next base: position 100,831 of record JAUHXM010000001.1, on the reverse strand, counting down.
CCAGCAGCGCCAGGCCGCGCATCGCGTCGCGCTGCGGGACCATGTAGCGTCGGTAGGTGATCGCCTGGCGCCGGATCGTCGCGAGCAGCGAGCGGTCGCCGTCCGCGTCCGGCTTGTCGATCAGGTCCGCCTCGACGTCGTCGAGCATCGCGTCCAGGTTCTCGACGACGGGGCCGAGACGCGTCGCCAGCCCGCGCGCCACGGCGGAGACGAACGCGCCGGGCGTCGCCGGGGCCCGCCCCTCCTGCGCCCGCTTGCGCAGCTCGACGATCGTGCTGAACCGGAACGCCCGCAGCGAGATGACCCGGCCGGGCTCGATCCACATCCGCAGGGCGATCAGGTCGTCCGGCTCGGCGCCGGGGTTCATGTTCACGCCGCGGAGGATGACGAGCACGCCGCCCTCGTGCTCGGCGAACCGCGGGCGGGTCTCTTCGGCGAGCAGCGACTCGGCGATCATCTCGTCGAGCCCGGCCTGCTCGCGCACCCACCGCTGGGCGCGCTCCTTGGTGCGATCGAGGTGGACCCACACGGGCGCGTCGGGTGTGCCGGCACCGAGCGACGCCCACGCGGTCTCGGCGTCGCGGTTGAAGTCCTCGGTACGCCCGGGGAGGGTGGTCGCGATGATGAGCCCGCCGTCAGGGTCGATGGGGGAGAAGTCGGTCATGGGGTCAGGTTACCCGCCCGCCTCCAGCTCGCGCTGGTAGCACGCCATCACGCTGCTGCGCGTGATGAGGGCGGTCGGCTTGCCCGTCGCGGGGTCCACGAGGGTCAGGCTCGACGCGTCGTGGCGGGCGAACTTGTCCAGCACCGTGTCGAGCGTCTCGGCCGGGTCGATCGTGGGCAGGTCGTCGCGCAGCAATTCCGCCACGAGCAGCAGGGGGATCGCCTCGCGGTCGATGAGGGCGGTCCGCATGTCGCCGCCGGTGACCATGCCGATCGACCGGCCCTCGGCGTCCACGACGGGGAAATCGGGCACGTTGTGGTGCGCGTGCAGCGTGATGAGCTTGCTCAGGGGGTCGGACGGGTAGACCGGCTCGCGCGGAAGCGCGGTCGACGTCACCCGGCTCACCGGCACGCGGCGCAGCAGCGTCAGATCGCGGTCCGTCCCGATCAGGATGCCGGCCTGGCGCAAACGGAACGTGTAGATCGAGTCGCGCATGAGCACGCGCCCCATGGCGGTGCTCACGATCGCGGCGAGCATGATGGGCGCGAGCACGCGCGGCTCCTGCGTCATCTCGAAGAGCAGCAGGATCGCCGTGAGGGGCGCGAAGGTCGTCCCCGCGACGACGGCCGCCATTCCGACCAGGGCATAGCCGGCGGGCGAGGCGGTCGCGGGCAGCAGCCCGACCTCTTCGAGTCCCATCCCGAACGCCGCGCCAGCGCACGCGCCGAGGAACAGGCTCGGCGCAAAGACGCCGCCCGAGCCCTTGGTGCCCAGGGTGAAGGTCGTCGCGAGCGCTTTGCACGCACACAGGAGGATCACCATCCAGAGCGACGCGAGCACGGGCAGCCCGGCGAGCCCGCGCCCGCCGTACCGCGCCGGGTCCAGCAATTCGAGGATGGTCTCGTAGCCGTTGCCGAAGAACGCTGGGACGGCCGTTCCCCCGGACGAGACGCCCGTGCCGTACGTCGAGATGTATGCCACCCCGAGCACGCCCAGCAGCATCGCGCCGAGCACGGGCTTGAGGATCGGGTGGACGGGCAGGCGACCCGCCAAATCCTCCGCGGCGTGCAGCATGTGCGTGAACGCCGTGGCGACCACAGCGCACACGAGCCCGAGCACGGCGTAGCTCGGCAGCTCCGCCGCGGCGAACGTGTAGTGGATCAGCTCGAACTCGAAGATCGCGTCCGACGACCCGCCGAACTCGTGCGCGACGGCCGTCGCGAAGACCGACGCGATCACGATGGGTGTGAACGTTTTGAGCGAGAAATCGCGGAGGAGGATCTCCATCGCGAAGAAGACGCCCGCGAGGGGCGCGTTGAAAATCGCCGACACGCCCGCCGCGGCGCCGCACCCGACGAGCGTCCCCACGTGCTCACGCGGCACGCCCAACCGGCGCGCCAGCACGCTGCCCGCGGTGGACCCGATCTGGATGATCGGCCCCTCCGTGCCCGCGCTGCCGCCGGTGCCGACGGTCGCGATGGAGGCGAGGACCTTGGTGATGCCAATGCGCGCCGGGATGTTGCCCGAGCGCCGGATGAGGGCGTCGAGCACCTGGGGCACGCCGTGCCCGCCCGCCTCACGCGCGAAGAAGAAAACGAGCACACCCGTAATCAACGCTCCGATCATCGGGATCGCGGGCAAGAGCCACAGCGGCATCCGCCCCTGCGCCTCCCCCGACCAGTGCGTCACCTCGTGCAGCGCGAAGTCGAACGCGATCGCGCCCAGCGCCGTCACGATGCCGACGATCGCGCCGAGGACCGTCAGCCACCACCCGGCGCGGTGGCGCTCGCGGATCACCCGTTGTACGCGGTCACGCAGGCTCGGCTTGGATGAAACGGCGGCGGTCATGCGGGGATGGCATCATAAACCCCGCGCCCGACCGGGCCGGGACGCTAGGTCTCCATCCACTCGACCCGACCCGTCGCGAGGTCATAGACGGCCGGGGCGATCACGACGCGCCCCTCGCGCCGGGCCTGCTCGACCGCCGGGCTGGCGCGCAGGAGGTCCGCGATCGATCGGGTGACATTCGCGTGGATCACGCGCGATTCGAGGGACTCGTCGGACGCCTTGTCCCGTTCGGACCGGGCCGTCTCGCGGATCGGGGCGAGCAGCGTCTCGACGGTGTCCGTGCACTTCTCGGGCGAGCACCCCGCCTGCACGGCGCCGCACCCGGTGTGCCCCATCACGACGACGACACCGCACCCGAGGACGGTGACCGCGAACTCGAGGCTCGCCGCGGCGAGGGTGCCGCAGACGTTCCCCGCCTCGCGGACGACGAACAGATCGCCCACGCCCCGGTCAAAGACGCGCTCGACGGGGACGCGCGAGTCCGAGCACGCGAGGACCGCCGCGAAGGGCTTCTGGCCCGACGTGCTGAGTTCGATCACCCGCCTCAGATCGGTGTTCGGGTGCCGGCACGAGCCGTTGACGAACCGCTCGTTGCCCTCGACGAGGTACCGGAAGGCCTCGTCCACGCTGGTGGGTGGTGTCGTCATCGGTCCGCAGAATGTATCACGCGGCGGACCCGGCGACCTCGCGCGGATCGCCGTCGAGGATCAGCTCGTCCGCCTTCGGCGCGTTCGCGACGGGCTTGCCCTTCGTGTCCGTCAGGGGCGTGCCGTCGGTGAAACGCTCGATGATGGGCACGGGGTTCGCCTTCTCGAGCGCGTCGAGGTCGGCCTCGAGCTTCTTCTGGGTCGCCTCGTCCAATTCGGTCCACTTCCCACGCCCGCGGCACTTGGGGAACCGCGAGCACCCGAGCCACGGCCCGCGCACGCCCGAGCGGAGGTTCAGAGGCGCCTCGCACGTCGGGCAGGGAAGGTCCGTCTCGAGGGGCGGCAGCGACGGCGCGGTCACGAAGCCTTTCTTGTCGATGTTCAGGATCATCCCGACATCGTTCGACTCGCCGTCCTCCAGGTGCGTCGTCAGGAACGGCCCGAACCGCCCGGTCTTGCGGATCATCGGGCGCCCGGTCTTGGGGCACTTGACGTCCACGAACTCGGCCGCCTGCGGCCGTCCCTGGCGATCGCACGGGCAGGCCCAGTCGCAGTCCGGGTAGCGCGAGCAGCTCAGGAACCGCCCGTTCTTCCCGAAGCGGTAGACCAGCGACGCATCACACTTGCCGCACCGGTACTCCTCGGGCGCGGGCTGGACCTCGGCCTTGGCGTGGGTGAGCTCTTCGTGCGCGCGTTCGAGGCGCTCGGCGAACGGGCCGTAGAACCGCTCGAGCATCTCGATCCAGTCGAGGTGCTCGTCCTCGACCTTGTCGAGCTGCGCCTCCATGTCGCGCGTGTACCCGATGTCCATGATCTCGGGGAACGCCTCGACGAGCTTGTCGGTCACGACCTCGCCCAGATCCGTCGCCCAGAAGGCGCGGGCGATCTGCTCGACGTACTTCCGGTCCTGGATCGTCTGGATGATCGAGGCGTACGTCGAGGGCCGCCCGATGCCCTCCGCCTCGAGGGTCTTGATCAGCCCCGCCTCCGTAAACCGGGCCGGGGGGCTCGAGAACCTCTGCGTCGGGCGGATGTCGAACGGGTGCAGGCCCTGCCCCTCGCTGAGCTTGGGCAGATTCAACTCGTCGCCCGAGGTCGGCACGCCCGAGACGCGGAAATGCCCGTCGAAGGCGAGGATGCGCCCGGTCGCGCGGAACGTCGCGGCGTCGTTCGCCCCGCCCACGATCGTGACGGCGGTCGAGTCCCACTCCGCCGGCACCATCTGCGAGGCGACGAACCGCTCCCAGATGAGCTTGTACAGGCGGAACTCGTCGGGCTTCAGCGCGCTCTTCACCGCGTCGGGCGTGCGCGCCGGGTCCGTCGGTCGGATCGCCTCGTGGGCCTCCTGCGCGTCCTTGTTCGAGCTCTTGTAGAAGATCGGCTTGTCGGGGAGGTAGCCGTCGCCGTAGGTCCGCTTGATGTGCGCGCGGGCCGCGTCGATCGCCTCGGGTGAGACGTACGTCGCGTCGGTACGCATGTACGTGATCAGGCCCGTCGGTCCCTCGCCCGGCACGTTGACGCCCTCGTAGAGCGACTGCGCCGCACGCATCGTCCGCTGCGCGCCAAACCCGAGCCGGCTCGACGCGCCCTGCTGCATCGTGCTCGTGATGAACGGCGGCGCCGGGCGGCTCTTCGTCCGCTTCGTCTCGATCTTGGTGATCTCGTACGGCGTGGAAGGATCGGCGACCCCCGTCACCGTGCGCTTCCACGCCGCGGGGCCCTTGCCGTCCGGGTCCTCCGTCGCCGTCACGTCGATGTCGCGCAGCCCGCACGCCTCGGCGATCTTCGACACGCTCGGCGTCACGTCCTTCTCGCCCTCGTCCGCCTTCACGCCCAGGTCGAACTTCGACCCGTCGAACTCGACGAGCTCGGCGCGGATCGCGTCGTTGCCGCCCAGCCAGGCGTTCTGCGACTTCTGCGTGGGCCCGTTGCCCTTCTCGTCGCGCTGGGCGAGGAACTCCCGCCACTCGGGCCCGAGCTTCGCCGCGTCGGATTCCTTGAGCGAGAAGTACCCGCTGACGGACCAGCTCTCATCGGGCACGAACGCCCGGATCTCGCGCTCGCGCTCCACGATCAGCCGCACCGCGACGGACTGCACGCGACCCGCGCTCAGGCCCCGCGCGACCTTCTTCCACAAGAGCGGCGAGACCTGGTACCCCACGATCCGGTCGAGGATCCGCCGCGCCTGCTGGGCGTTCACCCGGTCCTCGTCGATCGAGTGGGGCTTGGAGAACGCCTTGTCGATCTCCGCCTTGGTGATCGCGGGGAAGATCACGCGCTTCGCGTCGGTCGAGGCGATGCCGAGCTCCTGCGCGAGGTGCCACGCGATGGCCTCCCCCTCGCGGTCGAGGTCGGTCGCGAACCAGACGTCCCCGCCCGACGAGAGCGCGTCCTTCGCGGCCCGCTTCAGGTCCTTGATGACCTGCTCCTTGCCCTTGAGGATCTCGTAGCTCGGTGTGAACCGCTTCTCGAGCTTCACGCCCGGCACGGGGTCCTTCACGCCCTTCGGGTTCTTGCTGGGCAGGTCGCGCACGTGCCCGATCGAGGCGAGCACGACGAAGTCGTTGCCCAGATACTTATTGATGGTCTTCGCTTTGGACGGGCTCTCGACGATCACGAGGCTCTTGCCCGTCGCGTCGCCGGCCTTGTAGGACTGCTTGGACCGACCGCCCGACCGCGACGCGGCCTTCTTCCCCGCCGTCTTCGTGGTCTTCTTGCCCGTCTTTTTGGCGGTCTTTTTGGCCATCGTTCGTCCTGGGGGGGCGTTCGCCCCGGGGGAGTCCGTTCGGGCAGAGGGAACGCGACTGCCGGCGTCCTGTCAAGTCGGGCCCGCCGAACGGGTCTGATTCGGCCCGATCCCGGGGCCTCTGAACCCCGCCGACCCGCCCGTCCATTCCCGTCACGCCCGGATCAGCCTCGGAAAATCACGTAAACAACTTCTGGATAGTTTCTTGCGCGATTTCGACCGAGTCCCGCCCCGACGCGTCGAACCACACCGACCCGGCCCGTGCCCGGAACCGTTTGAGCCACGTGCGCTGGTTTTTGGCAAACCGACGCGTCTCGATCTTGATCCGCTCCAGGGCGTCGTCCAGGCTGGCCCGCCCCTCGAAATGCTCGATGAGCTGCTTGTAGCCCAACGCCTGCCCCGCCTGCGGGCCCAGCCGCCCGGCCTTCCACAGCCCGCGGACCTCCTCGACCAGCCCCCGCTCGACCATCCCCTTCACCCGGGCGTTGATGCGGGCGTTGATCGCGTCGATCGGCCACACGAGCCCGACGAGCGCCACGCCCGGTCGCCCGGAGCCCTTGCCGTCCTCCCATTGCTGCTGGAGGTCGCTGATGGGGGTCCCCGTCTGGCGGTGGACTTCGAGGGCGCGCACGGTTCGGCGCTCGTCGGCGGGGTCGATCCGCGCCGCCGCGGCGGGGTCCACCCGCTCGAGCTCGGCCCGCATCGCGGGCAACCCGATCGCCCGGATCTCGTCGCGGATGGCTTCGTCGGGCTCGGGCCCTTCGAACAGACCGTCCAGGAACGCGCGCACGTAGAGGTTGGTCCCGCCGACGACGATGGGCACGACGCCGCGGGATTGGAGGTCCGCGACCAGCGTGTCCGCCCGCTTGAGCCAGTCGTGCACCGTGAACGCGTCGGTCGGGTCGACGATGTCGAGCAGGTGGTGGGGGACGCCGCGCTGTTCTTCGGTGGTCGGCTTGGCGGTGCCGATGTCCAAGCGCCGGTAGACCTGGAAGGCGTCCGCGGTGACGACCTCCGCCGGCGTGCCGCGCTCGCGGAGCGTCAGCGCCAGCTCGACAGCGAGGGCCGTCTTCCCGCCGGCGGTGGGGCCCACGATGACGGGGATGGAAGGAGGGACAGTCAAACCCAACGATACGTCCGGTGACATCACGGGCCGCACGACCATTCTGGATGAGAGCCATCGCCGCCCTGGGCTGGATCGTCGGTTCTCTCGCCGCGTGGTTCGCCGTCGCGTGGGTCGTGATCGGGGAGTTGGGGTGGCGTCTTGAGCTGATCCCGATGACGGGGAACGGCGCGTGGATCGGGATGGCGGTCGGGTTCGTGATCTGTGTCGGAGGGTTCGTGTTGTGGGTATTGGTGATCGTGCGCGCCTTCGGGGGCAAGTTGCCGGGCACGCACGGGCGTCGGTTCCGCGAGGTCGGTGCGTGCCCGTCGTGCGGGTACGACCTGAAGCCGATGATGGTACGAGGCGAAGTCATGAAGTGCCCCGAGTGCGGCGAGGAGTGGGTCAGCCGTTCGTCGGGCGGCGAACTGCAAGAACCACCCCGACACAGATCATGACCACCCCGAGTCCGACGCTCACCGGCGCCAACCACGCCGCGCCCATCCCGCCCGATTCATCAAGCACCACGTCGTTTGCCGCCGCGATCGCCCGGGCGTAGAGCACGTTGGCCCGCTCGACGGCCGCGTAGATCAGAGGCATCAGCGCCAACGCCGTGCCGCAGATGATGAGGGTGATTGCCGGCCCGTTCTTCGCCATGAGAGCCTCCTTCTCGCTTTCGCACGGGGCCCGTCTAGAGTTCCCGCCATGCCCGTCCCCCGCATCGCCATCGTCGGCCGCCCCAACGTGGGCAAGAGCTCGCTGCTCAACCTCATCGCCAAGGAGCGGGTCGCGATCGTGGACCCCACACCCGGCGTCACGCGGGACCGGGTCTCGGTCGTCGTCGAGCTCGACCCGCCGGACGGCGACGGGCCCAACAAGACCGCCGAGGTCACCGACACCGGGGGCTACGGCGTCTACACCGCCGAGGGCGCCCGCTACGACGAGATCGGCGAAGACCTCGCGACCCTCACCGACGACATCGAGCACCAGATCGGCGCGGCGGTCGAGACGGCCGACCTGATCCTCTTCTGCGTCGATTGCCAGGCGGGCATCACGCCGCAGGATCTCGAGATCGCGAAGATGCTCCGCGAGCAGAAGCTGGGGCACCGCGACGGCCCGCCCGCGCCCGTCCGCGTCGTCGCGACCAAATGCGACGGCCCGAGCTGGGAAGCGCACGCCTACGAAGCCGCCGCCCTCGGGTTCGGCGACCCGATGCTCGTGAGCTCGAAGACCAAGTACTTCCGGCGCGACATGCTCGACACCATCTACGGGCTCATCCCCGAGATGGACGACGAGCCCGAGCCCGAGGTGGATCTCAAGCTCGCCATCGTCGGCAAGCGCAACGCGGGCAAATCCACGCTGGTCAACACGCTCGCGGGCCAGCCGCGGGTGATCGTCTCCGAGATCGCCGGCACGACGCGCGACGCCATCGACGTGAAGTTCGAGATGGACGGCAAGTCGATCATGGCGATCGACACGGCCGGGTTGAGGCGCAAGAAGAGCTTCCAGGGCAAGATCGAGTGGTACGCCCTCGACCGGTCCGAGCGCGCCATCACGCGCGCCGACGTGGTCCTCCTGATGATCGACGCGGCGAGCACCGTCTCGCAGGTCGATCAGCACCTGGCGCAGATGGTCGTCGCGTCTCACAAGCCCGTCGTGATCGTCGTGAACAAGTGGGACGCCGTGAAGGACCGGGCCGACGAGAAGGGCCGCAAGGTCACGCCCGAGCGCTACGAGGACTACATCCGCAAGGAGCTCAAGGGCCTGCCCTTCGCGCCGATCGCGTTCATGAGCGCGAGCGAGGGGTTCAACGTGAACGCCGTGATCGATCTCGCGTTCGACCTGCACGCCCAGGCATCCGAGCGCGTGGGCACGGGTCAGCTCAACCGCACGATCCGCGACATCGTCGAGCACCGCGGGCCGACGAACAAGCTGGGCGTCGAGGCGAAGGTCTACTTCGCGTCGCAGGTCCGGACGAACCCGCCGACGCTCGTGCTCGTCGTGAACAACCCCGACCTGTTCACGCACAACTACGAGCGGTACCTGATGAACCAGTTCCGCGAGCGGTTGCCCTTCGCGGAGGTGCCGATCCACCTGATCCTGCGCTCAAAGCAGCGCGTCGAGAAACGCGCCGCGGCCCAGCGCAAGGGCGGCATGAACCTGCACGAAGTGGACCCCGAGACGGGCGCGATCATCGACGAGCTGAGCCCCGAGGCGATCGACCAGCAGGCGTTCCTCGAGGACCTGCCCGACGACGCCGCGGCGTACTTCGACGACTGAGCGGGGGACGCCTGTCCCACCGGTCCTGGGCGCATTCAAGTCCCAACCAGCGCAACCACCGGCGCGTGCACGCGCGATCCCGTGCGCGTGAGCTCGTACCTCGGCGCGGGCGGGCGTTCGTCCGCGATCGCGCGCTCGACCAGCCCGGCTTCGCCCAGCGCCCCCAGCGCGTGCGACAGCGCCCGGTCCGTCGCGTCGCCCAGCGTCCGGGCGATCTCACCGAACCGCGTCGCGCCGAGCCCGATGCTCGCGAGGGTGGGCATGGACCATTTCCGCAGGCCCACGTCCACCGCCTCGGCGTTGCGCAGGGCGGTCATCAGCCCGACGCTCGCCGGCCCGACCACCCCGCCCCGGCGGGTGAGGACGTACTCCGGGCGGAGCGGGTGCCCGTAGCCGGGGTTGGGCTGGACGAGCCCGAGATCGATGAGCGTGTCCAGGGCGTCGCGGACCGGCTGGCGGCCCGCTTCCAGCGAATGCGTCAGCTGGGCGAAGCGGCACCCGTCGTTCGCCTGCATCTCCGCGAGGATCGGCACCGACCACCGCCGGTGGAACAGTCGAACGAGCTGGGACGGATCGCGGGTCATGGGTGGAATCGCCGGGATGGGCCTTGACATGAAAGTATAGCAACTATACTTTGCATTGCCACCCGATCCCCGGGCTGGCGAGACAACAGCCGCGGGCGACGCCCGCCCAACCGAAAGGCCCGACCATGCCCGACCTCGGATACGCCGGCGGCATCACCATCTCCATCCAGGTCGCCGACCTCGACAAGGCCCTCGCCTGGTACGGCGACGTGCTCGGCATGGAGACCCTCTACAAAGTCGATGAGATCGCCTGGGGCGAGGTGAAGACCGCCACCGCGGGCGTCCAGATCGGCATGGGCCAGGCCGAGTCGCCCAAGGTCGGCGCGGGGGCCGTGCCCGTGTTCGACGTGACGGACATCGACGCGGCCCGTTCGCAGCTCGAGTCCAAGGGCGTCCGGTTCGACGGCGACACCCAGGTGATCCCCGAGCTCGTCAAGCTCGCGACGTTCTACGACCCGGACGGCAACACCTACATGCTCAGCCAGACCCTCGCCCAGATGGGCTGAAGGAGATCACCATGAAAGCCATCCTGATCGCGCTGGTGAGTCTGCTCACGCTCTCCGCCGCGGCGCGCGCCGAGACCAAGCTCAGCATCGCCGCGTTCCGCGTGACGGCGCCGGACATCGAGGCGACCGCCGACTTCTACGAGCGCCACTTCGATCTTGCTGAGGTCGGGCGGTACCCCGGCATCATCGTGCTGGCAGACGCCAAGGGCACGGCCATCGTGCTCACACCGAGCCAGCACGCGGCGACGCCGGCGACGGACGCCTGCTCGACGCGCATCAACTTCGCCGTGCCCGATCTCGACGCATCGCTCGAGGCGCTCAAGGCGGACGGCGTGCGCGTGCTGGGCACCGATGAGTCCGCCGTCGGGCGCTACGCGACGTTCATCGACCCCGCCGGGCACACGCACAACGTGAAGCAGCAGCAGGACCCGGGAGACGCGGCGTTCATCTACAACGCCAGCGTCCGGGTGACAGATATGCCCCGCTCGAGGGCGTTCTACGAGGGCACGCTCGGGTTCGAGCCCGTCGGCGAGCAGTACTACCCGCCGGTCATCCCGATGGTCCCCGTGTCGGACAAGCAGTTCATCCTGACGGACAAGACGGCGACCAAGGCCGCGGCCTCCGACGAGCCGGGCGGCGTGGCGTGGGCCGGGCTCGCGTTCGAGTCGGACGATCTGGACGCGGCCGTCGCGGAGCTGCGCGCCAAGGGCGTGCGGTTCCTCGCCGACGCGCCGCGCACGAACGGGCCCGTCCGCGTGATCGCGTTCGCCGATGCGGACGGCAACGTCCACGAGCTCATCGAGCACATCACGGGCGCTCAGGCGGCGAGCCCGACGGACGAGCACCTCGCCTTCCTCGCGGGGCACTGGGTGAGCGAGTCGCCCGACGGGTCGGTTATCGAGGAGCACTGGCTCGAGCCCGCGGGCGGTTCGACGACCGGGGTGCTCCGCTGGCGCAACGCGGCGGGCGATGTCTCGCTGCTCGAGATCCTCACCATCCGGACCGAGGACGGGCGAGGCGTCTTCCGCTGGCGTCACTTCGACAAGGACCTCAAGCCCTGGGACGCCGAGAAGGAGGTTCCCTCGATCGTGACGATCGAGTCGTTCGAGGCCAACAAGCTCGTGATGGTGCGGCACCCCGATGGGTCGCCGCGCACGCCGGCGCGGATGACCTACGACGGGTCGGTGCCCGGCACGCTCACCGCGACGCTGGAGTTTGAGGGCGGCCGCGCCCCGATCGTCATCGTCTTCGAGCAGACTGAATAGCCGTGCCACTGACCCGTCCTCGGGTCAGTGTCTTGAACACGCGGCAGCCGCACTGACCCGAGGACGGGTCAGTGGCACGAACCGCACGAAGTGCACGCCGGACCCGCGTCCTGCCCTTCTCGAATCGCGTGCGGTTTCCTATCGTTCCGATTGAGACGGGACGGTGGAGCATGCGGGGCGTGCCGAGGCGTGTGGTGGGGGGGTCGATCGCGACGCTCGGCGTGGGCGCCGGGCTGCTCGGGTGGTTTGCGCCCATGGGTCTCGACGGTCCCGGGCAGACGGGCCTGTCGATCCTGATCGTCGCGGCGGCCCTCTGGATCACCGAAGCGGTCCCGCTCTTTGTTACGAGCTTCGTGATCCTGGCGCTCGCGCAGGTCTGGCTCGGCCCCGAGCTGGCGAGCGCGGGCGAGGCCGTCTCGCGCGACGCGTTCACGAGCCCGTTCTTCTCTGACATCATCCTGCTCTTCCTGGGCGGGCTCAGCCTGTCGGCCGCGCTCAACAAACTCCGGTACGACGAGCAGCTCGCGCGATGGGTCATCCGCGTCTCGGGCAGCTCGGTGCCCCTGCTGCTCGCGGGCATCATGACGCTCAGCGCGTTCCTGTCGATGTTCCTCTCGAACACCGCGACCACGGCGATGATGCTCACGCTCTGCCTGCCCATCGCCCGCTCACTGGCACCGGGCGACGCATCCCGCAAGGCGATTATCCTGGCGGTGCCCTTCGCCGCGAACATCGGGGGCGTGGGCACCCCGATCGGCACGCCGCCCAACGCGATCGCGGTGCAATACCTCGCCGAGTCGGGCGACCCGATCGGGTTCGGGCGCTGGATGCTCCTGGGCATCCCGTTCGTGCTGATCATGCTGGGCGTGGTGTGGGCGACGCTGCTGCTCGTCCACCGCGGCTCGCGCGGCGCGGTGCGGCTGGAACGCCAACGAACCGACGACATCCGCGTCTCGTGGCGGCGTCGGCTCGTGCTGGTGGTCGCGGTGCTCACCGTTGCGGGCTGGCTGACCGGTCCGTGGCACGGGTTCAGCTCGGGCACCGTCGCGCTCCTGCCCGTCGTGGTCCTGTTCGCGACGGGCGTTCTGGACCGCCACGACCTGCGAGGGCTGTCGTGGGACGTGCTGCTCATCATGGGCGGCGGGCTCTGCCTGGGCGTCGTGATGGCGGCATCCGGGTTCGCCGCCTGGTTCGTGGGGCACCTGCCGACCGACGGCGTCCCCACGTGGGCGGTGCTCGCGGTGCTCGCGGTCGCGGCGGCGGGGATGTCCAGCGTGATGTCCAACACCGCCAGCGCGAACCTGCTGATGCCGATCGTCCTCGGGCTCGGGGCGGCCGCGGGCCCGGAGGCGCTGCTCACCGTCGCCTTCGCCTGCTCGGTCGCGATGCCGCTGCCGATCTCGACGCCGCCGAACGCGATCGCGTTCAGCTCGGGCGAGCTGACGGTAGGGGACATGCTCAAGCCCGGCCTGATCATCACAGCCGCCGCGATCGCCGTCGAGCTGACATTCGCCCGCGTGTGGTGGGGTTGGTTCGGAGGCTTTGTGTAGTCAGCGATCAGTCGCGTGTCACGGGCAACGCCCGAGGGAGGGCCGCGTGGAAGTCCATCGACAGCAGTGCCAGAAATGCCGGTCGTTCCGGGTGTACGACGTGCTCGTGCGCGAGAGCGGGCACCCGCAGACGGTCTTCGTGATCTGCGCCGAGTGCCACGGGCTCGTCGCGCGGTACGAGCTGCAGAGCTACTACCACCACGGCAAGGGCGCCGAATCGTTCATCCGCTCGCGCGAGGGCAAGCACGCCGACTCCGGGCGTGAGTTGCTGGAAGACCTCAGCCGGACGAAGCAGACCGCGCTGGACGGGTACGCCCGGGTGCTGAAGATCCTCGCCGAGCAGCACAAAGTGCTCGATGACTCCGGCTACCCGACCGAGCGGGACGCAACGAAAGCCGCCGAGTCAGACGACTGACCCGGCGGCGCGCTCAATTCAGTTTGTCGCGTGCGTTCACGCGTCGGTGGGTGGCGTATCCGATCGCTTCGCGAGCGTCGCGGGCTCCTCTTCGCCCGACGCGTCGATCCTCCCGAACGCCCCGGGCAGCTCGATGCCGGCCTGCCTGGCCAGCTCGTGCACCTGAGGGAGCGACCCGATCATGCCGGACAGAAAGTCCGCCGTCGCGTTGCCCTTGCCCGAGCTTGCGCCCGAGTCCCACACGGTGATCTTGTCGATGTGGAGGTTGCTGATCGCCTTGACCTGCTCGCGGACGAGCTCGGGCAGCTGCTCGATCATGAGCAGCGTGGGCGCGACCTGCGGGTTCTCGGCGCACGCCTCGACGAGCTTGCGGTAGCCCTCGGCCTTCGCCTCGAGCACCTGCTGCACGCCCTTCGCTTCCGCCTCGTACTTCGCGAGGATCGCGTCCGCCTCGCCCTTCGCCTCGCGGCGGGCCCGCTCGGCGACGGCCTCGGCCTCGATCTCGACGCGCTGCTTCTCAATCTCCTGCGGCGCGATCTGTTCCTTGGCGAGTCGCGCGAGTTCCTGCTCGCGCTCCGCCTCGAAAATCCGCTGCGACGCGATCGCCGCGGCGACGTCCGACCGGCGCTTCGCCTCGGCGCGCACCTCGGCGAGCTTCGCCGTGGACTCCGCGATCGCCTCCTGCGAGGTGTTCTCGCCCTCCACCGCGTTCGCTTCCGCCGTCGCGACCTGGACGCGCTGGGCCTGCTCGGCCCGCTTCGCCGCCGCGACCATCTCCGCGTTCCGCTCGGCGATCGCGATGTCCTGGTCACGCTTGGACTGGACCTCGCCCGTGACCGCCTCGGCCTCGTACGCCGCGACCGCGACGCGCTTCTGGCGCTCGGCTTCCTTCTGACCCTGATCCGCCAGGGCCTTCTCCTGCGCGACGCGGACGTTCCGCTCGCGGATCGCCGCCGCCTCACCGATCGCGCCCTCGCGTTCCTGCTCGGCGACATCAACCTTGGCGCGGTTGATGGCTTCCGCCGCCGCCCGCTGACCGATCGCCGAGATATACCCGGACTCGTCCGTGATGTCTCGGATATTCACGTTGATCAGCTCGAGGCCGATCTTGTTGATCTCCTGGGTCACGTTCTCGTTGATGAGACCCATGAACTTCTCGCGGTCCTTGTTGATCTCCTCGATCGACAGGGTCGCGATCACCAGACGAAGCTGGCCCAGGATGATGTCCTGCGCCTGCTCGCGGATGCCGTTGGGCGGCATGCCCAGCAGACGTTCCGCCGCGTTGTTCATCATCACCGGGTCGGTCGAGATGCCGACGGTGAACGTCGAAGGCACGTTCACGCGGATGTTGTTGAGAGACAGCGCGCCCTCGAGCGGGATGTCGATGACCAGGGGCTCGAGCGACATGTACCCGAAGTCCTGGATGATCGGCCAGACGATCTTTGCGCCGTTCGTGATGCACTGCTTCTCGCGGTTGCCGCTCTTGCCCCAGAAGACGAGCACGCGGTTCGGCGGGCAGCGCCGGTACCGCGACGCGATGAACATCAACGCGAACAACAGCAGGATCAGAAGCACGCCCACGCCCACGAGGGCGAGGATCGCCGGCCCGTTCCCGGTGTCGCTCGCAGCCGTCGCCAGTGTCCATCCGCTCATTGATTCCCCTCCCAGATCACGCCCCGCGCCGAGGCGATCGTGTTATGCCCGTTCCACCACGAGCGCGTTCGCGCTCTCGTTCACGTCGATCACGCGGACGCTCGTGTTGCTTGTAATGACGTCTTCGCCCCGGTGGATCGCGTTGAATTCGCGTCCGCGGTTGCGGACCGACACGCGCACACGCCCCGACCCCTCGCCGCTCGGCGGGATCATGACCGTCGTCGTGCCCTGCTCCCCGATCGCCTCGCGGATCGAAATGTTGCCCGATTCCTGCAGCTTCATCATCTGACGCATCAGCATCACGATCGCCCACCCGGTCGCGAACCCCGCGACCAGCGCCGCGATGATCGACAGACCGAGCGACCAGTCCAACGCGCGGTAGGCCGTCAGCCCAACCCACCCGCCCCCCATCGCGAACGCCGAGAGCGATTGCATCGAGATCGCGCCGATCTCAGCGCCGACGGAGTGACCATCGACATCGAGATCGATGTCCGCGTCGAGGTCCCCGCCGATCTCACCGGCGATCATCTGGATGATCAGGAACGCCGTGCCGAGCAGCGCGGGGACCGTGAACCACGCCGCCCACCCGCCAAGAAACGTGTCCATCATGATCGATACCTCCCGCGCGCACCCGCCGCCGGGCCCGTTCGCGGGCATGGTATCGCCGAACCGCGCCCCTCAGGCGCGAACGAATTTCGGTTGAGACCCCGGCGGGGCCAGGCCCGCTCGGGATCATTCTTAGGAAATGTTGGAGGCCGGTTTCAGGACGCTCAGGCCGCGAGCCCGTAGTCGTCCCAGCCCTCGTCCTGCTCGTCGTGCTCGGGGTCGAAGCGTCCCCATTCCTCCTCGGGCAGGTGCCGGTGGTGGACCTTGATCACCCGGGCGAGCTGCGCGCCGAAGAGGTCCGCGATCATCTCGACGAGCCGCACGTCCTGCTCGGAGTACGGGCGGGACCGGTCGCGGAACAGCACGAGCACCGCGAGGCACTCGTCGTCGGCACCGCACGAGATGACCGCCGCGGAGGCGTCGCCGATCCAGTGGGCATCGTCCCCGAAGTGCTCGTCGATGAGCTCGGGGGTGTTCATTACGAGCACGTCGGTCTGAGCCTCGAACCGCGGCGCCACGGCGTCGGCGAGGTGATCGAAGAGCATCTCGCTCGTCTCGCGCGGCTGGTCGTGGTTGACGTACGCGCCCAGCGAGAAATCGCCCGACGTCGAGGGCAGGAACACCCCCGCGTTCGTCGCGCCCATCTTCGCGAGCATGAACTCCAGCAGCGTGCGCAGCAGACTCTCGACGTCGAGCTCCTGGCGCAGCAGGCTGTTGAGCTCGCTCGAGATCGAGGCGTCCCCGATCTGAGAGCTGAGGTTCTGGTACGCCTCGGTGAGCTCGCTGCACAGCGACCCGACGTGGTCCGCGACCTCCTCGCGGGCCTGGTTCAGGCGCTTGCACAGGCGCTGGAGGCGCCGGGTGCGTTCGTGGGCGTCGCGCGAGGCGCGGGCCGTGCGCGCCGCCTGCGCGATGCGGTCGCCGAGCTCGCGCGTCGGCGCGAGCGAATCGATCATGTCCACCGCGCCCGCCCGCATCGCGCTGACGGCGTCGTCGAGGGTGGGGGTGTCGGAGATCACGACCGCTTCGAGCCCCACGCACTTGTCGCGGAGCTCGCGGGTGAGCTCGATGCCGCACCCGTCCGGCTGGTGGCGACCAATGATCGCCAGGTCGTAGGTGCCCGCGTCGAGCGCCTCGCGGGCTTCGTCGCCGCAGTGCGCGACGCCGAGCTGCTCGACGTGCCGCGAGAGCATCCGGGTCAGACGGACGCGCTCGCGCCCGGACCCCGAGACGATCAACACCCGGACGGGCAACGCCGCCGGGCCGGATCCCGTCTCCTGGGCGCTCGCGCCCGCGACGGGGGATGTGTTGTTGTGTTCGCTGCCCGGCACCATCAACGGCCTGCCTTCTCCGCGCCGGGCGCGGTCTCTACGCCGCCAGACCAGTCCCTTGGTCCGGCACCCCAAACTGCACGGTCGCGATCGTCCCGCCGCCCGGCGCGTTCGCCAGGTGCACCCGCCCGCCCAGGCGCTCGACGAGCGTCCGGGCCTCGGCGAGCCCGAGCCCGCGCTGCCGACCCGCCGTCTTCTCGCTGAAGAACGGGTCGAACGCGTGCCGGCGGGCCCGGGCGCTCAAGCCCGGACCTCGATCCACAACCGAGACCTGCCATCGTCCATCCGAAAGGCCGGTTTGAATGCCGACGCGGACTTTCCCGCCCGGATTGGCCTCGATCGCGTTGATAATCACACGCGCCAACGCGTCGCTCGCCATGCCGACATCCGTAAGCACCTTGATTGCATTGGCTTGCGCCGACTCGATCTCAATCTCGGGTTCCGCGCCCGACGCGCACGCCGTGCGCGTTGCCGTGCGGATCGCGACGCGGACCACGTCATCGGGGTCCGCCTGTTCGAGGGTTGGGGCCGGCGGCGTGCTGAGCAGGTGCAGGCTGGTGACGAGATCGGAGACGTCCTTCGCCGCCGCCGCGATCTTCGCCGCCCGCGCTCGATCGCCCGCCTCGCGCACGCTCGACGCGAGCAACTGGCTCTGCCCGCGGATCACCGTCAGCGGGTTGTTCATCTCGTGGGCGGCGCCCGCGGTCACCTCGCCCAACCGCGCCATCGCCTCGCGCTCCGTGAGCTGCGCCTGCATCTCGGAGATCCGCCGGTTCGCGTCCGCGAGCGATTCGCGCAGGCGCGACGCCCCCTCGCGGTGCGCCGCGGCCCGCACGGCGCTCGCCCACGTCGCGATGAGCGCGTCGATGCACGAGCGTTCGAGGTCGGCGGCGCCCGGGTCGCCGTCGAAGATCAGCACCGCCGTGGGCCCGTCGCCAGACCCGATGCGCCGGTCGGGGAAGCAGACACCCATCGAGCGGAGCACCGTGTCATCGTCCGCGCCGAGCGCTTCGACGACCCACCGCGTCGTCGCCGCGTTCGCGACGGACACCCCCGACGCCCCGTCGTCCGCGACGGTCGAGCCGATGAGCCCGCCGCGCGTGTCGAACCGGCAGACCTGCCAGGCTTCGTCGGTTGATCCCCGGTACGCCACGCCCAGCGTCGCGCCCCCCATAAGGGTGTGGGCGGACGCCGCGACGCGCCCGAGCACGTCCACGACGGGCGCGTCGGGTGCCACCGTGTTGCAGAACGCCGCGCACGCTTCGAGCGCCCGGTCCTGCGCCGCGGCCTGCCTGGCACGCTTCGCCAACCGCTCGTTGAGCACGCTCAGCTGGCTGTTGGCCCGGCTGACCGAGTCGAGCAAAATGCCCGGTTCGGCGCGCGAGTCGAGCCCGAGCAGCTTGCACCGGTCGGCAACACCCTCGATCAGCGCCTTCGTCAGCTCCTCGATGCGCTCGGGCTTGATGTCCATCCCGTCGCACGCCTCGGCGAGCGTTGGCGCTTCGCCGAAGTCGCCCGACCACCCGAGGTGCAGCCCGCGCACCCACGCCTTGGCGAGCGTCACCACGCCCACCTCGATCTTCCACTTCACGTCGGGAAGCCCGGCGAACGCCTGCCCGTGCAGCCAAATCACCTCCCGCACCGCCTCGGGCAGGTCCCAACGCTCGGCAACACGCCGCCCCGCGGTGTGGTGGTCGAGCCCGAGCAACTCACGCTCGATCGGCGCGCTGTCGCACTGGCGCACTTCCGCGGCGCGCAGCACCCGGGCATACCCGCGCGGCAACGCGAAATCGAGCGCCAGCCGACCCAGGTCCGCCAGCAGCCCGCTCACAAACGCCCCCTCGGGCGAGACCTTGAGCTTCCGCTCGGACCGCGCGATCAGCTCGCTCGCGACCGCGACGGATACCGCGTGCTTCCACAGCCCCGCGTGGTCGAACGCGGGCGCGTTCCCCTCGTCTTCGTCCTCGTCGAACTCGGCCCGGTCCAGATCGCTGCCGCGCTGGTTCATGAGCTCGTAGACGCTCACCGAGAGCACCGCGGACTGCACCGCCTCGAGCCCGAGCATCACGACGGCGCGCCGAACCGTCTCGATCTTGTCGCCCAGCCCGTGCTCAGCACGCCGGACAAGCCCGAGGACCATCGCCGTCAGCGCCGGGTCGGCCTCGATGAGCCCGATGATCTCGTCGAGGTCCGCGTCGTCGGCGCCCGCCACGTGCATCAGGCGCGTCGCCACCGGGCTCAGCGTCGGCAGACGCCCCACCTGGTGCAGGATCAGCTCGATCCGCCGTGTGCGCGGCGTGGGCGTGTCCATCACCCTGTCCCCCGCGTCAGTGCTTCCCGTTCTGCTTCGAACGCTCCGCACGCCCCAGCAGCTGGTTCACGCGCGCCATCAACGCGTCCACGTCGAACGGTTTCTGCATGAACTCGTCCGCGCCGGCCCCGATCAGCTCGTCCACCTCGGCGCGGTTCACCACGCCCGAGACGCACAGGATCTTCACCTGGTCCGCCCGGTCGCTCGACCGGATCCGGTCGCACACGATGTTCCCGTTCACGTCGGGGAGCATGTAGTCGAGCACGATCAGGTGCGGGCGGAAGCTCTCGGTGAGCATCCCCGCGTCGTACCCCGTGCTCGCGGTCTTCACGTCAAACCCGCCCTCACGCTCGAGCAGGTCGGTGAAAAGGTTGAGGATCTCCGGGTCGTCGTCCACGACGAGCACACGCTTCGTGCCGCCCTCGATCGATTCGAGGGGGATGTCGTTCGCCTTCATGAAGCGGATCAGCTCGTCACGCGGGATGCGTCGGAACTTCGACCCCGGCACACGGAACCCGCCCAGCCGCCCCGAGTCGAAGCACCGGATGATCGTCTGCTGGCTCACCTTGCAGACCTTCGCTGCCTCACCGGTCGTGAAGATCTTCTTGATCGCCAAGTCTTCGTTGCTGGTCTCGTCGGCCATGGCGTGCCTCGCGCTCGACCGGCCGTGCACCCCCCAAGACGATCGGGGAGCCGCGCGACCGGCGCCGTTTCCGCAGCCGTCGTATCGACCCTCAGATACCCCACCTTCACGCCCACCGGCGGTTTGAGCCGCACGCCTTGCCCGGTTCAACACACCAACGGGCGGGGGCGCAACCAATGCACGTCCGAGAACGCACGCACGCGATACGAGCCGCAACCGGGAGGGAGCTGGCCAGATTCGCTCGGTGCTCGCAAGACCGCTCCCTCCCGGCCGCGGCTCGTTCAGGCCCGCGCACTCACCCGTGCCGGGCGCGCCACTGCGTCACCGCGTCCGGCTCGCGCGCGTAGATCGGCCCGATCGCATCGGGCGTCACCCGCGCGCACGCCGCGTCGCCCGACGCCGCCATCCGCACGAGCGTCCCCGCGTCGAGCACGGGCTCAACGATCGGGACGCTCGCGCGCTGGGACCATTCCCGGATCCTCTCGGGCAGATGCCGATCGCACACGATCGAGCGCACGCCCAATCCCTCGAAGCCAGCTGCGTCCACAACGACGTGCCCGCCCCCGGTGTCGTCATTCCCGCCCAGCACCGTCGCGCACGTCGTCTCGCCCTTGCTCGCCAGGCAGACCGCTGTGGGCCACGCCGGAATCTCTGTCGCGCGGACAACGGACGCCCAGGTGGGCACCGCGATCAGCTCCGCCTCGATCACGTCCGCCAGCACGCGCGCCGTCGTCACCGCGACACGCAGGCTCGTGTACGCCCCGGGCCCGACCGACACGACGATCCGCGCCAGGTCCCGCGGCGTCGCACCCGCCCGGGCGCACACCCGATCGATCGCGCTCATCAGATCGTCCGACCGGCGCGTGCCCGCCTCGACGGGTTCGGTCTCAACGACCGCGCCAGACGCCTCACCCAGCGCCACACCCGCCGCGATCGACGGGTTGCTCGTCTCGATCCCCAGGATGAACCGGCGCGCGCTCAATCGATCGGCCCGCGGCGTTGTTTCTTGATCTGTCCGCGCCGCTTCTTCTCGTCGATACGCCGCTGGACCGCGCCCTTGCTGGGCCTGGTCTTCTTGCGCGACTTCGGGCGCGTGCGCGCGCGTCGGACGAGATCACCCAGCTTGCGCAGGCACGCCTCGCGGTTGCGTTCCTGCGAGCGAGTCTCCTCGGCGCTGATGACGAGCTCGCCGCCGTCCGTCGCGAGCGACCCGGCAAACTGCACGAGCCTCGCCCGCTGATCGTCGGCGAGCCCGAGCTCCGCGACATCCACCCGAAGCACCGCCTTCGTCGCCCGCTTGTTGACGTTCTGCCCGCCCGGCCCGGCGCTGCGGACGAAGGTGAACGACAGCGCCGATTCGGGCACCCGCCCGGCGCCGGGCAGCTCGATCATCGGGCGGTCGGGTTGATCGTCTCTGGGGTCGGGCATGGGGTCTCTGGCGGGTCTGAGGGGGGTCTGGGCGGGCTCAGCGGCCCGCAATCGGGGGTCGGGATGGGCCGTCGTGGGGCTGGTGGTAGCAAGGCACGCATGCGAACGCAAGTCCGTGGAGCGATCGACTTTAACACCCGCCGACAACCCAGGGGCGTTGACCGGGCGGGGTGTGTCTGCGATACTCGTCCCTCGGCGACGACGTTCTCGGGCCCGCACGACCCCCTGACACGGGGCTGCCCCCCAGAGCCTCCCGCCGGGGCAGCGCAGGGGGCCGGCCAGCCGTTTGTCGGGCCAAGACAATCACGACCACCCGGAGGCAGCGGACCAGGCGAATTCAGGCGACCCACCGTCCCCTGAACCAGCCGCCGTGCCGCCCGCGAGAGAGATGGGGCCCAGGGGCATGCCAGAGACGATCACGAAAAAGGCACTGGTCGATCGCATCGCTGAGGAGACCGATCAGAAGCGCGTCGTGGTCAAGAAGACCATCCAGTCCTTTCTGGACCTGATCATCGACGAGTTGGCCGAGGGCAACCGCCTGGAGTTCCGCGATTTCGGCGTCTTCGAGGTCACCGTCCGAGCCCCTCGGATGGCCCAGAACCCCAAGACCCTCGAGCGTGTCCCGGTGCCCGCCAAGAAGACCGTCAAGTTCAAGGTCGGTCGCAAGATGCGCGAAGAGCTCGAAGCGAGCCCCGTCGAGTCCGCGACCCCCGAGGCGACCCCGGAGCCCGCGCCCAAGAAGCCGGCCGAGGCCGGACGCGACATGCGGGTCAACGAGACCGCGCCGGATCAGATCCGCCCGCGTCCGCGCCAATCTAACCCCGCGTCCGTCAGCGCCTGACACCCAGTCATCCATTGGTCCGAGCCGCGAACTCGCGCTCGCGGCACGGAAATCAGATCACGTCAATCGATCGCCGGGGCGCCGGAGAGGGCCAGCATCCGGTGCACCGCGTCCAGCGCGGGCCCGCGCACCTCGGGGTGCACGCGGATGACGTTGCGTGCTTCGACGGGCAGGCCCTCCGTCGTGCCCGCGTCGTAGCCCACGCCGCACAGCCCGTCGAGCGTCCAAAGCAGGTGCGGCTCGTCGATGCGGTACATCGTCGTGCACATGCACTGGCAGTCCGACAGGATCCGGACGTCCACGCCGCGCTCGCGGGCGCTGCTGGCGAGCCGGTTCACGAGGTTGTGCTCGGTCCCGACCGCCCATCGTGACCCGGCAGGCGCCTCGCCGATCGTGCGCAGGATGAACTCCGTCGAGCCCGCGAGGTCCGCCCGGTCCACGACGTCCTTGGAGCACTCGGGGTGCACGAGGATGCGGGTGGGCGTTTCACCCGCGGGCAGGGCGTCGTTCGCCGCCCGGATCGCATCGCAGTGCTCCGCCCGGAAGAGCTTGTGCACGCTGCAATGCCCCGCCCAGAGGATGACGCGGGCGTCGAGGAGCTGATCGGGCGTCATCCCGCCCAGCGGCTCCCCCCGCCGTTGCAGGCGGGGGTCATAGACGGGCGCGGCGTTCGCGACGTCCACCCCGTACGCCGCGGCGGTGTTCCGCCCCAGATGCTGGTCGGGCAAGAACAGCAGCTTGATGTCCTCGCCGGGCTTGGCGGGCTCGGTCCCCCCCGCCAGAGCCCACGCGAAGACCTGGTCGGCGTTCGAGCTCGTGCAGCAGGCCCCGCCGTGCTCGCCCACGAACGCCTTGATCGCCGCCGTCGAGTTCACGTATGTCACGGGGACGACACGCCCGGTCCACCCGAGCTTGCCCAGCGCCTCGTGCATGACGTCCCACGCGTGCGACGCGTCGTCGAAGTCCGCCATGTCCGCCATCGAGCACCCGGCCGAGAGGTCCGGCAGGTGGACCTGGACATGCTCGGGCGTGAGCAGGTCGGCGGTCTCGGCCATGAAGTGCACGCCGCAGAAGACCACGTGCTCGACCGGCTTCTCGTCCGCGACGCCCGCGGCGAGCTGGGAGAGCTTGAGCGAATCGCCCGTGAGATCCGCGTGGCGGATGACGGCGTCCGTTTGGTAGTGGTGCCCAAGGATGACGAGCCGATCACCCAGCCGCTGGCGGCGGTCGGTGATGCGGGCCGCCAGCTCGTCGGACGCGAGCGTGCGGTAGATCTCGGGCAAGGCGGGCTGCCAGTGCATGCCTGATCCTAGGGATGCGGTGTCCGATGCTGAGTCTGACATCCCGTCGAACGTCGTGGGCACTTTGTGGACAAACCGGTCCCGGAGGCGCGTGAGCCCGCCCCGACGCCGGGATTCGGCCCGAACCCGCCCGCCAGCCGATGAGCACAACTCGGGGAGAACCGCCCCGCAGCGCTGCCCTGAACGGGGGGTTTATGTCAGGACCCGAGATCGCTGTCTGTCTGCCAACACGCGAGCGGCCGGAGCGTCTGCGCGCGTGCCTGCGCGGGCTGGCTGGACAGACTGTGGATAACGCACGGTTCCGTGTGCTTGTGGGCGTGGATGGCCCGGACGCGGGCGAATCGGATGTCGCGGCCCAGTCCGGGCTTGCGATCGAGATCCTGCCCGGCACGCCCGCCGGTCCCGCGGCGACTCGGAACCGGATCCTCGGACGCGTGACCGAGCCGCTGGTGCTCTGGCTGAACGACGACGTGATCCCAGCGCCCGACCTCGTCGAGCAGCACCTCGCGGCCCACGCGTCGGGCGAGCCCGCGATGGTCCTCGGGTCGGCCCCGTGGGTCGTGCACGAGCCGGACCGCCTGTTCGACCGGCTCATCCGCGAGACCTCGATGGTCTTCTTCTACGACCAGATGGACGACGATCCGGGCCGCGATTGGGGCTACCGGCACGCGTGGACGCTGAATCTGTCGGTGCCCGCGGCGATCGCGCGGCTCGGGTTCTGCGACGCGCTGCCCGGGGCGGCGTACGAGGACCTCGAATGGGCGTGGCGCGCGTGCAACCAGCACGACGCGCCGGTCCGCTACCGGCCCGGGGCCCGCGTGCAGCACGACCACCGGTACGAGCCCGAGGGGTACATAGCGCGCGAGCGCTCGATGGGACGCGACGCGTACGCGCTCGCCGGCGTGGTGCCCAAGTTCGCCCGGGCGCTCTTTCGGCGGGACGTGCGATCGGACGAGTCGGTCGCGTATGCGCGCGCGTTCGTGGAGCGCGAAGCCGCGCTCGCCGAGCGACTCGAACGCTCGTTCTGCGCACTCGCGTGCATGCCCGCGGACACGGTCGATGACGGCCGCATGATCACGATGCTCTACGAGCACCACCTGGCGCTGAAGCGGTGGCACTGGAACGCCGGGCTCGTCGAGGCGGCAGAAGCGGCGCGCGTTCAGGCGGCCTGACGCTTCCGCGTGCGCGCGTGCTCGAGCGCGCTTGCGCACGCTTCGCACTCGAGGTCGAAGACACGCGAGATCCCGTAGCGCCGCACCGCCGCGGCGGCGGCGGAGCGCCCGAGCATCTCGCGCCAGCCGTCGTCTTCCAGGACGCCCGACAGGGCGTACGTGATCGACTCGGGCGTGCCCGGGACGATGACGCCCGAGACGCCGTTGTCCACGACGATGCCCAGCCCCGGCGTGTCCGCGACGATGACGGGCGCGCCGGCGGCCATGGCTTCGATGAGCGCGGTGGGGTGCCCTTCGTACGAGCTCGCCTGCACGTAGGCCGCGCAGGCCCGCATGCGCGCGAGCACCTCGGCGTGGGGCAAGCGCCCCAGGAATCGGGTGTTGACCCCGAGTTCCGCCGCGAGCGATTCGAGCCGGTCGCGCTGCGAGCCGTCGCCGACCACCTCGAGGGTGAACGACCCGCGTGCGGCGCGGGGCATGGCGCCGATCGCGCGCACGATCAGGTCGGTGTTCTTGAACGGCTCCAGCGGGCCCACGACGAGGATGGTGCCCGCTTCCCGCGGCGCGTCGGCGTCGACCGGCGTCTCGTCGTCCACAAAGTTGGGGATGACCCGGCACACCGCGTCGGGCAGCGACCAACGCCAGGCGAGGTCGTCCACCATCTTGCCCGTCGTGCCCACGACGAGGTCTGATTCGAGGCAGAGCACCCGCTCGAACTCACCCGCGCGGATCGCGGCGGGGGATTCGGCGCCGTCGCGGTTGCCCACGAACCGGGAATGGATATGCCCGCCGCGCGCGATGCGGGCGGCTTCAGCGCCGCGTTCGCGCGCGGCACCCGCGATCTGCGCGCTCGCGCCGCCGTCGGTGAGCTGCATCGTCCGTGTCACGACGCGTGCGCCGGACTGCACGCCCAGCGCGTCTGTGACGTCCGTCCCGACGCTCGGCGTGCGCGGGAAGGCACGGGTCCGGTTGGGTAGCGGAACGTCGGGTCCGGCGTCGGCGACGATCGCGACGCCCAGCTCGCAGCGTGCGAACCGCTCGATCAGTGGTCGCTGCTGGTCGAGCCGGCCGGCTTCGTGCCACGAGGCGAGGGTCTCGCCCGCGGGGAGGCAGAGCACGACGGCGTCCACGACGTTCAGGTTGGTCTCGGCGGGGGGCATGGGCGGGGCGGCGTCCTTCCGCGGCGCCTCCGCGCCGCTTCGTTCTCCGTCGGAAGAGGTGGCGCCGGGGTTTGGCCGAACCGCCGGGATCCGCCCGACCGGGGGGGGATTCCCGATACATACCCCCTATTGTGGTGCTCGCGGTGGGGGGCTGGCGTGAGTGGGCCGGATCGGGTGAACCGACCGATATCCCGGGCGATGACAGACGCGAATTCCGCCGGGCCATCCTCGGCGAAGATCATGACGTTGGACGGCTTGCGCGCCGCCCGCTCGCGGGCTCGGGCCGAGGGTCGGCGGGTCGTGCAGTGCCACGGGTGCTTCGACATCGTCCACCCGGGGCACATCCGGCACCTGCGGTTCGCCAAGGCCCAGGGGGACGTGCTGCTGGTCTCGCTGACGGGCGACGGGCAGATCACGAAGGGCGACGGGCGGCCGTTGATCCCGCAGGAACTGCGGGCGGACAACCTCGCGGCCCTCGACTTCGTGGACTGGGTGCACGTGACGGACGAGCCCACGGCGCTTGGTGTGCTCCGTGCGGTGACGCCGGACGTCTACATCAAGGGGCGGGAGTACGAGTCGAACCACGACCCGCGGTTCATTGCGGAGCGCGACGCGGTGGAGGCCGCGGGCGGGCGCGTGGTGTTCAGCTCGGGCGATGTGGTGTTCAGCTCGTCCGCGTTGATCGAGGCGATCGAGCGTTCGGTCGATCCGACGCACGGTCGTCTGCGCACGCTGCTCGACGATCCCGAGCTCACGCCCGGGCGGCTGAGCGATCAGATCGGGTCGTTCCGGGGCAAGCGTGTGATCGTGATCGGCGAGGCGATCGTGGACACGTACGTGTTCTGTGATCGGCCTGACGTCGCGGGCGAGAGCCCGGTGCTGACGCTGCGGCCGTTGGAGCACCGGCGGTACGAGGGGGGCGCGGCGATCGCGGCGCGCCATCTCGCGGCGATGGGGGCGGCGCCGATCCTCGTGACGGCGATGCCGAACGACGCGACGGCGGACGCGATGCGGCGCAAGCTGGTCGCGGAGGGCGTGGACGTGCGGGCCGTGCGCACGCAGACGGCGCTTCCGGAGAAGCAGCGGTACCTCGTCGGGTCGCAGAAGGTCGCGAAGATCGACCTGGTGGACAACGTCGTGCTCGACGCGGGCGCGCAGGACGAGCTGATCGAGACGGCGGTGGGCGCGGCTGGCGAGATCCACACGGACGCGGCGATCGTGCTGGACTTCGGGATCGGGCTGCTCACGCCTGCGGTGCTCAGGAGGCTCGTGCCGCGCTTGCGCGACCGGGTCGCGATCCTCGCGGGCGACGTGTCCGGCCGGCGGTCGTCGCTCGCGTCGATGCGCGGGTTCGATCTGATCTGCCCGACGGAGGGCGAGCTCCGCGACGCGTCGCGGAACCATCAGGACGGCCTGGGCGCCCTCGTGTGGGAGCTGCTGGAGGAGACGAAGACGGCTTCGGCGATCGTGACGATGGGTGCCGAGGGGCTCGTCGGGTTCACGCGTCTGCCCGAGCCGGCCGACCCGGACGAGCGATGGACGACGCGCCTGCGTGGGGAGCACGTGCCGGCGCTGGGCGCGCACCCGGTGGATGTGCTGGGGTGCGGCGACGCGTTGATCACGGCGGCGACGCTCACGCTCGCGTCCGGCGGCAGCGTGCTCGCGGCGAGCCTGCTCGGCGCGTGCGCGGCGAGCATCGAGGGGCGGCGTCTCGGCAACGTGCCGATCTCGGCGACGGACCTGCGCCGCGAGGTCGGACGCGTGCACGGCGCAACGCTCGCGTACGACGCGTCGGCGGAGATCGGGGCGGAACCCATGAGGACCGCGTCATGATCTCGTATGTCATCCCGACGAAGGACCGGCACCGGGAGCTGGCGCGGACCCTCGACGCGATCGGTTCGATGG
Organism: Phycisphaerae bacterium; assembly: GCA_030426605.1. GTDB lineage: Bacteria > Planctomycetota > Phycisphaerae > Phycisphaerales > UBA1924 > BQJQ01. The sequence goes on along the minus strand of JAUHXM010000001.1, from coordinate 72,873 downwards.
CCGAGCACGGGCACGACGCGGCGCCCGCCGAGGTGATCGTCGTGGACAACGCGTCCGACGAGCCGGTGCGAGTGCCGAACTGGCTGCCCAACGGGGTGTCGGTCCGGGTGGTGCGTCGGCACTCGAACGAGGGCGCGGCGGGTCGGAACACGGGCGTGCTGCGGGCGAGCGCGAAGTCCGAGTGGGTCGTGATGCTCGACGATGATTCGGCGCCGATGGACGGCGCGTTCATCGCGGCGCTGGACGACCAGCCCGCGGACGTGGGCGCGGTGAGCGCGGACATCTTCCTGCCGGACGGCACGCGCGAACGCGGGGGCCTGCCCGAGGTCTTCATCGGGTGCGGCGTCGCGGTCCGGCGTTGGGCGTTTCTCGCCTCGGGCGGGTACGACCCGGGCTTCGGGTACTACGCCGAGGAGTATGACCTCTCGGCGAAGCTGATCCTCGGTGGGCGGCGGGTCGCGTTCGACCCCCGGTTCCGCGTGCTGCACCGCAAGGTGGCGGGCGGGCGCGACATGGACCTGATCCTGCGCCGGCTTGTCCGCAACAACGGGTGGGTGCTGCAGCGGTACGCGCCGGACGGTGAGCTCGCGGAACGCCTGGCGGAGAACGAATCGAGATACCGAGCCATCGCGGACAAGGAGCACGCCCGCGTCGGGTTCGAGGCGGGGCTCGGAGAACTCAGCGCGACGCTCGGGCAGCAGCGGCGGACACCGATGGAGCGGGCGGTGTGGGATCGGTTCACGGGGCTCGCCGCGGCGCGCGCGGCGCTGCGTGATGCGATGAACGAAGCACCGTTCTCCAGCGCCCAGATCGTTGAGCCCGGCAAGAACGCGTGGGTGATCGAGCGGGCGCTTGATGAGCTCAACGTTGAGATCGTGGAGGATGGTGCGGACGTCCGCGTCGTCGGCACGATGAGCCCGGGCCCGATGCTGGACGCGGGCGGGGACGGTGTGGTCACGCCGTGGTTGGTGCCCGGCGCTCGGCGGCTCCGGCGCGTCGCGGCGTGAGCGCACGGCGGAGCACGTCCGCCTTCACCAGCGTTTCTTCCCATTCGGCGTCCGGGTCCGAGTCGGCGACGATGCCCGCACCCACGGCGTAGTCGAGCGTCCCCGTTTCGATCGCGTCGAGAGCGCTGTCGCAGGGCGTGCCCGTGATGAGGGCGGTGCGGATCGCGACGTTGAGCATCGCGTGCCCCGAGTCGTCGATGAACCCGGCGGACCCGCAGTAGGGGCCCCGCGCGGCGTCCTCGAGCTCGTCGATGATTTGCATGGCGCGGATTTTGGGCGCGCCCGTCACGGACCCGGCGGGGAAGGCGGCGGCGATCGCGTCGGCGAGGGTGCGATCGGCGCGCAGGGCCGCGGAGATCGTCGCGGTCGCCTGCAGGACGCTCGCCCCGTGGCGTTCGATGGTGCGCGGGGTGTCCACGCGGACGGAGCCGAACTCGGCGACGCGGCCGAGGTCGTTGCGCATGAGGTCCACGATCATCGCGAGCTCGGCGCGGTCCTTGGGGGCGTCGCGGAGCTCGTCCGGATCGGCGGCGTGCGGGCGGGTGCCCTTCATCGGGCGCGTGGTCAGGCGGCGCGTCGTCGGGTCGTACCCGAGGAACAGCTCGGGGCTCGCCGAGCAGAGCGCGGTGCGTGACTGGCCGTGGTCGGTTTCGAGGTAGACGCCGTGCACGGGGTGGGCGGCGGCGAGGGCGGCGAACAAGCCTCGGGCGGACCCGGCGAAGGGCGTCGAAAGGCGGTGCGTCAGGTTCGCCTGGTAGATGTCGCCCGCACGGATGTACGCGATGGCGCGCCGAACGGCGGCGGTGTACCGGTCGCGGTTCGGGGTCGCGTCCGGGAAGGTGGCGTGGAACGGGCGTGGGGTCGCCCGACGCGCGAGCTCGGACGGGTCGGGCAGGGCCGAGGCGTTTCCCGCGGCGTGCCAGCGGCGGGCGCGGCGGTCGTAGCAGTACGCGCCCTCGCACCGGGCGAACGCCGCGAGTGGGTCCGGGCGGTCGGGCGACGGCGCGGCGGGGTGGGTCGCGGCGGGCTCGTGGGCGCGGCCGACGGCGTAGCCCAGCGAGCACATCCATCCCGAGCGGAACGGCGGGCCATCGGACGGCTGGATGGCGGGTTCGGCAGTGGGGCGTGTCGCGACCTCGCGGAGCAGCCCGAGGGCGTCGGCGGGGGAGGTCGCGGTGCGGACGGCGCTGGGGCACGCGAGGATCGCCCACCCGTCGCGCCCGGTGGACCAGACGGCGGCGAGGGGGCGGTCCGGAGGCCAGGACGCGAGGGCGTCGGCGGGTGTGATCGTGCTGGGCAGGGGATCGATGACGCGGATGATAGAGGGGCGGGTGCGTCCGAGAAACGGGGGCTGACGCGGCGTGAAAAGCGGTTTCGCCGGGCGGTCGTCGGGGTGCGGGGGGATCCCTAGACTTCGTTCCCGGCGGGCTCGGCAGCGCGCGCGGGGCGGCCTCGGTTTGCCCCGGCGTGGGGGGAACGAGCGGGCCGGATTCGCGAGACCGATCGAACCCCTGCACGGGCGGCACCGCCGCCGGAGAGAGCTTGACCCATGGCCAAGAAGACTGGGACGAAGAACGCGCGCAAGACGACCAAGAAGAAGACGGGCCGCCCGCACACGAGCGCGACGCGCACGAAGAAAGCGGCGACCAAGAAGGCCGCGAAGAAAGCCGTGAAGAAATCCACGGCGAAGAAGGCGGCGCGCAAGAAGCCTGCGGCGAAGAAGACGACCAAGCGTTCCGCCAAGGCGAAGAGCGCGCCCAAGGCCGCGGCGAAGAAGGGCAAGGCGCCCTCGAAGATGGTCTACTCCTTCGGCAAGATCAAGACCGAGGGCAACGCCACGATGAAGGAGCTCATCGGCGGCAAGGGCGCGAATCTCGCGGACATGACGAAGATCGGCCTGCCGGTCCCGCCCGGGTTCACGATCACGACGGACACGTGCGCGGCCTACCACGCGGCGGGCCAGCGTCTGCCCACGGGCCTGATGAACGAGGTCCACAAGCACATGGCGCGCCTCGAGAAGGAGCGCAAGCGCAAGTTCGGCGATGAGAAGAACCCGCTGCTCGTCTCGGTGCGTTCGGGCGCGAAAGTCTCGATGCCGGGCATGATGGACACGATCCTGAACCTGGGTCTCACGGACCGGAGTGTCGAGGCGCTGGCCGAGTCCACCGGGAACATGCGGTTCGCGTACGACGCGTACCGGCGTCTGATCAACATGTTCGGTGACGTGGTGATGGGCGTGAACCATCATCACTTCGAGGTCGCGTTCGATCATGTCAAGCAGAAGTACCGCGTTGAGAACGACACGGACGTGCCCGCGGAGGGCCTGGTCGAGCTGTGCGAGGCGTACAAGGAAGTCTTCCGCAAGCACGTCGGGCAGGAGTTCCCGCAGAACCCGTTCAAGCAGCTCGAGCTGGCGATCGAGGCGGTGTTCAAGAGCTGGAACGCGGACAAGGCGATCAGCTACCGGCGTATCGAGGGCATCAGCGGGCTGAACGGCACCGCGGTGAACGTGCAGACGATGGTGTTCGGGAACATGGGCGAGACCTCGGGCACGGGCGTCGCGTTCACGCGGAACCCCTCGACGGGCGAGAACAAGTTCTACGGCGAGTTCCTGATCAACGCGCAGGGCGAGGACGTCGTGGCGGGCATCCGCACGCCGCGGCCTGTTGAAGAGATGCCCAAGTGGAACAAGAAGGTCCACGCGCAGCTCATGAAGATCAAGACGAAGCTCGAGAAGCACTACAAGGACATGCAGGACATCGAGTTCACCATCGAGGACGGCGAGCTCTTCATGCTGCAGACGCGGACCGGCAAGCGCACGGGCGCGGCGGCGGTCAAGATCGCGTGCGACATGGTCCGCGAGAAGCTCATCACGGAGAAGCAGGCGGTCCTCCGCATCCCCGCGGGCGACCTCACGCAGCTGCTCCTCCCCAGCTTCAGCGAGACGCAGAAGAAAATCGCGAAGGTGATCACGAAGGGCCTGCCCGCGTCGCCCGGCGCGAGCGTGGGCCGCCCGGCCTTCACGGCGGAAGAAGCCGTCGAGCGGGCGCACGCGGGCGAGAAGGTCATCCTCGTTCGCAAGGAGACCAGCCCCGAGGACGTGGACGGCATGCACTCGGCGGCGGGCATCCTGACGAGCACGGGCGGGATGACGTCGCACGCGGCGGTCGTGGCCCGCGGGTGGGGCAAGTGCTGCGTCGCCGGCGCGGGCGCGATCCACATCGACGAGGCCAAGGGCGAGTTCACCGTCGGCGCCGAGAAGTACGGGCGCGGCGACACGATCTCGATCGACGGCTCGACCGGCGAGGTGATGGCGGGCGCCGTCGCGACGCGGATCCCGGAGCTGTCGGGCGATTTCGCCAAGGTGATGCGTTGGGCGGACAAGTACCGCACCCTGGGCGTGCGGACGAACGCGGACGCCCCGGCGGACGCCCAGCGGGCGCGTGACTTCGGCGCCGAGGGCATCGGGCTCACCCGCACCGAGCACATGTTCTTCGAGGGCGACCGGATCGTCGCGATGCGCCGGATGATCCTCGCCGAGGAGACCGAGCAGCGCGAGGCGGCGCTCGACAAGCTGCTGCCCTTCCAGCGCGGCGACTTCGTGGGCATCTTCACGGCGATGAAGGGGCTGCCCGTCACCATCCGCCTGCTCGATCCCCCGCTGCACGAGTTCCTCCCGCACGAGGAAGCCGCGATCAAGGAGGTCGCGGACGCGACGGGCGTCACGGTGAACAAGGTCAAGCAGCGCGTCAGCCAGCTGCACGAGCTGAACCCGATGATGGGGCACCGCGGGTGCCGCCTGGCGGTGAGCTACCCCGAGATCCTGAAGATGCAGGTGCGGGCGATCACCGAGGCGGCGATCGAGTGCCTCGAGGACGGTATCAAGGTGCACCCCGAGATCATGATCCCGCTCGTCGGCACGCGGCGCGAGCTGGCGCTGCTGCGCGATCTCGCCGAGCAGACCATCGCGGAGGTCAAGGAGCAGCACGAGTGGACCAAGCGCCTCGACATCAAGGTCGGGACGATGATCGAGATCCCGCGTGCGGCGCTGACCGCTGACGAGATCGCGGAGGTCGCGGACTTCTTCAGCTTCGGGACGAACGATCTCACGCAGCTCACCTACGGGTACTCGCGTGACGACGTGAACTCGTTCCTGCCCAACTACATCAACAAGGGCATCCTCGAGGTGGACCCGTTCCAGTCGCTGGATCAGACCGGCGTCGGGCAGCTCGTCGAGATGGCCGTTGAGAAGGGGCGGGCGACGAACAAGGGCATCAAGCTCGGCATCTGCGGCGAGCACGGCGGCGACCCCGCGTCCGTGCACTTCTGCCACCGGGCCGGGCTCGATTACGTGTCCTGCTCGCCCTTCCGCGTGCCGATCGCCCGCCTGGCGGCGGCGCAGGCGGCGCTGATGGACAAGTAACCCACCGCCCCGATCCGAGTCATCCTGCACGCGGCCCGGGCTGTCCCGGGCCGTTTCTCATTTTGTGTGATCAAGTCGAAGCTCGGGGGCGCCGGGCTGGCATTGTCGCCGGATCGCACGGTCGCGGTCGTTCGAGAAGATGGAACTGCCCGGGGCGCAACCGGGTGCCGATCGTGTGGTGACGGCGGTCACTCGAGCCCCTTGGCGATCGCGGCACGCACCGCTCTCATCGTCTCTTCGGTGCTGACGCCCTTGCTCGGGTGCTCGGTCGCGAGGATCGTCTGGTCCGGGCCGATGACGACGATGGTGGGGTAGACACGCACGCGGAACGGGCGGACAGCACCGCTGGCCCCGTTCACGAGCGTGTGCTTGTAGCCCTTGTCCGCCATGAGCTCGCCCGCGGCGGTCTCGGTCCGCTCGCGGATCGCCAGCCCGAGGACGTCCACGTTGCGACCGTCGTACTGCTCGGCCAGAGCGCTGACGAGCGGGGAGTACTCGCGGCAGGGGATGCACCACGTGCCCCAGAAGTAGAGCACCGTGACGCGCCCCTCCTGGGTCGTGTTGTCGTAGGTGACGCCGTTGACGTCCGTGATGGAGTACTCGGGCGCGACCGGGTTCTCGGTGCGCGGCGCGGGCTGGGCCTGGGTCTGCTGGACGGGGCGGACGGTCTGTGGGCGCACCAACGCGGCGTTGCCGGCACCGACGTACCCCTCGGGGACGTCGAGCTCGAAGGTCTCGCCCGTGAGCGCATCGCCCAGGGTGATATCGGTGAGAGCGAGTGTGGCGTTCGCCTTGCCCAGGATGCTCATGTCCAGCTCGCGTTCGATCCGACGCGGGAATGCGTCGGACCGTGCGATCATCCAGCGCTCGACGGAGAACTTGGGCTTCTCGCCGTCCGGCCCCTTGGAGTAGGCGACGACGAGGACGTCGCACAGTTCGCCGTCGTGCGTGGCGGTGCCGTCGAGCGAGATCTCGGCGCCGGCGAAGGCGTCGAGCAGCGGGCGGTCGTCGATGAACGCGGTCAGGTGGAACTGCTCGGTGAGCGAGACCGTCCGGTCCGAGCGTCCGGGTGCGAGCTTGACGACGCGCTTGCGGGCGTCGTCCACGTACGCCGGCTGCCCGTCCGTGAAGAGCACGTTGATGGACTCTGGGTCTTCCGACTTGCGGCCCCGGACGTCGCCCGTGACACGGAACGCGCGGGGCGTGCCCTCCGCGGCGCGGCGCCAGCTGATGGCGGCGGTGCCGTCCGGGAGCGCCTGAGAAAGACGCTCCGCGTACTCCCCACCCTGCGCCTGGACATCGAGCGCGACGGTCGCGCGTCCCTGCTCGGCGGTCTTGATGGCCTGCGAGGCGCGCTCGAGGACCTCCTCGGCGGTCTGGGCGCTCGCCGGGGCGACGAGCACGGCGCACGCGAGGGCGGCGATGCGGGAAGATTCGAGGATGCTCAGCATCGGGTGGGTCTCCGTGGGGTCGCCGGTGCATACCACCGAGCGGGTCGAAGTGTTCGCGTTCAGGATTCGTTCGGAGCGAGCATCGCGGCCAGCGCGGCCCCGGGATCGGCCTCACGCATCAGATGCTCGCCCACCAGGGCGATGTTCACGCCCGCGTCACGGAGGCGGGCGAGGTCCGCCGGGGTCTTGATGCCCGATTCGGAGACGAGCACCGAGGGGTCGTCCACGAGGTCGAGCAGGCGGGTCGTGTGGGCGAGGTCGGTCGTCATCGTGGTCAGGTCGCGGTTGTTGATGCCCAGCAGGTTGTACCCCGCGTGGGGGAACCCGACGTGCGGGCGCACGCGCAGGAGGTTCTCCATCGAGTGGACCTCCAGGAGCGTCGTGAGCTGGAGCTGCCGACCGAGGATGAGCATGTCGATGATCTGGCGCTCGTTGAGGCACTCGGCGATGAGGAGGACGGCGTCCGCCCCCGCGGCCCGGGCTTCCCAGAGCTGGTAGGGGTCGATCACGAAGTCCTTGCGGAGGACGGGGAGGTCGCATGCGGCCTTGACGCGTTGAATGAACGAGAGGTGCCCGCCGAAGAACTTCTCGTCTGTGAGGCACGAAATGGCCGATGCGCCCGCCTGGGAGTACGCACGCGCGATGACCTCGGGCTCGAAGCCATCCTGTTCGTATTCAGGGCGGATCCACCCCGCGCTGGGGCTGCGCCGCTTGATCTCGGCGATGACGGCCGTCGTCCCCTTCGCCCGGCGGTTGGTGACCGCCGCGAAGAAGTTGCGGGGGGGCTCTGCCTGGGCGACCTCGATCTCAAGGTCCTTGAGGGAGACCTCGCGTTTGGCGCGTTCGACCTCTTCCCGCTTGTGGTCGATGATCTCCGCCAGGACGGGCGGGGGCGTGGGGCTCGGCTCGGGCCGGTCTTCTGGTTGGGGCTCGGGCGGCTGGGCCATGGTCTGCATTGTTGCGTGTCTGACGCTCGTGTCATCCCCCGCCCTGGGATCGGCCGACGCGGGTGCTGCCTTGACGCTCGCCCAGGCGGTTGAGACCGATTCCGTTCAGAGCATGAGCGTGGACGAGGTGCTCGAGACCGCCAAGAAGTGGGAACTGGTGATCCTGATCGTCGCGAGCGTGCTCGTCTTCGCGTTTGTGCTGGCCGCGGGGCTGGTCAAGCCCGGGGGGATCGAGAAGGCCGGGCTGCGCGATGTGAAGAGCCTGCCCTGGATCGTGTGGCTGTTCGCCGGGCTGATCGTCTTCCTGGCACAAGGGTCGGCGCAAGTCGCGCTCGAGCAGTTCCCCGCGTGGACGCAGCGGGACATGCCCGACGACCATTCGCTCGTGATCGTCGCGGCGACGGGGTCGCTGTTCGGGGTCGTCGCCGGGATCGGGATGCTGTACATCCTGGCCAAATCCGTCCCGGAGGGCGGACTGAAGTTCGGCCCGCTGGACTTCGTGGTCGGGCTCGGGTGCTTCGCGCTGGCGTACCCGATCGTGGCGCTGGCGGCGAAGGGCGGGGTCGCGTTGCACGAGACGTTCGCCGAGGAGGCGGCGCCGCAGATCGCGCACCCGACGCTCGACAAGATCGTGGGGTGGTGGGAGACGTCGCCGAACGACCCGTGGTTGTGGGGGTTGCTCGCGGTGCTCGTGCTGGGCATCCCGGCGGTCGAGGAGCTGATCTACCGGATCTTCCTGCAGTCGGCGGCGATCAAGGTGTTCAAGAGCCCGTGGGTCGGGATCTTCATCACGTCGCTGCTGTTCGCGCTGGCGCACCGTCTGGGCACCGAGCCCGTGCCGTGGCGGGCGCTTCTGACGCTCTTCGCGCTCGGGCTGTGCTGCGGGCTGGCGTACGAGCGGACGCGGCGTGTGGGCGTGCCGATCGCGATGCACATGGGGTTCAACGCGTTGAACATCGCGATCGCGCTGCTGAGCGCGCCCGAGGTCGCCGAGCCGGCGGTGTAGCGGTCAGGGGTCGTAGGGCAGCGAGGCGAACTCGCTCTCCGATGGTCCTTGCGATCGTGGAACGCGCTCGACACTCAGATTCAGCGCCGAGCGCTCCGCAAACTCTCGAATGCTCGCGAGCGTTCGAGAGCCCGAGGAAGTCCTCGTGATCACTGCGAACCACGCTTTCGTGTCGGCATCAAACACCTGAACCTGCGCAAGCACCCGAGAGCGCCTGACCGTTCCGGGCCCTTCGAATCTCGAGCTGCCCTGCAGCGTTCGGATCGAGACCTCGCCCGCGAGTTCGCGATCCTGCCGGGGGAGCAAGAGAGTGCGTTCGAACGGGTTCCAGATCATCCACGGGGGCCGCTCGGAGAGTCTCCGTGTCTGGATGTAGAAGCCCGCGATGAGCCCCCCACCCACGGTCAGTCCGAACACGATGGCGAGAACCAGAATCGGCGCGGCCCAGGCGGGGCGGGGGGTGGCCAGGATCAATGTCGCGAGGCACATGCAAACGAACATCAGCGTGATGGTCAGGATCGCCAGCACGATGCGCAGATCCGGGGTCGATTGTGGCTCGAGCCGGACGGTGCCGTCTGCCTCGACCCGCGTCCGTAGAGGCATGCCGGAGAGCGTGTTGGGTTCGAAGATGAACGGGTGGTCTTCGGGCACGCACCAATGCTAGTTTGATCGTCCAAGCCCGGGTGCTCCGCCGCCCGCTACGATCGGCCCTCATGGCCGACCCAACGACCGACAAACCCCGCATCCTGACCGGCGACACGCCCACGGGCAACCTCCACCTGGGGCACTGGGTGGGCTCGCTCGAGAACCGCGTGAAGGCGCAGGACGACTACGACTGCTACTTCCTGATCGCGAACATGCACGCGTTCACGACGCGTGCCGACAAGCCCGCGGAGATCCGCGAGAGCACGATCGCGATCGTGAAGGACTGGATCGCCTGCGGCATGGACCCCGAGCGGTCCACGTTCGTCCTCCAGACCGAGATCCCCGCGATCGCCGAGCTCACGTGGTACCTCGCGATGCTGCTGCCCTTCAACCGCGTGATGCGCAACCCGACGCTCAAGACGGAGCTCGAGACGAAGGGGCTGGGCGACAACTACTCGTTCGGGTTCCCGATGTACTCGGTGGGGCAGTGCGCGGACATTCTGGTCTTCCGCCCCGAGCTCGTGCCCGTGGGGGAGGACCAGGTGGCGCACATCGAGCCCTGCCGAGAGGTCGCGCGCCGGTTCAACCAGATGTACTGCGGCGTCGATCCGCAAACGGAAGACGACGACTACGTCGGCGCGGGCGGCTTGTTCCCGATCCCGCAGGCGAAGATCGGGCGCGTGGCGCGGCTGATCGGCACCGACGGCGTGAACAAGATGTCCAAGAGCCTCAACAACGCGATCTTCCTGACGGACACCTTTAAGCAGATCAAGAAGAAGATGGGCGGGCTCTACACCGGGCGGCAGTCGATGGACGAGCCGGGCGACATCACCAATTCTTTGTTCGACTACGTGCGCGCGTTCATTGACGATCCGGCGCGGGTGAAGGAGCTCGAGGAGAAGTACGCCGCGGGCGACAACATCGGCGACGGGCACGTGAAGGTCGAGGTCGCCGAGGCGATCGACAAGCTGCTGGCGCCCATGCGCGAGCGCCGGGCGCCCTACGAGGGCAAGGACGGCGACGACAAGATCCTGGCGCTGCTCAAAGAGCACACCAAGAAGGCGAACGCCGTCGCGGAAGAGACCTTGTACGAGGCGAAGAAGGCGATGGACTTGGACTTTGGGCGCCGCGTCATTTGTCTGGGCTGACCACCGGGGGATCCTGCATGCACTTTCTGAGACAAGGGACCGTTCCCAAGCTGTTCCTGTTCCTGCTGTTCGCGGGGATTACGGGATACGGGCTGCTCGCGTTGGGCGTGCTCTGGATCTGGGGTGCCGCGATGACGGTGCTGTTCCTGATCCTATTCCTGCTCTCGCTCATCCCGGACGCGGACGACAACGGCGGGTGGGGGGACTGGTAACCAAGATGCCGGTCGGGCGATGGTTCATCTCGTCCGCACTCGTTACCGCAGTCGGAATCGGTGTCTGGGTTTTCTACGACTGGATGAGTTGGGGCATCAAGCCGTGGTGGTGGTACTGTGTCGCGGGTGCGGGCTCGATCATCTTCATGCTCCTTCTTGATGTGTTCCGAAAGAGCGATTGGATGAGTTCGACGGACGACTGGTTTGAACCCTGGTAGTCATCGACGAACTGGTGCGTTCATCGCATCCGCGTACACCTGCTCGAGGCGCTCGACCATCGTCGCGTCGCTGAACATCGTGCGGCACATCTCGCGCCCTCGGGCGCCCATCGCGGCGCGCTCGGCGGGGTGCTCGGCCATCCATTTGATGTGATCTCGGAGCGTCGCGGAATCGGCGACGCGGAACAGCAGCCCGGTCGCCTTGTCGTCGCCCACGCGCGCCGGGTCGAGGCAGACCTCGGGCGTGCCGTCGGTGTCGGACGCGATCACGGGCACACCCGCGAGCAGCGCCTGGGGGACCGTCCGCGGCAGGCCTTCTCTGTAACTGGGGTGCACGAGGACGTCCATCGCGCGCATCATCGCGGGGATCCGCTCGTTGGGGACAAGTCCCGTCGTGATGACCTGATCGCGCACGCCCATCGATCCCACGCGCGCGAGCAGGCGGTCGGCCCACCACCCATCGCCGACCCAAAGGAGCTTCCAACGGGGGTTGGCCTTCAGGTCGTCACCGATAGCGTCGAGCAGATCGTCGTGCCCCTTGTGCTCGGCGAGGCGGGCGACGGTGCCCAGCACGAAGTCGTTGTCGTCGATGCCCAACTCGGCGCGCACCTCGCCGCGTGATTCGCCGGGCCTGGCGGTGAGGAACGGCTCGACGAGCATGCCGGAGTGGACGGTGACGTACTGCTCCGGGCGCCCGATTTTGCGCGCCAGGAACTGCTCGGTCATCGCGTCGGCGACGGAGACGATGGTGTGGCAGCGCTTCGCCGCGAACCGCTCGGCGTGGGTGTAGATCGCGTTCTTGAGGAGCGTCTTGGCGCGCGCGATCGCGGAGCCTTCGACAGGCATGAAGGGTGGGCCGTGGATCGTGTGAACCACCGCGGGGCGTGGGTTCGCCTTCCACGCCGCCCAGCGGCCCAGGATGCCGGCCTTGGACGAGTGCGTGTGCACGACGTCCGGGCGGACGTCACGGATGAGGTTTTTCAGGTCGCGATGGAAGCAGAAGTGGTCCTTGATCGGATGCACCTCGCGGACCATGTGGGGCAGCTCGTGCATGGTCACTTCGGTGGCACCCGGTTCGAGCCCATCGCGCACGCGTCGGTTGAACGATTCGACGGTGTCGCGGTGCGAGCCCTCGGGGCCGAAGATCGGGCCGAAGGCGAGGTGGACGTCGTGCCCGCGGCGCGACTGCCCGAAGCACGACAGCACCGTGTTCTCCTGCGATCCGCCCAGGATGAGCCGCGTCGAGATGTGGAGGATGGTGAGAGAAGGCATCAGGCACGAGGCATCAGGCACTCGGGAATACACAGACTGCGGCTGTACGCTCCATCCTAGTGCCTAGTGCCTAGTGCCTAGTGCCTAGTGCCTAGTGCCTAGTGCCTAGTGCCTAGTGCCCAGTGCCTAGTGCCCAGTGCCTAGTGCCCCTCCCGTTCATGCCAGTGGAGGCGGACGCCGTACCACCGGTCGGTCTCGCCGCGGGGCGTAAACCCGACGCGGGCGAGCACGCGCCGGCTCGCGGTGTTGGCGTCGTAGGCCAGCCCGATGAGGCGGTCGATGCCGACCCGGTCGGCGCGCTCGAGGGCCGCGGTCGCGGCTTCGGTCGCGACGCCGCGCCCCCAGGCGTGCGGGTGCAGGCGGTAGAGGAGTTCGAGCTCGGGCCCTTGCCATGCGACGGGGATGACGCCGCAGTCGCCGACGACGGTTCCCGCGGCGATCGCCGGCGCGGTATCGGTCGCGGGCAGATCGACGCGGGCGCGGACGGTCCAGATCGTCACGCCGTGGGAGGCGAGGCACTCGATGCGTTTGGCGAGGCTTTCTTCGACTTGCGCGCGCGAGCGCGGCGATCCGTCGCCGAGGTACGTGCAGACCTCGGGCATCGCGAAGATGTCGGCGAGTGCGTCGAGGTCCGCCGAGCTGGGCGGGTCGAGGCGGAGGCGGTTGGTGATGATCGGGTCGTTCACGCGGGGGATTGTTCGCGGGCGATGGGCGAGCCGCACTCGGGGCAGGCGTCGAGCCCGGCGGCGTCGTAGCGGCACGTGGGGCACTCGCCGGGGGCGAGGGGCTTGAAGCGGTACCAGCGCCAGGCCGTCGTGAAGCCGAACATGAGCAACACGGGCCAGAGTGGCAAGAAGATGACAAACTCCGGGATGCGATACACCTTTGGACTGAGTCGCCAAATCGGCCGGTGCAGCGGTCTCAGGCGCTGAACGAACAGCGGCCCAAGTTCTCTCGCGTCTGATGTGAGTTCTGTCACCGGTCGGTGAACATCTGCATTCGATGCGTGCGACACACGAAACGCACCGAACTGAAAGCTGATCCAAGAGGCGTGCCTGACGACCCGAGGGTGGTCACTGGGAACATAAGTTCGAGTACCAATGTGATACCAGCTCGACGCGACGGTGATCCCAAGGAGCACTGCCAACAACAGAAGTGACACCCATGGTCTCCTAGTTGGCCTTCGTCTACCCATACCGAATCCACTCCAGCCTCAGCCCCTGCGGCGGCAGGGTCGGGCCCGGGTTGGCTGTCCGGTCCTTCGATTCGAGGATCTCGGGGATGCGGTTCGGGTCGAGGGTGCCCCGCCCGGCTTCCATGAGGGTGCCGGCGAGGATGCGGACCATGTTGTAGAGGAACCCGTTGCCGCGGACGCGGATGAGGTGGTAGCGGAGTGGTGGTGTTGAAGCCCCCTCCGCCTCGCTGCGCTCGGCACCTCCCCCGCACGCGGGGGAGGATGGGGTGGAGACGCCGCAGGAGAAGATGCGGCGGACGGTGGACTTCCGCCCGTGGTTGATCTGGGCGAAGCTCGCGAAGTCGTGCTCGCCGACCAAGAGCTGCGCCGCGGCGTCCATCCGCGCCGTGTCCAGCTCGTGCCAGGTGTGGAAGACGTAGCGCCGGTCCCACAGCGGGCGCTCCGGGCCGGACGCGATGCAGTAGGTGTACTCCTTCTCGATCGCGTCGGAGATGGGGCTGAACGATTCATCGACGGCCTCGGCGGATCGGACGAGGACGTCGCGCGGGAGGCGCCCGTTGAGCGCTTTGACGAGCGCGTCGGTGCCGCGCGCGGCGGGCCAGCCGACGCCCTTGTCTTCGAGCGGATCGCTCGTGAACGCCGCGACCTGCCCGTTGGCGTGCACGCCCGAGTCCGTTCGGCTGGCACCGACGAGCGTGACGGGCTCGCGGAGCAGGTCGCGGACGGCTTCCTCGACAACGTGCTGGACGGTGCGGAGCGCGACGCGCGGCTGGTCGTCGCCTTCGCGCGCGGGCATGGGGGTGAGGTCGGGGTGTTCGGAGGCGGGGGGCTCTTGCTTTTGCCAGCCGCAGAAGTCGGTGCCGTCGTAGGCGATGGTGAGCTTGTAGCGCGGCACTCAGCGGTCCTTGACGACGACGGCGCCGTCGTCGGGCTTGTCGGACGGGATGACGCGGGGTTGCTGGCGGTCGGCATCCTTGGGGCCGAAGCGTTTGTGCTCGCCGTCGGCCCACTGGTCGCCGATCTTCCACCACGCGAGCGTCAGCACCGTGAGCACAACCAGCACGAGCAGCGTGAAGAGAATCCAGCCCATGGCCCAAGCCTAGCGCGAGAACCGGGATTTCGGTGCAATCCGTGGCTGGCCGGGGCGTTGGGCGGTTGCCTTCGCTGGAGACGGCGTGGTCGTGGACCCAACCCGTGTCCCTGTGTGCCGATCGTCGCGTGACGGCCCGGCGCGGGGATCGCTGCGCCCGAGTGGGCGACCAGGAGGTCTCGCATGCTTTCAAGAACAATTCCCGGATTGATCGTCGTGATGGTGCTGTCGCTGTTCTCAGGCGTGGCGACGGCGTCGGATGGTGAGCTGATCGCCGAGACGTGCATCCGCTCGATCGCCCGCACGGCGCACCGCACGGCGGACACCATCCACGACCAGCGCGACCTCGGCGTCGCGAAGATCCGCCGCCTCGACGACGCCGGGGCGTCCGACCAGAACCTCGTGGGCGTCGCGCGCCGGACGAACCACCGGATCGCAGAGTTCGGCGCGACGGGCGCCGAGGCGGTCACCGACAAGGCGCAGGCGTGCGTGCGCACGCTCCTGGACATCGGGGCGGACCAGGCGTTGATCGACGCCGTCCGCGCCGCGGCCGAGCGGGCGCGGCAACGGATCCGCACCGCGGCGTCCAATTCTTCGGACGTCGTCCGGCGTGTGCTGGAGAGTGCGCTGGACGGATGACCCGGGTGGTGCATCCACGACCCGCGGGCCATCCCGCGGAGGCGAGCCGTCCCGCCCGGGAGATCGGGCGGGACGCGTTAGAACCGATCGAACGCCGGGTGGTAGCGCACGAAGCCGGGCGTGCGAGCGGCGTCGTGCCCACGGACCATGAAGGCCGCTTCGTGCTCGTCCCCCGGCGCGACCCACTCGCAGCGGTAGCCGAGCGGGCAGGCGGGCTCAAACCCGAATCGCGGGTAATACGCCGGGTCGCCGAGCACGAACACCGTGCGGTGCCCGAGCGCGTTGCAGGCGTCGAGACCATCGCGGGTGAGCCGCGAGCCGACGCCGCGGGCTTGGTGGTCGGGGTGGACGGCGAGTGGGGCGAACCCCATCGCGACCCAGGCGTCATCGATCGTCACGGGCGTGAAGAGCGCCAGCCCGATGACCTCATCGCCTTCGAGCGCAACGAGGCTGACCATCGGATCGGCCGGGTCGGCGAGCAGGTCCGCGACCAACTCGGACTCGGCGGACGACTCGAACGCGGCGCGCAGCAACGCGAGGATTCCGGACGTGTGCTCTGGGGTTGCGGCGGTGATCGAACGGGTGCCGCTCACAGCTCCACGATCGGCGCGTCCGGCTGCTTCTTCGGCTTGGCGGGCGGCGTCGCGACGTCCGTCATGAAGACCTGAAGCGCTGACGATTCCGCGGCCATCTCCTCGCGGACGTCCGCCGCGTCGAAGGGCTCCGTCAGCGGGGTGGCGACGCTCGCGGTGGCGGCGGGCACCTGACCCGGGCCCTCGTCCACGATCATCGCGGCGTAGCCGGCGCGGGGGCGGTCGAGGTCGTCGCCCGCGAGGACGGCCAGCGCGTCCAGCGCGATCTGGCCCTCGCTCTTGGACTGACCCAGAGGCACGAGCGCCCGGTCGAACGCCTGGAGCGTGCCCTCGGCGTTCTCGAAGGTGCCGGCCTTCTCGAGCCAGGTGCAGCTGGGCAGCACGACGTCGGCGTCGTTGACGAGGTCGGACTCGAGGGTGTCGATGAGGGTGACGTGCTTGCCGCCCAGGGCGTGGTGCAGGGCGCTGGTCGCCCAGGTGCTGGGGTAGTTGCCGGTGATGACGACGGCCCCGACGTTCGAGTGGCCCGACCCGTGCCCGAGGGCGCGGCAGAAGCCGTCGAAGTCGGTGATCTCGCCGCCGATGGCGTTCAGGACGCGCTGCACGCCGCGGGCATTGGGCGCTTTTTCGGCGCGGGCGATGAAGGGCCGGCCCGCGGCGGGGTTGTCGAAGTGCTTGTCGGACCCATCGACGGGCACCGGGCCCATCGCGAGCAGGGCGTTCGCGTCGAGCGTCCGCGCGAGCTTGGCGAGGGCGTACGCCTCTTCGCACGCGAGCATCGGGGAGATGAGCACGGCGAGCGTGCCGGCGTCGCGGACGCCTTCGAGCATCTGGTCGAGGGCGCGTTGCCAGTCGGTGTCGATGAGCACGCCGTGCTCGCGGCGCATGGGCGATTGGATGCGGTCGTCCGATTGGACGTGCTTCCAGGAGTAGCGGACCTCATCCGTGATCCACCAGGTGTTGACGTCCATGTTCTCGCGCGGGCGGAATCGGTGGATCCGGTTCTGGTTGTGGTCCGCCCAGAGGTTGTCGCCCGAGCTCGTGAGCCCGTCGATGGTCGGCGTGCTCTTGAGGAACCAGACGCGCTGCGAGAACAGGAAGTCCTTGTCGAGCAGGGCCCCGACGGGGCAGAGGTCCACGACGTTGGCCGACAGGTCGTTGTCGAGGGGCACGCCCGGGAAGACGTCGATCTCCGAGCGGTTGCCGCGCCCGTCGATCATGATCTCGCCCGTGCCCGGGATCTCGCGGGTGAAGCGGACGCACCGGGTGCACATGATGCAGCGGTCGGAGTAGATATAGATGTTGGGCCCGAGGTCCTTCTTGGGCTGCTTGACCTTGGTTTCTTCGAAGCGTGACGTGCCGCGGCCGTACTTGTACGAGTAGTCCTGCAGCGAGCACTCGCCCGCCTGGTCGCAGACCGGGCAGTCGAGCGGGTGGTTGATGAGGAGGTACTCCATCACCGCCTTCTGGTTGGCGACGGACTTGGGGTTGTTCGCGAAGACGACCATGCCGTCGGAGGCTTCGGTGGCGCAGGTGGGCAGGAGCTTGCCGCCCATCATGGGCTCGACCTTGTTGTCGTTGCGCGGGTTGGGCGCGTGGACTTCTGCCAGACAGATGCGGCACTGGGCGGGGACGCTCAGCCCGGGGTGGTAGCAGTACTGCGGGATCTCGATGCCGCAGCGGTTGGCGATATCGAGGATGCGCTCGCCCTTCTTGAACTCGCACGCGACGCCGTTGATGGTGATGGTGGGCATGGGTGGGGCCTGCGGTCGTGGAATTCGACGCCGAAGGGGCGTCGGGTGTCCACTGTACGCGCTGGGGCCCGGGGGTGGGGCTCAGGGGCCGCCGGTGGCCGGGGCGGCGTCCGCGCCGGGTGCGGGGTCGTCCGCCTCCGGCTCGCTCGTGCTCGCGATGGGCGGGTGGGCCTGCTCGTGCTGGGCCTCGAGCGCCTCGCGTTCGGCCTGGGCCGCGGCCCGCCGGGCGTTCCAGTCCTCGATCGCGGCCTCGAACCCCGGGTGCGTGACGAGGCGGACGTTGTCGTAGTCGGCGCGGGCGTAGTCCACCGAGACGCCCCACCCGCCGCGGCCGGTCTGTTCGAGGGCTTCGCGCCAGTGCTCGATCGCGCGATCGACCTCGCCGGCGAGGGAGAGGTAGCTCGCGCTGTTGTAGTGGGGGTTCGCCCCGTTGGGCCCGCCGACGGTGTCGGCGGCGTCGAGCCACGCCTCCCGCGCGCCCATCTCGTCGCCGAGGAACCAGCTCGACCACCCTCGGGCGGCGTGCAGCTGCCACGGGGCCCGTGATTGCCGGACCGCGGGCTCGTCCAGCATCTCGAGCAACGCCTCGGCCCGCGCCTCGAGCTCGGGCCCCGGGCCCACGGTCCGATCGATGGCGTGCAGCAGGTCCAGCTGGGCCCAGATGTGTGTCGGATCGAGCTCGACCACCTCGCGCGCCCGAGCGTGGACGACGTGCCAGTCGCCCGCGACGATCAGCCCCATCCGGTCGCTCCGCTCGTACTGACGGATGATCCCCTGGATGCGCTGGCGTTCGAGCCGCTCGGCGCGTTCCTCCTCGGACAGCGGGCGCTCCGAGGGCAGCGGCGTGATGATCAGCGTCGCGACGAACGCGATCGTCCCCATCACCAGGGCGATCACGAACCAGGTTGCGCTCGACCGTCCCATGTCGGACTCCGTCGCTGGACACCCGGCATGCCCGGGCACGTGCCACTGACCCGTCCGCGGGTCAGTGCCGATCGCGATGGCGGGCTCACCCTGACCCGAAGACGGGTCCGTCGCACGGGCGAGGGCCCGATCCCTCGCTACCCTACCGCCGTGAGCGGAAAGAGCACGAACAAATCCATCCATGCCCCCAAGGGCACCCGCGACCTCTACCCCGAGGACGCCCTCAGGAGGCGGTACGTCCAGCAGGCCTGGCGGGATGCGTCCATCCGCTGCGGGTTCGACGAGATCGCGGGCCCGACCTTCGAAACCTCCGAGCTCTACGCCGTCAAATCGGGCGAGGGGATCCTCAACGAGCTCTTCCAGGCCTACTCGGGCAAGAGCCCCGAGGAGGTCGAGCAGGTGAAGGAGACCGGGCGGGCGCCGTACGCGATGCGCCCCGAGTTCACGCCCACGCTCGCGCGGATGTACGCCGCCAAGGCCGGGAGCCTGCCCAAGCCCTGCAAGTGGTTCACCGCCGGGCCCTACTTCCGGGCCGAACGCCCGCAGCGGGGAAGGCTGCGCGAGTTCGAGCAGTGGAACGTGGATGTGATCGGGCTGCCGCGAGAACCGCATAACGCAGGGAAGTGGCTGGCGTACGAACTCGAACAGACCGCGGAAGTAGTCGAGGTTGCAATTCAGAGCTTGGTAGAGCTAGGACTAGTTTCGTCGGACATCAAGGTACACGTTAACAACCGTCTGTTCGTCGAGTCAGTCCTGCAAGACATAGGTGTGCCTCCTGAGAGAGTTGTTGCTGTGATTGAGCTACTCGATCGGCGTCAGAAGATGTCTTCTGATTCGTTCGCGGCGGCGGCATTCGAGGTTGGTCTAAGCGTCGACTCCATAACATCCCTGGATGCTGCGTTTGCAGAACTGCGGCAGCGCACTGATGGGCAGGAAGCACTCGCAAAAGCGGCACTTCGTGCCAAAGGAGTTGTACTAGGCAAGGGCGAAGCTTCTGAATTGATGCAGAAAACTTCAGTCTTGCTAAAATCCTCCGAGTTGCTCGCATTTTGCGGACAGGTTGACGCGATTGGATATGGCGACTGGCTTCGCGTAGATCCAGCGGTGATCCGCGGTCTCGCCTACTACACCGGCACCGTCTTCGAAGTGATCGCCGAGGGCGAGCGGGCCGTCGCGGGCGGCGGGCGGTACGACAACCTCATCGAGCTCATGGGCGGCCCGCCCACCCCCGCCGTCGGGTTCGCGATGGGCGATGTCGTCCTCTCCCTCCTCCTCGACGACAAGGGCCTGATGCCCGAGGGCGCGGACCTACTCGACGCCGTGAGTCGCCCGTGCGCGTCGGTGCGACCGGACGTCTTCGTGATCGGGGCCGACGACGAGGCGACCGACCCACTCGTGCGCCGATTGGCGGCGGACCTTCGCCGCGGCGTCGAATCGAAGCACTGGAGCGAGTCGGACGACCGCAAGCCCTGGGCACGCGAGCGGTATGAATCAGCCACGGGCGGCGTGTCTCCCCTCCACGCCCGCGTGAGCTACAAGAGCACGCGGAACCTCAAGAAGCTGCTTTCGGACGGCGAGAAGCAGTTCGCCCGCTACGCCGCGATCGTGCACGGCGAGGACCGGGTGCAGCTGCGTGACCTCGATTCCCGCTCCGAGCTCACGCCCAAGGACGTGCCGGGCATGGACGACGGGATCGCGGAGTTCTCGGTCGATCCGACCCACCCGGCGTACGTCGGGCGGGCGGTCGCCGGGCGGATCGCGTAACACCCGCGTCATTTGTTGCAGCGGGCCCGCCGGCGAGCCGTAGACTCGGGGTATGAAGCCCTATACCACCGGAATCTGTGCTGTTTCGTGCCTGCTGCTGACCGCGGGGCTCGCCGTCGCGTTCGAGCAACCCGAGCCCGCGGACCAGCCCGCCGAGACAGAACCGGCGACCGAGCCCGCCCCGCAGGGGCAGCCGGACCGCCCGGAGCGGCGCATCCCGCCCGAGATCCTCCAGCGGCTCATCGACGAGCAGCGTCAGCTGCAGCAGAACCGCAACCAGCCGGCCCGCCCCGAGGTGCCGCAGACCCCGATGCCCGAGCCGTTCGAGCCCGGGATGAACCTGCTGGCCGACCCGGGGTTCGAGGGGTTCGATCGTTGGGACGAGGGGCAGCCCTGGTGGAACTCGTTCAAGGTGCAGAACTCGAAGGCGTGGGTGGAGTTCGACATCGCCGAGGGCGAGGGGCGCACGGGCGAGCGGGCGGCGCACCTGCATATGGATTCGACGACCCAGCCCGGGCGCGTGCGCGTGCACGGCGTGGTGCAGGAACTGGTGCCCGAGACGCTGCCCAGGTACGTCTCCGGGTGGTACCGCGTCGAGAACTGGGAGCGCGGCACGGAGAAGCAGTACTTGCAGACGGTCGTGATCTGCCGCGGGCCGGACAACGTGCCGGCGCGGATCCCGCGCAACCCGCGCGGTCTGCAGAGCGTGCAGCTCGCGATGACGCTCGCGGGCGTGAGCGAGCCGCCGCTGAGAATGGGCAACCGCGAGTTCGAGGTGACGGGCCCCGTGGACCCGGTTGAGGGCGAGTGGGTCTTCTTCGAGTTCGACCTGCACGAGCTGTTCCAGAAGCACTGGGGCGTGGTGCCGGTGAACTCGGCGGGCACGCGCGTCTTCTTCGAGGTGCGCTACGACCAGAAGAACGACATGACGCCCGCGCGGTGCGACGTCTACTACGACGACGTGTACGTCGGCGACGAGTCCAGGGCGCCGGCGTCGAGCGACGCCGACGACTCGGGCGGGGCCGAGGCCGAGGTTGAGACCGAGGTCGAGGGCTGAGCGTCCGAGCCCACCGCTTGAACATCGCCGGGCGCCACGGGTAAGACCCGCTTGCCCGTGTTCTCCGGACGATCGGCACGGCGAGCAGGCTTGCCCATGCTGCCCACGCCGGAGCCGCTCGGCACGAGTCACCGATCCCCGGATCGCCTCCTGGACCTACCAGATCCAGCGGACGCGACCGGCGTCGGGGATCGGGATCTGCCCGAAGCGCAAGGGCGAGGGGAAGTAGACCACGAACGCGCGCCCGATCATCAGATCCGCCGGGACGATGCCGACCGTGTCGTCGAACTGATCGGAGACCCACGGGTCTGGCCCGCCGTCGTGACGCGTCCAGAGCCGGCTGTCGTGGCTTGACGGCGAGTTGTCGCCGCACATGAAGTACTGCCCGTCGGCGAGGGTCGGGAAGTGCCCGGGGTCCCCGCCGAACGTCGGCTGGAGTCGCGTCATGCCCTGCGGCGAGAGCTGGTAGTGGATGTCGCGCTTCACGCACAGCCGTCGGATCGTGAACGGGCCGCCCTCGAACGACCAGCTCAGCCCGGGCCGCTCGTACAGCGAGGGGTCCGCCAGCACGCTCGGCCCGAGGCGCGGGTCGGCGAGCGACGGGCGCTCGAGAAGCTCGGCGATCGGCGTGCCCGTCGCCGCGAGCACGCGCTCGGCGGGCGAGAGGGCGTACGCCCCGTCCTCGGGCCCGCCCGCGACGAGATCACCGTCGATGAAGAGCCAGAGCGCCTGATCCACGTGCCAGAACTCGATCTCGACGGGCGTGCCGACTTTGAGCGCGGGCCCGGCGCCCGAGTCCACCGTCACCCACGCGTCGTCGGTGCGCTCGCGCATCTCGATCGTGGCGGCGTCGGCGCCGATCCGCGCCCGGAACTCACGCCCGCGTGCCGCGATCGTCGGCGTCACGCTCGACCCGTCCGCCCCCGGCTCGAAGCTCAAGCTCAAAGCGAGGTCGGACACCGGGTAGAGCACGCGGTCCGGGTCGCGGAAGTACTGAAGGCTGTGCGGCGTCTGGTTGTAAGGGTACCAGTCCGTGATGGGATTGCGGTCGGACCAGCTGAGCGTCGTCGCGCCGGCGCCCTCGAATGTCTGCACCTGCGAATCGCGCAGGCCCGTCCAACGCCCCGGCGCATCGGGCTCCCACGGCGAGCGGTACTCGGGCCCCGGGCTCACGGGGTTGTACCGCGCGTCGAAGACCGTCTGCAGCATCGTGCGCTGGGTGCGTTCGTCCTTGCGTTGGATCTCCCACCCGGGCCCGGTCCAGGCGTCGAGCCCGGCGGTTGGGGTCACGCCCTCTTCGAAGGGGCGGGTGAAGACGTCGCCGTCGATGAGCGCGACCTGCTCGCCCGGCAGCCCGAGCAGGCGTTTGATGTAATTGATCCTGTTCGAGGGGTTCTTGAAGACCGCGACGTCCCAGCGTTCCGGGTCGTGCAGCCCCTCGAGGTACTTGATCACGAAGATCCGGTCGCCCGCGCGTCGCGGCTGGTTCTGCAGCGACATCTCCGCGTGGGTGATCGGGTTGTTCACGCGCACGTCGGGCGTCGGGCCCCGGCTCGTCTGCTGCCCGCCCTGGAGGGGGAGGGGCTCGGCGCGCGGGTTGCCGCCCACGTAGTCCCACGGGCCGACGGTCCAGGCGTACCCGTTGCGGTCGTCCTCGATGAGCATGTGCTTGCCGAGCAGGGTGGGCGCCATCGACCCCGTCGGGATCTGGAACCCCTCGATCACGAACCCGCGGAAGACGAACGCCATCACGAACGAGATGAAGATGGAGATCAGCGTCTCCTTGACGGCGTGGGTCGGGTCCTTCTTCTCGCGCTTGGTGTCTGGCATGGGACTGGGAGGGTACCCGCCCGCGCGGGGTCGGGTTCGCGCTCAGTCGGTGCCCGAGCCGCCGTCCCCCGGGCCGCCCGGTCCACCGTCGGAACCGCCGGCCCCGTCCGGGCCGCGGCCGCGGCGTCGGCGCCGGCGTCGGCGCTTCTTGCGCGGCGCGTCGTCCGACCCCTCGCCCGAAGACGGGCTGGGGCGCGGTTCGCCCGATGGCTCGGACGGACCGGTTGACGGACCCGGGGCCTGACCCGCGGGCGGATCGCCCTCGCCCGAGCGCCGGCGGCGACGCCTGCGGCGCTTCTTTTTGGTCGGCCCGCCGTCCTCGGAGGGCTCGGGTGAGCGCTCGGGTCTCGGCTTGGGCTTGGGCGCCAGGCCCGGCTCGGTCAGCTCCTCGACGGGCACCGCGATGCGCCGGTCGTCCGCGTCCAGCGAGACGAGGACGAGCTGCGTGAGGATCTGCGACTCGATGACGATGCCGTCGCCCTCGGGCGTGCCGACCTTTGACTTGCGGTGGGGCAGGCGCTTGCGCAGATCGTCGTACGTCTCGTCCTCGTAGCGCAGGCAGCACATGAGCCGCCCGCAGCGCCCCGAGATCTTCAGGGGATCGAGCGTCGCCTTCTGGACCTTCGCGGATTTCATGCTGACGGGCTTGAGGACTTTGAGGAAGCTCTTGCAGCAGCAGTACTGCCCGCAGCGTTCGTAATCCGCCGTGAGACGTGCCTCGTCGCGCGCGCCGACCTGGCGCATCTCGACGCGTGTCCCGAGGATCGGGCGGAGCTCCGTGACGAGGTCGCGGAAGTCCACGCGTTCTTCGGAGGCGAAGTACACGGTCGCGCGCTCGTCGCCGAGGATCTGCTCGACGAGCGCGGGCTTGATGTCCAGGCCCATCCGCTTGACGACTTGTTTCACGCGGTTGAGCAGCTCGGGGGCGCGGTCGTCGATCGCCTGCTGGCGTTGCAGGTCCTCGACGGTCGCGACGCGGATGGCGCGCCCGTCCTGGTGGAATGGGTACTGGCGCCCGCCGGAGGCGTCGATGTACTCGAGCATCTCCTTGCGGGTGACGCTCGAGCCGCACCCGGCGTTCGGGCATGTGGAGGTGAGCAGCTCGCCCAGCTCGGTCCCGCGGTGCGTCTTGCACACGAGCTTGGACCCGCACCCGGGGCGGACGTCGCCCGAGTACTTGAACTCACCGATCATCCGCATCGCCCCGAATCGGACGACGACGGTGTCCGGCGTGGTGCTCGCGATCCGCTCGGCGCGCTCGCGTTCGAGCTCGCTGACGTCGGCCTCAAACTGTGGGAGCGGGGTGATCGGCACGATCAGAGCTTACGGGCCACCCTGGCGCCGGGCGTCCAGGAACATCTCGGGCAGCGACTGGCTCACGCGCAGCTGCAGCCCGCCCCCGGGCTCGACCGTGTAGACCAGCAGCCGCTCGGAGCGGTCGTCCACGATGGCGAGGGCCTCGGAGGTGCCCGCCTCGGTCGTGATCATCGAGTAGCCGCCGGATTTCACGGCCATCTCGGCGAACGCGGGCGTGTCGTTCACGCGCGCGCCGTTCACCAGGATCAGGGCGCACAGCACCACCGCGCCCGCCCACAGCAGGGAATCGGGGATGCGCACGCCGCGCGGCTCGTTGGGTCGGGTGTCGGTCATCGCCCGGTCCTCGCGGCCGCGTCGTCGCGGAGGTTGCGGTAGCCGATCGCATCGAGGCGCCCCGAGGCACCGGAACTGGGTGTCCAGCGGATCGCGACCATCTCCTGGTTGGCGCTGTCGAGGATGTAAATGGCGTTGGAGTCGCCGAAGGGGATGTCGCCCCCGACGAGGACGTACTCCCCGGGGACGCGGTCGGGCGACCCGCCCTGGGCCCGTGCGTCGGGCCCGAGCGTGACCAGCCCGAGCAACGCGAGCAGCGCGCCGTTCAAGGCGAGCAACGCCCGGCTCGTCCGGCGCGCTGGGGTCGGTGTGTCAGTCATCGGGACCTCCGGCCGGGACGCGCCCGGCGAGCGGGCGTCAGTCCTGGTGCCCGCGCTTGGACGGGAAGAACGCCGCGAGCACCAGCAGCCCCACCAGCACCACCGTGATCAGCAGCGTCAGGATGAACGGGGCGCCCTTGAGCTCGTTGGGCGTCGGCGGGCGTAGCGGGGCGTCCTGCGCGATCACCGCCCCGGCGCCCATCGCGAGCACCGCGGCGCCCACGGCGGCGCGGCGGACGAGCGAGACACGAATGGCGGTCTGGTTGTTGGTGTGGTCGGGCATGCTCCACCATGCTACGCGGCGGGGCCCGCTCCGGGTGCATCGAACCCCTGGATCGGGCCAACCGGGCGCTCAGGCAACGCCGATGGGCTCGAGCGCCGCCACGCCCGGCCCGGCGTCGGGGATCCCGCCCGTCGCGTTCCGCCACCCGCGGCCCGGGGCGAACGGCTCGCTCAGGCGGGCGAACGCCTCGGCGGGCAGGTCCACGGTGCCCCACTTGGGCGAGCGGGTCTTCATCGAGCCGGCATAGACCGATCGGGCGATCGACCTCAGGGCGTACCACCGCCCTTGGTACGAGAAGACCTCCTGAAAGAGCCCGTCCGGCGGCTGGGCGTCGCACCAGTAGATGAACACGAAGACCGCCTCGAACCCGGGGCCGAACAGACGCTCCCAGACGCCGAGCGACTCGACGTCGTCCCGGTTCGCCCAGCACTCAAGCCGGCCCGAGGTGCCGGGCCCGCCCGCGCGGGTCGCCCGCTGGGGGATCTTGCGGCCCTTGATCTCGATGAGCAGGTTGGACGTGTCGCCATACACGACGAAGTCGAAGCTCTTCAGGGCCTCGGGCGAGGCGTCTGCGGACGACCCGGCGGCGGTCGAGACCGTCAGCGTCGCCCCGTCGGGCAGCAGGGCCTTGCGTGCTTCATCCACAGCGACGTAGGGCACCCGCGTCTCGCGGAGGTAGTGCTCGAACGCCCGCTCGTAGTGGTGGCGCCGCTGGGCCATGGGCGCAGTCTAGCAGGCCGGTTCGGGTTCCGGAAGGGCCGATCAGCGGTTGCGGATGAGCTGCTCGAGCATCGCCCGCTCGGCGGACTTGTACCGCTCGAACGCGGCGTCCACATCGTCACGCAGCGCGGAGACCTCGGCGGGGTCCAGCGCGTGCTGCGGGCGAACCGACCCATCGGCCCGTGTCCGCGTGATGACCGACTCGAGCGCCTCGCCCGCGGCCCGAAGGTCCCCGACCGCCCGGGCGTACGCCCGTGTCGCGGTGTAGAGGGGCTCACGCTCCAGGTCCGCCCCCGAGGGCTGCTGGAGCACGCGCCAAGGCTGGGCCCTGAGCTCGGCCATGAACATCGAGGCCTGCTCGGTCGTGCTCATCACGTTCGTGACGGTGCCCCGGATCTTCGGGTACTCGCGGTCCACGATCACGTTGAGCTGGTCGCCCAGGTCCGTGTACGTGCTCGCCGCGAGCACGCCCTGATCGAGCAGCCGGTTCACGCCCTCGATCGATTCGTAGCGCACCGTCTCGGTGATCGCCTCGACATTCGCGAAGGTCCGGTCGAGCCGGTCGCGGTTGGCGGCGAGCACGGCGCGGGCGTCGCCGATCATGAGCCCCGCGTCGGCGACGGTCGCGTCGGCCCGGTCGGCGATGGGCACGAGCCGGTCCGCGAACGCGCGACCCTGCGCGAGGACCCGCGAGACGTCGTCGGCCCACCCGCCCGGCTCGTCGAGCCGGGTCGTGAACCCCTCGACGTCCGCCAGGATGGCGCGCACGCTCTGCGAGCTGGGCTCGGCATCCGTGGCGAAGGCGCCGGTCATCCGCTTGATGTCGGCGCTGGCGGCGGCGACGTTGTCGAGCGTCTCGCCGATCCGCGCGATGGCCTCCGCGTCCAGCCCGGCCAGCGCCAGGATCCCCGGCGCGAGGCGCCCGCGCAGCGTCTCGCCCTCGTCCAGGATCGCGTTGGCGTCGGGCGAGCCGGTGAAGATCCCGCCCAGCTCGGGCGAGCCGTTGAACGCGCCCGACCCGGTGCCGGCGATGTTGATCGAGCTCACTCCGCCCAGCAGCGGGGCGTTGAGCTCGGCGTACGCGTCCTCGTAGAGCACCACGTCCGTGTCCACCGCGATCGTCACGTCGATCGCCAGCGGCACCCGCGCCCCGGTGTCGTCGGTCGTGTAGATCGTGTCCACCGAGAGCACCCGCCCGACCGCCTGCCCGGCCAGAGTGACGTCCGACCCGGGCTGTAGCCCGGCGGTGCCCGTCCGCAGGTCGTAGCGCACGATGTATTGGTGTTTGGAGCCAAGCAGCGAGGCCGCCTCACCCAGCCAGAAACTCATGCCCACCGCGAGCAGCAGCCCGCCGATGAGAAACAGCCCCGCCATGACGTTGTTCTTGTTCGTCATCACACGTCCGGTGAAAGGCTCAGCCCCTGGTGGATTCCACGCTGGGCGTCGTCGTCACGCCCACGGTCTTGGGCCCGAAGAGATCGATCTCGTACCCGTCGGCGCTCCGGCGGTCGGTGAGCGGGCCGTCGGCGTCGCCGCGCAAAAACTGACGGATAAGCCGCTCGCTCTCGGATCGGCTCGCGGCGGCTTCATCGTCCAGATCCCGCAGCGATTCGAACCATTCTCGCGACTCGACCGCCAGGATCCGCCCCTTGTCGAGCATCGCCATCCGATCGGCGATCGTGAACGCCGAGTCCATCTCGTGCGTCACGACGACCGATGTCACGCCCAGCTGGCGCGAGAGCGCGACGATCAGCTGGTCGATCTGGGCGCTCGTGACGGGGTCGAGCCCGGCGCTGGGCTCGTCGTAAAACAGGATCTGGGGGTCCAGGGCGAGGGCCCGGGCGAGCCCGGCGCGTTTCTTCATACCGCCGGAGATCTGCGCCGGGAACTTGTCCGCATGCTCGCGCAGGCCCACGAGCTCGAGCTTGATCTTGACCTGGATGTCGATGATCTCGGGGTCCAGGTCGGTGTGCTCGCGCAAGGGGAGGGCGACGTTCTGGGCGATCGTCATCGAGTTGAACAGCGCCCCGGACTGGAACAGGATCCCGAACCGCTTGCGGACCTCGTTGAGCTGCTCCTCGCGCATGCCCGTGATGGTCTTGCCCAGCAGCTCGATCGAGCCGGCGTTGATCGCGTGCGACCCGATGACGCAGCGCAAGAGCGTGGACTTGCCCGACCCGGACCCGCCCATGATGACCATGGTCTCGCCGCGCTTGACGTCCAGGTTGATGTCGTCGAGCACGGTCTGCGCACCGAACACCTTGCGCACGTGGCGCACACGGATGGCGTGGTCGGGGTCTGCGGGCGTCACGGGCCTTCGGGTTCCTCTTCGGTGTCATCGGGATCGGCGGCCGCGTCACCGGGGGCGGCGTCGTCCGGGTTGATCGGGTCGGTCATGTACGACGAGAGCTCGAAGCTGTCGCCGTCCGTGTCCACGACGTAGAGGTCGAAGATCGGGAGGACCATGCCCGGCGCGGGCTGGGTCATGCCGCTCTGGTCGATCTGAAGGATGATGAGCCCGGAGCCGTTGTCGAACGTCGCGGGGATCGGGATCAGGTCGTTGCGTCCCTGGTAGCGCTGCATGAGCGTGCCCTGGGCCATCCAACCGTTCAAGAGCTCGCCGAAGGTCTGCGGGGTGGAGACGAGCCCGCCCGTCTCGGCGCGGTACGCCTCGCGGAAGGCGGCGATGTCTTCGTCGGAGATGGTCGCGAGGTCATTGGCGAAGATCGCGCGGACCTCGTCGTACCGGTCGTTGTCCATGTCCTCAAGTGCGTCGCCGCCCACGACGGCGATCTCGGTGATGAACTTCTGGGCGACCATCCCGCCGCCGAGCACGATGCCGATCTGGGCGACGGTAAAGAGGATGCCCAGCACGATGCCCGCGACCGCGAGCCCGCGCCCGCCGACGCGCCCGTCCGAGCGTCCGATGCCGATCAACGCGATCGCGCCGAGCACCACGCCCAAGAGCGGGACCGCCGGCAGGCAGCAGATAAGCGAGCAGATCAGGCTCAGGACGGCGGCGATGCTGGTGCGTTCGGGCTCGGTGTAGATCCCGACGTCGCCGTTCCCGGCGTAGGGGTTGTGTTCCATGGAGCAAGGCTACCGGGCTCGGGATCGGGGTGCCACTCGATCAGGGCGCGAACCCGAGACGGGCCGCCGCCTGCTCGAACGCGTCGATCGTGTGTTCGATCTCTTCGTCGGTCGTGAACCGGGAGAGGGAGAGCCGGACGGATCCGTGCGCCACGCGCTCGGGCACGCCCATCGCGAGCAGGACGGGCGAGGGGTCGAGCGAGCCCGAGCTGCACGCCGCACCGGCGCTCGCGGCGACGCCAAGGTCGGACAGGACCATGAGCACCGCCTCGGCTTCGAGCCCGGGCAGGGCGATGTTGGTCGTGTTCCAGAGACGCGCGCCGGGGCCGGTCGGGCCGTTCACGGTGGTGCCGGGCAGGCGCTCGAGGATGCCCGACTCGAGCCGGTCGCGGCGGGCGCGGACGCGCTCGCGCCCCGACGCGTCTGCGAGCCATTCGCGGGCCGCGTCCGCCGCGGCGCCCGCGCCCGCGATCCCGGGGACGTTCTCCGTCCCCCCGCGCCGCCCGAGCTCCTGCGACCCGTGCACCACCGGGCGCAGCGCGACCGTCGGGCGCGCCCACAACGCCCCGACGCCCTTGGGACCGTGGAATTTGTGGGCGCTGAGCGTGAGCAGGTCGAACGCGGGCGTCCGGTCGTCGCGCAGGTCGAGGGGCATCTTGCCGACCCACTGCACGGCGTCGCAATGGAACGCCACGCCGCGCGCGCGGCAGGCGTCGCTGATCGCGCATACGGGCTGGATCGCGCCCGTCTCATTGTTCGCCCATTGGACGCTCACGAGCGCGACGTTGTCGTCGAGCACGGACGCGAGCGCCTCGGCGTCCACCACGCCGTGCGCGCCGAGGGGCGCGGTGCGGATCTCGATGTCTTGCTCACGCGCGAGCGCCGCGCAGAGGTCACGCACGGCGGCGTGCTCGACGGCGCTCGTCACGATCGCATTCTTTGATGGATTCGCGCCCAGCACGCCTCGGATCGCCAGGTCGATCGACTCGGTGCCCGACGAGCAGAGCAGCATGTCGCGCGGCTTGGCGCCGATCAGGTTCGCGATGGACATCCGAGCGAGCTCGACCCGCCGACGCGCGAGCTGGCCCTCGTGGTGCACGCTCGAGGGGTTCGCCCACTCGGTGCTGAGTGCCTCGGCGACCGCCTCGCGCACCTCGGGCAGGGGCTGGGAGGTCGCGTTGTTGTCCAAGTAGGCCCGCACGGGCGATGGTAGAGGCGTTCCTGGCGATCGATCGGGTGCCACGGTTTGACCCGAAGGGCAAACCGTGATCGCGATGGCACGGCTTGCAAGTCAAGCCGTGGCACCCGTGCTGTGGTCTGCATTTGCTCAGCGTTGCCGCACGAGGACGCGCTCGAGCACGTCACGGACGTGGGTGCCCCCGCTGTCGCGCCCGTGCCCGGGGATCGCCATCGCGCTCATCACGCCGTAGCCCATCCCGATGTGCAGGAGCATCCACGCGATGACGTCGGCGGAGAACTTATCGGTCACCTGCCGGGCGTCCTGGGCCGCCTTGATCTCACGCACGATGAAGGCGTGCACGCTCGCGATGTGCTCGCTGACCGCGGCGTGGATCGACTCGTCGTCCACCTCGGAGATCGACTGGAGGAAGACGCGGTAGGGGCCCTTGCCCTTGGCGCTGACCATCGGGTTGTCGCCCAGCAAGCGTCGGAGGCGGTCGGCCGGGTCGGCGGCGCCGTCGAGGTCGGCCTCCCACTGGGCGAGGGTCTCCTTGCCCGTGCGCTCGATGAGCGCGACGTACAGGTCGCGCTTGGACTTGAAGTGGCGGTAGATGATGGGCTCGGTGACGCCCGCGGCTTTGGCGAGTTCGGACGTGGTGGCGCGCGCGTACCCGCGTTCGCTGAACAGGTCCGCCGCCCGGTCGAGCAGCTGCTCTCGTCGTTCGGCGGCGGGGAGTCGGCTCATGGGTGTCCGGGGTCGTCGGGAGGGCTCGTCTCGTCGGGCCCAGCGTATCGACTCGGCGGCGGGGGGTCGTCCACCGGCACCGGGTCGTACCCGCCCTTGTTGAAAGGATGACATCGCCCGATCCGCGCAAGCGTCAGGACCGTCCCACGCCACACGCCGTGACGCCGGTACGCCTCGAGCCCGTAGATCGAGCACGTCGGGTGGAACCGGCACTGCCCGCCGATGAACGGGCTGAGCGTCACGCGATACAGCAGGATCATCCAGACGCAGGGCGCCGCGAGCGCGCGGCTGATCGGGCCCGGGCCGGCGCGCTGCTCAGGCATCGGGGGCACGCTTCGTGTCGCGTTTGGATTGCTCGCGGGCGATCGCCGTGACGGCTTCGGTGAGCCATCGGCGATACGCGCTCAACGGCGCGATGTCGTGGGCCCGTGCGTTCACGATCAGATCGAACGACCCCAGATCAGGGTGGGGCAGCGAGGCGCGTTCGAGGCGGAACGCTTCGCGGATCAGACGCTTGATCCGCACACGCCGGTGGGCCGGGCCCGCGCGGCGACCCACGGACAGGCCCAACCGGTGCTCGGATCCCTCGGTCGGGCGGGCAAAGACGACAAGCGGCCCACGCGATTTGCGGAGCTTCGCCCGGAAGACGGCGGCGTACTCCAGATCGTGCGCCAGCCGATGGCGTCGGCGGAACACGGCTCGCTCGGGCGGGGGCTCGCTCACGACTGAACCATAGCGAAGGGAACGACTTAGGCACCGGGCCGCGACGCGGGCAGCAGCCCCGTCAGCAGCAGGATCGCGGACCCCGCGATGACCCACAACCGCAGGCTCGGATCCATCACCATCCGCTCGAGGGTCGAACCCACCCGATTGCGGGGGGCAAAGGCGGGCGGGGCGGGCTCGATCGAGGCGAACAGGTCCAGGTCCGCCGGGCGTCCCGGGGCGGCGAGCACGTCCATGCCCGTGGGGACGAGGTTCAGCTGCGCCCCGGCGAGGGCGACCGCGACGTCCGGGTCCGCGCCCTCGATCGACGCCAGGTACTGCTCGTGCCGGTCGATGCGTTCGAGGGCGTGGGCTTCCATCGCGAGAGCTTTGTTGAGCTGCCAGCGGGCGTTGGACAGATCGTCGGCCGTGGGGACGAGGACGGCGGCGAGCAGCATCGCGGTGCCCGCGATCACGAACATCCAGCCCGCGATCGGGCCCGGGCGCAGCGTCAGCCTTGGGGGTCGGAAGGTCCGCACCTGTTGAGGATCGGGCCGCGGGGCTTGGCGGCTCTACACTCTCCAGATGGATCGGCGACGTGTCGGAATCACCGGGCTCGGGCCCGTCTCGTGCGTGGGCTCGGGCGTGGACGCCTTCTGGTCGTCGTTGCTCGAGGGCACCAGCGGTCTTGGGCCGATCGGGGCGTTCGACGCGTCGGGGTTTGCCTCCAAGCTCGCCGGGACGGTCGAGGGCATCGACGCGAAGTCGTTCGTGCCCAAAAGCTACCGCAAGGCGACGAAGGTGATGGCGCGGGACGCCGAGCTCGCCGTCGCCGCGGCGAAGCTCGCGTCGGACGACGCGGGTCTCAGGACCCGCGGGTCGGAAGACGGCGACGCGGGGTTTGAGATCGTCCCCGAGCGCACGGGGTGTCAGATCGGCGCGGGGCTGATCGCGGCGGAGGCGAACGAGCTGACGCGGGCGCTCGTGAACTCGCTCGATGACGACGGGAAATGGGACGTGCAGCGGTGGGGCACCGCCGAGGGCGGCGCGCAGGGGATGAACAACCTGCCCCCACTCTGGATGCTCAAGTACCTGCCCAACATGCTGGCGTGCCACGTCACGATCATCCATGGGTGCGAGGGCCCGTCGAACACGATCCTCGCGGCCGAGTCGTCGGGCTTGCTGAGCCTGGGCGAGGGGGCGCGCGTGATCGAGCGCGACGACGCGGATATCTCGATCGTGGGCGGTGCCGAGAGCAAGCTGAATCTCATGGGGCTCATGCGTCTCGAGCTGCTCAAGCGGCTCGCGGCGACGGGCGACGCGACGGACGGGTCGCGCGTCGTCAAGCCGTACGACGCGGACGCGGGCGGAACGCTGCTCGCCGAGGGCGGCGGGATCCTGATCATCGAGGAGATGGCGCACGCGAGGGCGCGCGGCGTGCGCGTGTACGCGGAGGTCGCGGGGTTCGGCGCGTCGCAGTCGGACCTGCGCGGCGAGACGGGGCTCGAGCTCGCGATCGAATCCGCGCTGCGCGACGCGGGCGCTACCGCGGCGGACATCGACGCGATCTTCCCGACCGGGCTCGGCTTGCCCGCGGCGGACGCGCACGAGCTTGGCGCCTTCAAGACGGTCTTCGGCGACCGGCTGGGCGAGATCCCCGTCGTCTCGCTCGCCCCGACGATCGGGGACGCGATGGCGGGGCAGGGCGGGCTGATGACGGCCGCCGCGGCGCTCGCGGTGCACCACCAGACCCTCCCGGCGCGGATCCACGCGGGCACGCCCGCGGCGGGGATCGACGCGGGCGCGGGCGGGTCGCGCGACGCGGCGCTCGGGAACGTGCTCGTGTGCACGACGGCGCTGGGCGGGCAGAACGCCGCGGCGGTCCTCCGGCGGGCGACCTGAGCGGCAACAATCACACGCCGGGCGCGCCCGGCGATCGGACCCCTACACAGGAGACTTCAGATGCACGACGACAGACGACGCCGGGGCGTTCCCCTTTCCGAGCTCGACGAAGCGGTCACCAAGGTGAGCGGCGCCGTCATCGGCGCCTGCATCGAGGTGCACAAGGCGCTCGGGCCCGGGTACGGGCGCGAGGTGTACCTGAACGCCGTGGTCAAGCTCGTCAAGGATGAGGGCCTGAACTGCGAGATCGACAAGGCGTTCGACGTGACGTTCGAGGGCGAGAAGGTCGGCGAGGTCGTCGCCGATCTGTTCGTGGATGGCAAGTTCATCGTGAAGCTCATGGCGGAGCACACCGAGATCGGGTCGCAGCCGCGCTACGAGCTGCGGGCGCAGCTGAAGGCGGCGGACATCGATCTGGGCAACATCATCAACTTCGGCGAGAAGCGCCTGAAGGACGGGCTCGTCCGCGTGCTCAATACCGACAAGCTCGACCTGCACCGCGAC
Organism: Phycisphaerae bacterium; assembly: GCA_030426605.1. GTDB lineage: Bacteria > Planctomycetota > Phycisphaerae > Phycisphaerales > UBA1924 > BQJQ01. The sequence continues at coordinate 38,603 of JAUHXM010000001.1, read as the reverse complement.
GACGAGGACTGACATGACCGAGCCCGAACGAAGCAACCCGCGCCCGCTCTCGGTGCTGATTGTGGACCCCGCGGTCTTGCTGATCGCGGGCGTCGCGGTGATCGCGGTGACGGCGCTGTTCACGCTCAGCGACGGCGTCGCGGTGATGCCGCTGACCTCGGGCGGGAGCGCCCTGATCATCGCGGGCGGGATCGCCGCGACGCGGAGGGCCGACAAGTGAGCGATCGACGCGTCGTGATCACGGGCATGGGGTGGGTGACGCCCCTGGGGACGGACCTGGACGGCGTCTGGAAACGCCTGCTCGCGGGCGACACCGCGATCGGCCCGATTGACCGGTTCGACGCCTCGACGTTCTCGACGAGCTTCGCGTCGGAGGTGAAGGGCTTCGATCTGCGCGCGCACGTGGGTGATCTCGCCGACGCGCACGCCGAGGCAGGGATCAGCACGAAGTACGCGCTCGCCGCGGCGATGTCGGCGGTGCGTCAGGCGGGCTTTACGGGCGACAAGGCGCCGAACCCCGCCCGATGCGGGGTCTACCTGGGCGCTGGCGAGGGGACGCTCGACTACGACCACTTCATGGCGACGCACGTCGCGGGGTGGGATGCGGAATCCAAGTCCGTCGATGGCGCGAAGTGGGCGGCCCGCGCGCACGAGGGGATGAACGCGCTGCTCGAATTGGAGCAGGAGCCGCACCTGACGGTGAGTCACCTCGCCGACGCGTTCGGCGCGCGCGGGCCCGCGTTCAACTGCATGACGGCGTGCGCCGCGAGCGCCCAGGCGACGGGCGAGGGGGCCGAGATCATCAAGCGCGGCGACGCGGACGTCATGCTCGTCGGCGGCGCGCACACGATGATCCACCCGCTGGGCATGTCCGGGTTCATCCGCCTCACCGCGATGAGCACGAAGCGCGACGACCCGACGCACGCCTCGCGACCGTTCGACGCGAAGCGCGACGGGTTCGTCATGGGCGAGGGCGCGGGGATCCTCGTGATCGAGGAACTCGAGCACGCCAAGGCCCGCGGGGCGACGATCCTCGCGGAGGTCGCCGGGTACGGCTCGACGGCGGACGCGTACCGGATCACGGACATCCACCCCGAGGGCAAGGGTGCCGCCGCGGCGATGCGCTGGGCGCTGCACGAGGCGGGCATCGACCCGCACGCGACGGACGACACCGGTCGCCCGCTCGTGCACTATGTGAACGCGCACGGCACGGGGACGCAGGAAAACGACAAGATCGAGACCGCAGCGGTGAAAGCGGTGTTCGGCGGGCTCGCGCCCAAGGTCCCGTTCAGCTCGGTCAAGAGCATGCTCGGGCACCTGATTCAGGCCGCGGGCGCGGTCGAGCTGATCACGTGCGTCAAGGCGATCGAGACGGGGTGGATCCCCCCGACGCGGAACCTGGAGCACCCGGACCCGCTGTGCGATCTGGACCACGTGCCGGGCGAAGCCCGCGACCTGAACCCCGTGGGCGGCGTGGAGGTTTGTTTGTCCAACTCGTTCGGGTTCGGCGGGCAGAACGACACGGTCTGCGTGCGCCGCTTCCGCGACTAAGCGCGCTCACCAGCGAGCGATCAATCCTGCAGCAACATACAGCGTGATCGCACACGCGATGATCCACGAGCATGCGCGCATCGCGTTCGTCCAGCGGGCGTCGCCTGGCGATGCGTACTTCAATAGGCCCAAGTGCAACCCTCCTGCGGCGGAGGCCATGACCAGCCCAGCAATCCACGCGGGGTTGGATGGGGGCATCCCGGCGAATCTCCAACTTGAGGAGAACGTCGTCTGGAAGCCGAATGCCCAACTCGGATTGTCAAGCGTTTGCCCAAGCACTTGCCAGACCAGCAGCAAAATAACGTTGACACCCAATGGGAGTGGAACTCGCATCCAAGCCGGTGCGGGCAAGACGAAGTCGGGATCGTTCGTACCTCGGGGCATCAGAGCCCGATCTCCGCGCCCTCGCGTGCGACGGCGAACCCGCGCCGCTCGATCTCGCGCTGCTCGGCGGACCCCGCGTCTAGCGCCGGGTTCGTGTGATTCAAGTGGACGAACCGCACGTCGAGCCCCGCGTCCGACATGGATTGCAGCGTGTCCATCGTCGTCACGATCGGCGGGTGCCCGATCTCGCTCAGGCTTCTGCCCGGGAGCTCGTCGAGCGAGTAGAACGTCGCGTCGAGGAGCGCGACGTCCGTGCCCTCGCCCGCGAGGACCTCGTCGATCGGCGCGGTCCATCGATTCCAGGGGTTGCAGTCGGGCATGTAGAAGACCGTCGTGCTCGGGCCTCGGATGACGAAGGCGCAGGTGTCGGTGAACTCGGCGCGGTGGGGGACGAGGATGGGCGTGACGGTGACGCCCGCGCCCAGCTCGACCGGCTCGCCCGGCGTGAGGGTGCGGGGCTCGATTTCGTTCTTCTCGACGAGCTGCGACCACGGTCCGAAGCGGCGGAGGAACCCGCCCATGCGCTCGGTGCACCAGACGGGCGTGGTCTGGGTGTGCATGGACTCGAACCCGAAGTGGGCGAGCCCGGTGTAGTGGCCCATGTGGGCGTGGGTGAGGAAGACGCCGGCGACGGGCGCGCGGTCGGTGCGCCCCTCGGGCGCGTCGCGGACGTCGCGGAGCATGTGGAGTTGCTCGGTGATGTCGGGCGTGGCGTCGATGAGGTAGACGTCGTTCGTGCGCGGGTCGGCGTCGTCGGTCGGGATGATGATCGCGAGGCTCGCGACGTGGAAGCGTTTGGCGGGGTCGGCGTGGGCGGCGGTGCAGGTGTCGCACGAGCAGCCGGCGTGGGGGACGCCGCCGTCCTGGGCGATGCCGAGGATGCGGACGCGGGGCGTGGGCGCGACGGGCGAGGCCGAGGAGTTCTGCAGCCCGGCGCATCCGAGTGCGAAGAGCAGCGGCATCATCAGGGCGAGAGCGGCGGATCGCATGACATCAGCCTACCGGCTCTTGGGCCGTTCCCAACGGGGCTCCGTGCCACTGACCCGTCTTCGGGTCAGTGTTGTCATGTCGTGGTCCACCACCGCACTGACCCGCGGACGGGTCAGTGGCACGTCAATCGGGCTTGATGAACTCGGCGACGGCTTCGATGAACCGCGGGTGCCCGGCGGCCACCATGTGGTCAGTCTCGGGCAGTTCGACGAGGGTCGCGTCGGGCATGGCGCGGGCGGCCGAGCGGGCGCTGGTGATGAAGGGGTCGCGGTCGCCGCAGATGAAGAGGACGTCGGCGTTGCACGACTCGAGCTGGCCCGGGTCGTACTGCCAGTCGAGGAAGCCCTCGAGGCTTGCGGCCCACTCGGCGCGCGTCGCGGTGGTGAACGCCTGCTCGTTCACCGCTTGCACGACCTCGGGCGGGATCGGGTCCACGCCCTCGGGCTCGGTCATGAATGTGAAGATGCGGGCGAACCCGCCGCCGGCGCGGAGGTCGGCGCAGGTGTTGGTGATCTGGGCGTCGAACGTCGCGTCCCAGTCGGGGTCGAACCCGGCGCCGCCGACGACGACCTCGTTCACGCGGTCCGGGTGGAGGACGCTCAGGCGGAGGGCGATGAGCCCGCCCATGGAGTAGCCGATGATGTCGGCGCGCTCGACGCCGAGGTGGTCGAGGAGGCGGGCGACGTCCTGGACGGCGGCGTCGCCGTGGTCGTCGGGGTCGGCGGAGGTCTGCGATTGCCCGTGCCCGCGGACGTCGATCGCGACGACGCGGTGGGTGTTCATGAACGGCCGGACGAAGTCGCTGCCCCAGATCGCGGCGGACCCGAGGTAGCCGTGGATGAGGACGAGGGTGGGGCCCTGTTCGAGCCCGGAAACGGTGTAGTGGATGCGGAAGCCGTCCGAGTCGAACTCGTCGGCGGGGGTGTGGGCAGCCGTGAGGGCCAGGAGGGCGGCGGCGGTCCGAACGGGGGGCATCGGCCCAGCGTACCGGTGCAGCGGGCCCCCGAGAAGGCCCGATGGAGAGTGCGATGGCATCCAGGACCAACATCCTCTTCGGGCGCGTGATCCCCTCGATCGCGGTGCTCGCGGCGTCGGGCGTGGCGCTGCTGTACGGCGTGCAGCTCGTGCGGACCTCCGCCGAGCGCGAGATCTACCGCGACCGGATCCGGGCGATCGCGGACCAGTACGAGGAACTCCGGGGGATGTACAACGACGCGGTGCGCCGGACGGCGGTGACCGAGCTGCTCGTGGATGAGGGGCGGGTGACCGTCCGCGTGCGCACGGCCGAGGGGTTTGTGCGCGAGATCGAGACCCCGTACGACGCGCGGCGGGAGATCTACCTGGACTACGCCGTGCTGAACGGGCGGGTCTGGATCCGGCGCGTCTTCGACGACAACACCGCGCCGAGCGAGGCGACCATCATCGACCCGAAGATCGCGCAGATCGGATGGGATCTGGACGGGGCGGAAGTCGGCAAGGCGGTCTACCGGAGCTTGAGCGACGGGCGCTGGGTCGTGAGCGTGACGGGCAACGGGTCGATGGGGCTCGTGAAATTGCCCGAGGACGCGCCCGAGGTTGAGCTCGCGGCGGCGCCGGCCTCGATCGAGTTCGAGGAGGTGGACGAGGAGATCAGGGCGGAGCTGGAGAAGGTCGGGCTTGGGGATCTCTTCAAGCGCGTCACGGGCGATTGAGCGCGCGTTCGAGGTCGTCCGCTTCGGCGTGCCGGTCCGCAGCGCGGAGGGCGCGGATGTACGCCGCGACGCGTTCGGGGGCGCGGTCGTGCTCGAACTCAACCGAGCGCGGAGGCGCGGCGTCGTGCACCGGGTCGCCCGTGGGGTTGCCCTGGGCTCGGCGGAGCCAGCGGGTCCAGTGGGCGTCCGCCGCGGCGGTGCCCGCGTCCGCCCAGCGGTCCAGATCGACAAGCCGATCGAATGACCGTTCGGTGGCGCGCAACGCGGCGGTCCCGCCGGGCAGATCGAGCATCCGGTCGAGCCAGGCGTCCAGGGCTTCGGTGCGGTTGAGGATCAGCATTAGCTCGGCGTACCCGCGGATGAGCTCGGCGGGCGCGTCGGGCATGGGGCCCGAGGCGTCGAACGCCTGGGCAAGCGGTTCGATCACACGCCTCGCGTCGGCGTTTTCGGTCAGACGCGTCAGCAGCGAGGGGTACCGGACCTGGCGGAGCCACCGGACCGTCGCGGGTGTGTCGGGCTCGATGGGCGTGCGGACCCAGACCTCGGCGAGCGCGCGGGCAGCCTCCTCCGCGGCGCCGGACATGAGCCGGTCCATCGCGAAGTCGTGGATCTCGCCAAGCGGCGCCCCGACGCCCAGCACGGCGCGGTCGGAGACGCCCGGGTCGTCGACCCACGCGCGGATCTCGTCGGCGGTGCGGTACCCGACCAACCGGGTGGTCGGCTCGCCCGCGTCCACGAGAATAATCGTGGGGTAGGCGCGCACGCCGAGGGGGGCGGCGGCGTCCGGGTTCTTCAGCGCATCGATGTGGATCGCGACCGTGCGCTGCGCGAGAAACTCCGCGAGCGATTCGTCGGCGAGCGTGGTCCGCTCCATCCGAACGCACGCGAGGCACCCGGGCACGGTGACGTACGCGAGCACGGGCCGCCCGTCGCGCTCGGCGCGGGCGGCGGCGTCCTCGATCGAGACCCCGGGTTCGAACGGGCCGGCGTGTGAGACGCCGGCGAGCAGGGCGATCGGCGCAACGAAACGGATCATGGGTGCCTCCATCGAACCGGGGTTGATCCCGAGTCGAAGGGTAGAGGAAGCCCGGGAGACGACGCTATCAGACGAGGAGCGCGCCGCGGGCAATCGGGCACAGGGGCACACGATGGGCGCTGCATTCATGCGATCGATCCCGATCCTGCCGGTCCGCGACGCGGCGGGGATGCGGGACTGGTACCGGGATTGTCTTGGCTTTGAGGTGATCACGTCGCAGAATGATCCGAACCTGCCGCCGCCGGGGTTGGGGTATGTGGTGCTGCGGCGGGGCAACGCCGAGGTGCACCTGCAGTGGCAGTTCGAGAAGGACATGACGGGCGTGGTGCCGAGCATGATCCAGATGCGGTTCCAGCTCGAGCGGGGCGGGGTGGAGGCGTTGTTTGAGGCGTATTCGGCGGCGGGGGTTGTGCCCGCGGGCAAGGCCGTCCGCGAGACGCCGTGGGGCACGCGGGAGTTCGCGTTTCATGACCCCGAGGGGTACGGGCTGACGTTCTTCGAGGATCGGTGAGGGGTCAGAACGATCCGCGACCGGGAGGGAGCGGTCTGGCATTCGTATGAATCTCCGCTCCCTCCCGGTCGCGGCTCGTCTGGGCCTGGCCCCTAGCATCGCTCCCCCGCACGCCACCGGGGGTTGAGGAGCGATGCGATGACCGACGAAGCCCCCGCGACCACCACCAAATCGATGGACGACATCATGTCGCTGTGCAAGCGGCGGGGGTTTGTGTATCCCGCCAGCGAGATCTACGGCGGCATCAACGGGTTCTGGGATTACGGCCCGCTGGGCGCGCAGCTCAAGAAGAACCTCCGCGACGCGTGGTGGACCGACGTCGTCATGCGCGGGTGCAACGGCAAGCTCGGGCCCGACGGCAAGCCCGTCGAGATCGTGCCGGTGGACACGTGCATCATCCAGAACCCGAAGGTGTGGGAGGCGTCCGGGCACGTCGCGGGGTTCAACGACCCGATGGTGGACGACAAGGAGACCAAGCAGCGGTTCAGGGCGGACCACTTGTTCGGGATGTACCTCGTTCGTCCTGAGGAGGGGGAGTCAGTTGATCAGGGTGTGGCACGCCTTATCAAGATCATCAACGAGCAGCCCTTCGAGCTCCCCTACGGGCCCAATCTGAGTTGCGTTGCGAGCAATGAAGAAGAAGCCTTCGGTGCATTCCGAGCCGCCATGCACCGAATCAAGCAGGATATCACTCGCGTTCCTGATGCGGCGGTGGCGACCTCGTTTACCGCTGAGACGAGAAAGGGCGAGGAATGCTTCGGTGTTTGCTATCAAGTCCCCATGTCTTTCATGAAGGCGCATCCGACATGGATTCCCTCGCCGTTCAACAAGCCAGACAAAGCGGCGGCGCTCGAACTGGATAACCGAAAGTCTGATTCTCAACTCACCGAGCCCCGCGCGTTCAACCTGATGTTCAAGACGTACATCGGCGCCACGGCGACCGAGGACGACGTCGCCTACCTCCGCCCGGAGACGGCCCAGGGCATCTTCGTCAACTTCAAGAACGTCGTGGACACCACCCGCGTCGGCGTCCCCTTCGGGATCGCCCAGACGGGCAAGTCGTTCCGGAACGAGGTCACGCCGCGCAACTTCACGTTCCGGTCGCGTGAGTTCGAGCAGATGGAGATCGAGTTCTTCTGCCACCCGGACGACGCGAAGGACTGGTACGTCTTCTGGCGCGATTGGCGGATGGAGTGGTGGCAGGGCCTCGGGCTCAAGGGCGAGAACCTGATCCTGCGCGAGCACGACTCCGACGAGTTGGCCCACTACGCGAAGGAGGGGGCGGGCACGTCGGACATCGAGTACCGGTTCCCGTTCACGGCTCCGGGGTTCGGCGAGCTCGAGGGGATCGCGCACCGGACGGACTTCGACCTCAAGCAGCACGAGGAGCACGCGCGGGCGAAGCTCAAGTACTTTGATTCCACCCGCGGCGAGCTGGCGAAGAACGGGCAGCCCAAGGGCGAGCACTACCTGCCGCACGTGATCGAGCCCTCGGGCGGGCTCGACCGGGGCGTGCTGGCGATCCTGTGCGAGGCGTACACGGTCGATGAGAGCCGCCCGTCGCCCGAGTTCATGAAGTTCCATCCCCGAGTCGCGCCCATCAAGGCGGCGGTCTTCCCGCTCGTGAAGAAGGACGGGATGCCCGAGAAGGCGCAGGAATTGCACAGCGAGCTGCGTCAGAAGTTCGGGCACCTGGGGGCGATCGAGTACGACGAGAAGCAGTCGATCGGCAAGCGGTACGCCCGGATGGACGAGGCGGGGACGCCGTACTGCTTCACGATCGACGGCGACTCGCTCACGGACGGGACCGTGACGGTCCGCGATCGGGACACGGGCGAGCAGCAGCGGATGCCGATGGCGGGCGTCGCGGCGTTCCTGGGTGAGAAACTGGGCGTTTGAGCGGATCGGGTGTAACGGGCCCCAGCCGGTCGCGTACCGGGTTGGGGTCCACTCGGCGTGGCTGCGGGTTGCACCCGTGGGCGTTGGGCGACGGTAGAAATCGGTGCGGGTGAACCGGGGCCCGGGATGGGGCGTCCGGAAAGAAGGGGACGCCGGGTCCCAAGAAGACCGAGCCGGGTCTCGCGCCCGGGTGCCCGCCTGCGGGGGTGGGCGGGGACGAACGAGCCGTCGGCGGCAGTCGGCGAGCCAGCGGGGGTGCTGGGCGTGTGGAAATGGATTGTCGGGATCGTGATCGTGCTCGTCATCATCGGTGGCGGCGGGATCGTGGCGGTCATCGCGTCGCCGCTGGGTGCCAAGCTCCGCGGGCAGCAGGTGGAGATGGGCACCGAGGTGGTGCTGACCGGCGCGGAGCGGGGTGATCTCGTCCGGACGGTGAGCGCGCCCGGGTCGATCGAGCCGCGGACGCTCGTGCAGATCTCGAGCCAGGTGTCGGCGAAGGTGCTGGCGCTGCCGTTCCGCGAGGGTGAGTTTGTCAAGGCGGGCGACGTCGTCGTGCGTCTGGACCCGCAGGACCTGACGGCGCTGCTGAAGAGCGCGCAGGCGTCGCTGAAGTCCGAGCGGGCGCGGCTCACGGGCGCGGAGGCGAGCCTGATCAACGCGCGGTTGAACTACGAGCGGCTCACGGCGCTGCACGAGACGGGCGACGTGACGAAGGCCGAGCTCGACGCGGCGGAGGCGCAGTACCTCCAGGCGCAGTCGAACAAGCTGGTCGTCGAGGGCTCGATCGAGGCGGCCGAGGCCCGCATCGAGGAGGCCGAGAAGGACCTGGAGAACACGACCATCACGAGCCCGATGGACGGCGTCGTCACCGCGCTGAACACCGAGGTCGGCGAGACCGTCATCGTGGGTACCACGAACAACCCGGGCAGCGTGATCATGGAGATCGCGGACCTCACCGAGATGCTCGTGAAGGCCCAGGTGGACGAGGCGAACATCGCGCCCGTCGAGGAGGGCCAGCCCGTCACGGTCTACATCAACGCGTACGCCGACCGTGAGTTCACGGGCACGGTGGAGAAGATCGGGCTCAAGCGTCAGGTCGCGGCGGACGGGACTGGTATTTTCGAGGTCGAGATCCTGCTCGACACCGAGGACGGCGACCGGCTGTATTCCGGGCTGACGGCGAGCGTGGACATCGCGGTCGAAGAGTTCTTCGACGTGGTCCGCGTCCCCTCGCAAAGCGTGGTGGACCGGCGGGTGGACGAGCTGCCCGACGACGTCACCGACGGCAACGAGTACGTGGACGTGAAGAAGGCGTTCGCCCGCGTGGTCTACGTGCTCTCGGATGGGAAAGCGGTCGCGCGCCCGGTCGAGGTCGGGCCGAGCGACCTGACGCACACGATCATCCTGGGAGGGCTCGAGCCGGAGGAGCGTGTGGTGTCGGGCCCGTACCGGGTGCTCGTGTCGATCAACCACGACCAGTCGATCCGGGACCGGGAGGCCGAGCCCGAGGAGGACACGGCGGTCGCGTCGGACGAAGAGGCGTCGGATGAGGACGCCGCGGGCGAGGACGCGTCCGAGGACGCGGCGGCGGAGGTCGCGGGCGGGTGAGTGCAGTCGTGTCCATCCCGACGACGCAGAGCCCGCCCACCACGCGCGAGCAGGCGGCGGCGGCAACGATCCAGATCCGGGGGCTGCACAAGGTCTACAAGATCGGCGAGGAGCGCGTGCACGCGCTGCGCGGTGTCGATCTGACGATCCGGAAAAACGAGTTTGTCGCGATCATGGGGGCGTCGGGCTCGGGCAAGTCCACGCTGATGAACATCCTCGGGTGCCTGGACGCGCCGACAAAGGGGGCGTACGTCCTCAACGGGCGCCCGACGCACAAGATGGGGATGGCGGCGCTCGCGCGGGTGCGCAACGAAGAGATCGGCTTCATCTTCCAGAGCTTCGAGCTGCTGCCGCGGGCGAGTGCGCTGAAGAACGTGATGCTCCCGATGCTCTACTCGGCGAAGCACATGTTCAGCGCGCGGCGGCGGGCGAAGCGGGCGCTGGACAAGGTAAGCCTGAGCGACCGGATGGGGCACAAGCCCAACCAGCTGTCGGGCGGGCAGCGGCAGCGCGTCGCGGTGGCGCGGGCGCTCGTGAACGACCCGGCGATCCTGCTCGCCGACGAGCCGACGGGCAACCTGGACTCGAAGACGACGGTCGAGATCATCGACCTGTTCCGCGACCTGCACGAGGCGGGGCAGACGATCGTGATCGTGACGCACGAGGAGGACGTCGCCGGGCACGCCGAGCGGATTGTCCGACTGCGTGACGGCGAGATCCTGTCGGACCACCCGACGAGCGAGGACCCGGTGCACCAGGACTGGGTCAAGCGGATGGCGGACGGGCACGGCTCGCGGCTGGCGATGCCCAAGGATGTGCACGACGACGGGGAGGGCGCGTGATGGGCATCGTGTTTGCGCCGCTGATCTTCCTGCTGCGCCTGTGCGTGCAGACGGTGTTCCTGGCGATCGGGCAGATCTTCACGCGGTTCGTGCGCTCGGCGCTGACGATGCTCGGCATCATCATCGGCGTGGGCGTCGTGATCGCGTCGGTTGGCGGGCTCAACGGCATGAAGGGGTTCGTTCTCAACGAGTTCGAGACCCTGGGCGCCAAGAAGATGTGGGTTTGGGGGTATGTCCCCGAGTCCAAGCGCAGCGTGATGAGCTGGTCGGACGCGAAGGTGTCGCTGTACGAGGGCGGTCTGATCATGGACCGCGGGTCGGCGATCGCGTCGATGACGCCGCAGTGCGGGCGCAACTGGGACGTGTTCTACGAGGGCAAGGTCGTGCGCGGCGTGGAGGTCACGGGCATCTGGCCCGAGTGGCACGACATCGAGGACCGGCAGGTGCTCTACGGGCGGCCGTTCAGCAACATCGACATCGAGGAGAAGCGGCAGGTGTGCCTCGTGAACGAGGACGCCGTGGTGGACCTGAACCTCGACACGGACCCGACGGGCGACTACATCCAGATCCGGGGTCGTCGGTTCCTGATCGTCGGGCTTGTGGAAACGAAAGAAGTCACGATCTTCCAGGGCGGCGGGGACTCGACGGCGGAGATCTTCATCCCCTTCGACACCCACAAGATGATGGACCCGTACTCGTGGACGCTGTTCATCATGCAGATGGAGGACCCCGAGCTCGCGCAAGAGGCGGAGGCGGAGGTCCGGTTCATCCTGCGCAAGCACCGGCAGCTCGCGCCCGACGAGGAGGACACGTTCCGCATCCAGGTGCTCCAGGAAGCGATCCAGCAGTTCAGCGCTCTGGCGGGCGGGATCACCGTCGTCGCGGCGATCATCGTGAGCTTTTCGCTGTTCGTCGGCGGCATCGGGATCATGAACATCATGCTCGCGAGCGTGAGCGAGCGGACGCGGGAGATCGGGCTGCGCAAGGCGGTGGGCGCGCAGCCCATCGTCGTGCTGCTGCAGTTCCTGATCGAGGCGATCGTGCAGTGCGTGGTCGGGGGTGCGGTGGGCGTCGCGATCGGGCTCGGGGCGGTCGGGGTGCTCCGCGCGTCGATTGACTGGATGGACGCCGCGAGCGTCCCGATGTTCTGGATGGTCATCGCGTTCGGGGCGTGCGCGATCGTGGGGGTTGTTTCCGGGATGCTGCCCGCGATGAAGGCGGCGGCGCTGAACCCGATCAACGCGCTGCGCCACGAGTAGCCACTGTTTGACCGCGCCGCCCGCCGGGTGCCGATACGAGAGCCATGCACGGGGGATCAGGATTGAACATGCGAACGGTGACGGTGTCGGCCCGCGTGGCGATGATCGGTGTCGGGGCGGCGGCGGTGCTGCTGGCGGGGGCGTGCACGAACCCGTTCGGGCCCGACCCGATCGACTACGGCCGCCGGGCGTCGCTGGACCGGCTCCGCGCGGTGGACGCGACGGGCCTGGGATCGTTCGTGGCGTCTGACGACGAGATGACACGCATCGAGGGGGCGCTGGCGAGCACGTTCGACCCGGACGTGCCCGACCCGATCGCCGAGGCACGGGCGGCGTTCGACGCGATGGAGCGGTACGAGATGAGTCTCGCCGAGGCGCGGGCCGCGGTCTTGCAGAACAACCTGGATCTCGAGGCGGCGCTCGTGAACCCGACGATCGCGGCGGAGTCCGTCGCCGAAGAGGAAGGCCGGTTCGAGTCGGTCTTCACGCTCTCGGGGAGCTGGGCCGAGACGGACGCGCCGACGGCGAGCACGCTGTCGGGCAGCGGGACGCGCTTGCAGACCCTGACGCCGGGCGTGCGGATCCCCCTGCGCACGGGCGGGACGGCGGAGGTGTCGCTCCCGATCTCGCGGTTCGAGACGGACAACGCGTTCAGCACGCTCAACCCGTCGATCACGACGGATCTGGAGTTCAGCCTGAGTCACAACCTGCTCCGCGGCGCGGGGCGACGGGCGACGACGCACGCGATCCGGATCGCCGAGTCGAACCGGCAGATTTCCGAGTCGCAGACGAAGCTTGAGGTCATCCGGCAGATCGCCGCGGCGGAGCGCTCGTACTGGCGGTTGTACGCGGCGCTCACGGCGCTGGAGGTGCGGTACCAGCAGTACGAGCTGGCGCGCGAGCAGCTCGAGGCGGCGCGCCGGCGCAACAACGCCGGGGCGGTCGCCGAGATCGAGGTCGTGCGGGCCGAGTCCGGGCTGGCGGATCGGATCGACGACATCATCCGCGCGCACAATCTTGTGCTGACCCAGCAGCGCGAGCTCAAGCGGATCGTGAACATCCCGGGGCTCGACGTGGACACGGGCGTGAACGTCGTTCCCATCACGGACCCCGACCCGGTGCGGTACGTGTTCGACGCCGACGCGGTCTCGCACGCGGCGCTCAACAACCGGATGGAGCTGCTTGAGCTGGAGCTGCGCCTGGCGCAGGACGCGGCACAGATCGCGTTCGAGAAGAACCAGGCGCTGCCGCTGCTTGCGATGAGCTACACCTACCGCATCAACGGGCTTGGCGGGACGATGGGCGAATCGTTCAGCCAGCTCGACGACCACCGGTTCGAGGACTGGTCGGTCGGGCTGACGGCGGAGATCCCGCTGGGCAACGAGCAGCGGAACGCGGCCGTGGCGCGGTCCGTCCTGACGCGGCTGCAGCGGCTGAGCACGCGGGCGTCGCGCGAGCAGTCGATCGTGCAGGAGGTCCACGACGCGATCGACACCATCGAGAGCGGGTGGAACCGCATCCTCGCGGGCCGGCAGAGCGTGATCCTGAACACGAGGGCGCTCGAGGCGGAGCAGCGGCAGTTCAACGTCGGGCGTTCGACGAGCAACGACGTGCTGGACGCGGATGCGCGGCTCGCCGAGTCACGGCTCACGGAGCTGCAGGCGCTGACGGACTATCAGATCGCGCAGGTGGACCTGGCGTTCGCGACGGGCACGCTGCTCGGGCACGCGCGGGTGGACTGGGCGCCGAGCGACCCGCGGACGGGGGAGACGGAGTCCGAGCGGGTGCGTCGGGCCAGCCCCGTGTCGGGGATCTTGATGGACGAGTGATTTCGGTGTGAAACGCCTTGCGTGCGCGCGGGGAGTGAATTTGCGCGCGGCGCGAGCCGATGCAGGCGTCATGAACACCAACGCCCCCTCCCTGATTGACGCCGACGGGTCCCGGAGTGTCCTCGATGAGACCGTGTCGGCGTCGAAACTGGGGGCGGTGGTCGAGCCCGCACCGGACCCGCTCGCCGGGTTCGCGGTGGACGCGAACGAGCTGATCGGTCGGATCCACGAGGGGCAGGGGCACGACGTGAGCTCGCTCGTGGCGCGGTCGCTCGCCGAGCGGGCCGCCTGAGCGCAGCGATTGCGCGAACGCTGAGAACCGGCGGGTTCGGGTCATGCGGGCGGCGGTGCGCGCCGACCTATCGTGACGTGGTGATCGGACGGAGGCCGCGATGAAGGGTGTGATCCTGGCGGGCGGGCTCGGGACGAGACTTCGCCCGCTGACATTGGTCACGAACAAGCACCTGCTGCCGGTCTACGACCGCCCGATGGTGTACTACCCGATCCAGACGCTGTTGGACGCGGGGATCGACGACGTGATGGTCGTGACGGGCGGCGAGCACGCCGGGCATTTCTTGAAGCTCCTGCGCAACGGGAAGGAGCTGGGGCTGCGCAAGCTCGAGTACGCCTACCAGGAGGGTGAGGGGGGCATCGCCGACGCGCTGAAGCTCGCCGAGGACTTCGCCGACGGCGGGCCCGTGGTCGTGGCGTTGGGGGACAACATCATCGAGGGCTCGATCGCGGGGGCGGTCAACGCGTACCGCGAGCAGGGCTCGGGGGCCAAGGTGCTGCTCAAGCGCGTGCCCGACCCACACCGGTTCGGGGTGGCGCGGTTCGAGGGCGGGCCTGACGGACAGATCGTGGAGATCATCGAGAAGCCGAAGGACCCGCCGAGCGATTACGCCGTGACCGGGTTCTATATGTACGACGCGCGGGTGTTTGATATCTGCAACGGGCTCGAGCCGTCGCTGCGCGGGGAGCTCGAGATCACGGATGTGAACAACTGGTACCTCGGGCGTGGCGAGCTGACGCACGACGTGCTCGAGGGGTGGTGGACGGACGCGGGGACGATCCCGAGCCTGTACCGCGCCACGAGATTGCTCGCGCACAAGGACGGCGCGCCCGACCCCATCGACCCGCTGCACGGGGTGTCCGGCGCATGAGCGCCGAGACGAAGAACATCCCGGTGTTCGCGGGGTCGTTCGCCGACGCGTGGGCGGAGGCGCGGGCGGCGAACGAGCCGCGCCTGGTTGAGATCCGGGCGTTCGCCGACGACCGGGGTTGGTCGTACATGAACCTGATGACGGGCGTGCTCGATGGCGGGCAGGTCAACGTGTCCGTCCAGCACCCGGGGGTCGTCAAGGCGTGGCACCGGCACGTGAAGCAGACGGACTTCTGGTGCGGGCTCGCGGGGCACCTGAAAGTGGGGGTGTGGCGAGACTCGGACAACGCGAGCTGGCAGGCGGTGATCGGTGATCGGCGTCCGGCGGTGGTGGTCATCCCGCCGACGCTGTGGCACGGTGCGGCGACGGTGGGCCCTGACCCGGCGACGCTGCTCTATTACGTCTCCGAGGTCTACGTGCCCTCGCAGCCGGACGAGGAGCGGTGCGCCTTCGACGCGCTGCCCGGGTTCACGTGGGCGGTCGAGCACCGCTGACGGATCCATCCGGCATGGCCGGGGTGGCGCACAAGTCGGGCGGCGACGGGCGGTTGGGCCTTGCGACTGAGACTCAGTCTCAATTTTGTTGTTTGACGGCTCGTCCGAGGGGCGTTCAGGTCCTAGAAATGCGGCCCCGGGGCGTGCGAGCGCGCGATTCGGGTGATTTGACCGCGCTTCCCACCCAAGACACGAACGCCCGGGCCCGCGGGATCCTCGCGGCCCACGACCCGTCCACTGCGGCGGTGCGGGGCACGACGTGGCGGTGGGGGCTCGTGATGGTCGGCGTGGCGTGCGTGGGGCTGGGGGCGGTCGGAGTGGTCGTCCCCGGGCTTCCCACCACGATTTTCCTGATCATCGCCTCATGGTGTTTCACGCGGTCGTGCCCCTGGCTCGAGCAGAAGCTGATCCGCAACCGGTTCTTCGGGCCCTTCCTGAAGTACCTCGAGCCCGGCACACGCATGCCCATGCGCGCGATGTGGATCACCCTCGCGATGATGTGGGCGGCGATCGGGATCAGCGTCTGGACGATCCTCGCGAGCGACGCGCCGGCGTTTGTGTCGCCGATGGTCGTCGCGGCGGGCGTGATCGGGTCGTGGTTCGTCTACCGGCTCACGCGGCGCTGAGCGCTACGGGCAGCCGGCGAGAAACGTCGCGACAAAGCAGTCGATGTCGTCGATGTTGATCGTTGTGCTGCCGTCGCAATCGGCATCGCGACTTCCGCTGAGGAACGCGGAAACAAAGCAGTCGATGTCGTCGAGGTTGAGGACAAAGTTGCAATCGCAATCGGCGAACGTGCACTTCACGACCGTGTTCGACTGCGAGAGCCCGAGGTAGCCCCCGGACCAGGGTCGTCCGTCGGGGAGGGTGTCGGAGTCATCGTCGATGACGCAGTTGAGACTGCCCACGAAGGTGACGCCGTCGTTGGCCAGCGCACCCCACGCGAAGAAGTCGGAGTTCGGGAGGCCGGCGCATGAGAACGCCGGCACCGGGCCGGTGCCGGCGGGGTCGGGGGTCTCGCCGAGCGAGGCGAAGAAGATGCTGAATCTGCTCAGCGAGGTGAGCAGGGCGGGGGTCGTTCCCAGCGCCGTCGAGGTAAACGGGAACGACTGGGCCATCGGGGCCTGGTAGGAGTCGATCTTGATGCGGGTCGTGTCGAGCATGAGTGGGGCTGGATCGGTCGTGCGGTTGATGTAGTCGAACAGCCCGTCGTTGGGGACCCCGGCTTGTGCGTTGAGGGGGGTCACGCCGTCGAGGGCGAACTCACCCGCGGCGCCCGCGCGCCCGGGGGCGGCGATCTGGTACCCGATGAGTCCTTCGTTGGGGCCCGGGTCGGTGGGCTGAAACGCCTGGAAGGAGTACGACCAGTCGATGTTGCCGTTGCCGTCGTTGTCGGCGCTGGAGACGTCGGGGATGGTGTCGGAGTCGGTGTCGGTGTCGGGCGCGGCAATGAAGGGGTTGAAGAACCCGGACGCGGGCCCGAAGCCGTTGGTGTCGGCGATCTCGAACTCGCCGCCGCCGGTGAGGTCGAAGGTGAGGAGGAACCCGGACATGTAGCCCGGGATGGGCGCGGTGAGGGGGCCCGGCAGGTTCGTGACTTCGAGCGTGACGATGCGTTCGCGTGAGAAGCCCAGTCCCCCGGCGCTGGGGCAGAAGCTGGAGGTCTGCCCGAACGGGTCCTCGCGGTCCCAGAACGTGATCGCGAAGCCGTGCCCGCGGGTGTTGCCGTCGGGGACGGTGTCGAGGTCTGTGTCGGTATCGACGACGTCGGTCCAGAACGAGAGGTTGACGGTCTCGACGAGCAGGTCGGTGGTGCCGTTGGTGCCCTGGGCTTTGTAGAGGTGGTGGTCGCCCTGGGTGGTCTCGGTGTCAAGGGCGGCGACGTTGGTGTTGGGCGACGCCGTAGTGCCGATGGGGCATGGGTCGCCGTTGGTGTTGATCCAGACGTCGGGCGTGCCGTCGCCGTTGATGTCGTCGCCGATGGCGCGGAGGGACGCGCGGGCGCGGTTGGCGAGGTATTCCTTGGCGGGAGTGAAGACGGTCTCGCCCGTGCTGACCTTGTAGTAGACGTGCCCGATGAGCTGATCGGGGGCGCTCTGTACGACGCCGATGGCGGGGACCTCGTGCGTGAGCGCGGAACCGGCGGCGAGGGCGAGCGTGACGGGCGCAGCGATCGGGTTCATCGTCGTTCCTCCGCGGGGGTCAGGGGCATCCTGACAGGAAGCTGGCGACGAAGCAATCGATGTCATCGATATTGAGGGAGCTGTTGGCGTCGCAGTCGGCGGCCCCGAGGTCGCCGCCGAGGAACGCGGCGACGAAGCAGTCGATGTCGCCGATGTTGAGCGATCCGTTGCCGTCGCAGTCGGCGAAGGCGTTGCACGCCGATAGGGACGAGAGCGCGAGGAATGCGCCGGACCAGGGGCGGCCCTCGGGGATGGTGTCCGAGTTGTCGTCGATGGTGCAGTTGAGGCCGCCGACGAAGGTGACGCCGTCGCTTGCGAGTCCACCCCATCCGAAGAAATCGGAGTTTGGGAAGCCGGGGCACATCCAGGGGTTCGTGGGTGGCACGGTGGGGTCCGGGTGCTCGCCGAGGGAAGCGAAAAAGATGCTGAAACGGGAGATCACTGTGAGTTGGTCCGGCGCGGTGCCGAGCGCGGTGGATGTGAAGGGGAACCCGTCGGCCATGGGAGATTCGATTGAGTTCAGCTTGATGCGCGCGTTGTCGAACTGAAACGGCGCGGGGGGAGCTGTGCGCTCGATGATGTCGATGAGCCCGTCGCCCATCACGCCGGCCTGGGCGTTGAGCGGGGTCACGCCGTCGAGGGCGAAGCGGCCCACGGCACCGAAGCGGCCCGGTGCGGCGAGGGTGTAGGCGATGGTGGCGTTGCGTCCGTCGGTGGGCTGAATGCCGCGGAAGGAGTGGGACCAGTCGATCGTGCCGTTCTGATCGAAGTCGGCGCTCGAGACATCGGGGATGGTGTCCGAATCGGTGTCGGTATCGAGCGCGGCGACGAAGGGGTTGAAGTTGCCGTTCGCGGGCCCGACGCCGTCGGAGTCCGCGAGCTCGAAGATCTGATCGGGACCGAGTTCGAGCGTGACGACGACGCCCGCGAGTTCGCCCGGGGTGAGTGTCCCGGGCAGGCCCGTCATCGGGAGCGTGACCGTGCGGAGTCGGGATGCCATGGCGTCCGGCCCGAGGCAGCAGCAGGCGCCACTGCCGAACGGGCCTTCACGGTCCCAGAAGGTGATCTCGATGCCGACGCCGTTGGTGTTGCCGTCGGGGACGGTGTCGGCGTTCGTGTCGGTGTCCAGCAGGTCGGTCCAGAAGGTGAAGGAGACGGTCTCCACGAGGACGTCGGTGTCGCCAGGCAAGAACTGGGATCGGTAGAGGTGGTGGTCTCCCTGCGTGGTGGGAGCGTCGAGGCCGCCGGTCCGGATGTCGGGGTTGGTGGGTGTGCCGATGGGGCACGGGTCTGTGTTGGTGTTGACCCAGAGGTCGCCGTGGCCGTCGCCGTTGATGTCGTCGCCGAGGGCGCGGAGGGGAGATTGCGCGCGGTTGGCGAGGTACTCCTTGGCGGGGGTGAAGACCGACGCGCCCGTGGTGGCGTTGTAGTAGAGGTGCCCGGTGAGGCGGCGTGGGGCGTCGGAGGTTGCCACGCCGATGGCGGGCGTGTCGGCCAGGGCGGCGGGGGCGATCATGGTGCCCGCGGCGAGCACCAGTGTGAGGCTGTTCGTCTTGGTCATGGGAGGGCTCCTCGGCCGGTCGGGTGTTGTTAACATGATGCATGTGCACAGCCTGGTCAACGATCCTGGTCAGGAATCGCGACTGAGATGGATCCCAGGCTGTGCACGTTCGGGATGTCTTCCCACCAGAGAAGCGCCGTTCCCGGCCGTGGGGCGCAACGGAATCCAGAATCCTTCGGCGGGGCGGCGGTTGTTCGGGCATCAGGGAACCCCGGGGGTGGTGGGGCGAACATGTGATGTGGCCGGTTCTCGGCCGCCCGGTGGCGCAGCGCGGACCCGGTGCCTTGAGGAGATCTGAGTTGCGTGGCGGTGACGGCACCGAGGTTCCTGTTCCCGGGTTCGAGCACGAGTACGAGCTGCTCCGCGGTCTCGCGGGGGAGTTGATGTATTCGGAGTCGAACGGGCACGTGCTGCAGCCCACGGCGTTGGTGCACGAGGCGTACGTGCGGATGGCGGAGTCGGGGGCAAAAAAGCCGGGGGACCGGAAGCATTTCGTTGCGCTCGCGTCGTGCGTGATGCGCCGAGTCTTGGTGGACGCGGCGCGACGACGCCGAGCGCTCCGGCGTGGGGGCGGCGCGTTCGTGGTGTCGTTGGACCGGGCGACGATCGGTACGCAGGACAGCGGGTTCGATCTGCTGGTCGTCGATGAGATTCTGGAGAAGCTGATGCGCGTGCACCCACGCCCGGGGAGGGTCGCGGAAATGAAGATTTTCTCGGGGTTGCAGGGGCGTGAGATCGCGGAGTTAATCGGCGTGTCCGAGCGGACGGTGGACCTCGATTGGCGTCTGGCGCGGGCGTGGCTCGCGGACCGGCTGGGAGCGGGCGCGTGACCCAGTCCGACAACGCACGAACGCATGAGGAGGCGGTGCACGCGGGGTTCGCGGCGTTGGTGAACCTCGACCCGGCGGCGCAGCGATCGGGCCTCGAATCGCTCGATGAGGACGTGCGCGCCGAGGTCAAGCGGTTGCTCGGGCACGACCGCGCGATGGGCGTCCCGGTCGACGCGGTCAGCTCGGTGCGCGACATGATCGATCGCGCGTTCGACGAGCCAGCGGCGCTGACACTCCCGGCGGCCATCGGGCCGTACGCCGTGAAGGGGCGGATCTCGACGGGCGGGATGAGCACGGTCTTCGAGTGCGTCGATGAGCACGGCACCAAGGCAGCCGTGAAGGTGCTCAGCCCGACGCTGTGCACGCGCGAGACCCTTCGCCGGTTCGAGCACGAGGCGGACGTGCTCACGCGGCTGCACGAGCCGGGGGTGGTTGGCATCGTCGGGCACGGCACGGTGAACTTGGGCCTCGGCGAGCAGCCGTACATCGCGATGGAGCTCGTCGAGGGTGTCGAGCTCGACACGTACGCCCGGGAGCAGGGGCTGTCGGAGCAAGAGAAGCTCGGGCTCGTCGCGGAAATCGCCCGGACGGTGCACCGGCTGCACCTGCGGGGCGTGGTGCACCGGGACCTGAAGCCGGCGAACATCCTGGTGACCGCGGACTCGATCCCGACGATCGTGGACTTTGGGATCGCGCGGGCCCGGTGGGCGAGCAAGACCACGCTGACGCTCGCGGGCCAGCTGCCCGGCACCATCGGGTACATGAGCCCGGAGCAGGCCGCGGGCGCGGATGTCGATCCACGGTCGGACACCTACTCGCTCGGGGCGATGCTCTACGAGCTGCTCACGGGGCAGACGCCGTTCTCGATCGATAACGGCGGGATCGCGCGCGCGCTCTCGGCGATCACGAACGATGTCCCGAGGCGGCCGCGATCGATCAACCCGACGATCCGGGGCGACGCGGAGCTCGTCGTGCTGCGGGCGCTCGCGAAGCTGCCCGACGACCGGTACCAATCCGCGGCGGAGTTCGCGGCGGAGCTGGAGCGTGTGATCCGGGGCGACCCGGTCGTGGCGCGGCGGCCCGGCCGGCTCGTGCGCGTGCGCCGGTGGGCGCGCCGGCACCCCGCCGGGATGCGCACGATCCTCGCGGGGGTGGCGGGCCTGTCCGTGATCGGGGCGACGCTCGGCGTGCTCGGTGTGCGTGCCGCGGCCGCGGAGCGGCGTGCGCGGGCGTGGGAGTCCGCGACGGGTGAGGCGTTCGACGTGCTCGAGCGTATGTTCCTGGGGCTGTCACGCAACCATTTCGGGCCCGACGTGACGGCGACGGACCTGCTGGATTCGATCGCCGGGCAGGTCGAGGAGTTGGCGCACACACCCGAGGCGCGCGCGTCGGCGCTGTCGAATGTGGGGTACGCCTACTTCCTGGTCGAGGACTACGCGACGTCTGTGAAGTGGCTGGAGCAGAGCGTCGAGGCCGCCGCGGAGATGCACGGGCTTGGCTCGGGCGAGTTCCTGCTCGAGAGCTACCGGCTCTCGCTCTCGCACACGGCCGCGGGCAACCCGACGGCGGCGCTCGCGGTCATCGACCGTGCGTTGGCCCACGCGAGAAAGCCGGAGACACCCGCTTATGCGCTCCGGCTGAGCGAGGTGAGGGCGAGCCGGGGCAACATCCTGTGCCGGCTCGGGCGGTTCGAGGAAGGGCGGCGCGAGTACCGGCAAGCCAGCGATCGGGCGTTCACGACCGGCGGACCGGACAGCACGCGACGCCTGAAGGCCATGCTGGGGCTGGCCCGGGCGAACATCGCGTTGGGTGACCACGAGGAGGCGTTGGTTCTTATCGACGAGGTGATCGAACGCAACCTGCGCATCCGCAGCGAGTCGCACGCCCGCACGTGGCGCGCGCACGTCTTCCGCGCCGAGGCGTTCAACGGGCTCGGGCGGCTCGGCGAATCGGAGACGGAGTACCGAGAGGCATTGCGGGTGCTCGACGCGACGTACCCGCAGGACCACCCCGCGTCGGCGTACGCCCGCGCGGGGCTGGCTCGCACGCTGATCGACGCCGGGCGGGCGGGCGAGGCCCGCGACCTGCTGCGGCAGGTCGTGTCGGACGAGCCCGTGACGTGGTGGCTCGGGAACTACGAGGCGTCGTCGTACGCGGCGGACCTGGCGCTCGCGGAGTCGCTGCTTCCGTGACTTGGGCGGCGGTGTTTACGGGCAGCCAACCAAGAAGATCGCAACAAAGCAGTCGATGTCGTCAATGTTCAGCGAACCGCTCCCATCGCAATCAGCGAGATATAGATCGCCGGTGAGGAAAGCGTTCACGAAGCAATCGATGTCATCGATATTGACGACCTGGTTCATATCGCAATCGGCGCACTCGATCGGGTGGCGGATTCCTGCCAGCCCGAGAAACGCGCCGGACCACATCGAGGTTTCCTCGATACCGTCGCCGTCGACGTCGTAGCCGCAGTTGAGCGAGCCAGAGCGCCAACCGTTGCCAGATGACGCGGGGACCGACCATCCGAAGTAGTCCGAGTAGGGGTACCCCGCGCAGTAGAGCGGCGAGATCGGGGGCGGGCCCGCCGGGTCGGGTTGTTCGCCCAGGCTGGCGTAGAAGACGCTGAACCGCGAGAGAAACGTGAGCTGCTCGGGGGCGCTGCCGAGCATGAAGGACGTGAACGGGAACCCGAGCCCCATGGGTGCCTCGACCGAATCGAGCTTGACGCGCGTGAGGTCGAACGTCGCGAACTGAACGTCGGTCTGTCGGACGATGTCGATGAGCCCGTCTCCCGCGACGCCGGCCTGCGCGTTCAGGGGCGTGACGCCGTCGGTTGCGAACTCGCCGGCGGTTCCGAACCGCCCCGGGGCGGCGAGGGTGTAGGCGATCGTCGCCTGCCGGCCGTCGGTGGGCTGGATGCCCTGGAACGAGACGGCCCAGTCGATGGTGCCGTTGCCGTCCCAGTCCGCGCTGCGGGTGTCCGGGATGGTGTCGAAGTCCGTGTCGGTATCGACGACAGCGACGAAGGGGTTGTAGTTGCCGTTCGGCGGGCCGATGCCGTCGGTATCGGCGATCTCGAAGATGTCCGACGGTCCGAGATCGAGCGTCACAACAACACCCGCGAGCTGCCCGGGCGTGAGTGTGCCCGGCAGATCGGTCACGTTGAATGTCGCGAGTCGGACGCGGTACATCCCGGGCCCGCCCCCGTTCGAGCAGATGCTGCTTCCCGACCCGTAGGGGTCCTCGCGGTCCCAGAAGGACAACTCGATGCCGGCGCCGTTCGTGTTGGCGTCCGGGAGGGCGTCCGAGTTCGTGTCGGTGTCGTCGAGGTCCGTCCAGTACGTGAACATGACGGTCTCGACGAGCACGTCGGTCTCGCCCGGCGGGAGCTGGCACTTGTAGAGGTGGTGGTTGCCCGTGTGGAAATTGCCCGCGGTGACCTCGCTGATGCCGTCGAGCACGCCGACCTGGATGTACGGGTCGGTCGGCGTGCCGATGGGGCACGGGTCGGTGTTGGTGTTGACCCAGAGGTCGGGGTAGTGGTCGCCGTTGATGTCGTCGTAGAGCGCACGGAGGGGAGAGCGCGCGCGGTTGGCGAGGTACTCCTTCGCGGGTGTGAAGACGGACGCGCCGGTCGCGGCGTTGTAGTAGAGGTGCCCGGTGAGCGCGCGGGGGGCGTCGCTGACGGGGAGGCCGATCGCGGGGGTGTCCGCCGCGGCGGCGGACCCGGCGGCGGCGGACAGCGTGACGGCGGCGATCGTCTCGATCATGGCGGGCCTTCCGGTTGTTGGATTCCGTCCCGGACGCCCGCGGGAGAACCCCGGGGCACAGCAACCATCCGGTCGGGCCGGCGGCCCGGTTGCATTCACGCTCGATCGATCAGGAAAACGGTGGGGGGGGGATTCGAACCCCCGGAACCCTTTCGGGTTCGCTCGATTTCAAGTCGAGTGCCTTCAACCGCTCAGCCACCCCACCAACCGGGCGGGATGCCCGGAGCCCGATGGTAGCCGCGCAATGAAAAGCCCCGGACAGCGCAGGCGGGGTCAGGGACTGCTGGGTACACATGGGGTGTCAACACACGAATGCGCGTGATCCGATGTCGGCTCGACGGCGTCGACGGAGCGCCGCGATGCCAGTGAGCGCGAAGACGCCCGCCGAGCTCGGCGTAGGCACAAAGCCGATGTGGAATCGGACGACGGATCCGACGTCGTAGTTAAAGGTGTTGCCGGCACCCGAGAACGAAAGAAAGATCGCGTCATCGGTGACCACGTTGCCTGCGGTGCCATTGAACCCGTGGTATGCCGTTCCCGAGACGAGTTCGCCCAACACGGAGTCGAATGCGTCAATCGTGCCGAAGGGGTCGGTGATCCAGACGCCGATGGGAGCGAGCCCAATCGCGTTCGTGTTCTCACTCTGCAGGGCGGTGAATGTGATCGTCGAGTCTTCGATATCCATGGACCACTGATCGAAATGAACACCGAACGTGAGGATTGCATCGATGCCTGGTCCGACGAGGGAGGTCCCTGAGTCGAGGCTCGTGAGTCCGAATGGGGTGTAGTCCCAGTCAACGGTTTTACCGGAGAAGCCCGCGATCGCGGCGCCTGCGATCGACATGGCTCCGCAAGCTGAGATGGTTCGTGCGTTCATTGGTGTTCCTCGAAGAAATGCGGCCCAGAATGAGCAGGGGCCATCGCGATGTTCATGCTCACTTTGTTGGCAGTGGGCGGATGGTTGTGCCGGGTGGTGTGGTGTGCGTTCGATGATCTCATAGCATGGGGTTACCTACGTACACCGCATTCGTTCGTGCGACCACCGTCCTGACGTGGTATACGCGGGAGCGCGATGGTCGCCGCGCAAGAAAAGCCCCGAACGCCGCACGTGCGGGGTCCGGGGCTGGATACCACCGAGGTTGTCAGCGGGCGCTTACGGCCCGTTGAGGAAGTAGTCGATGAACGCGTCGATGTCGTCCACGTTGAAGGTTCCCGTGGCGTTCATGTCCGCGAGGCAGTCCGAACCGAGGAAGGCGGCGACGAACGCGTCGATGTCATCGACGTTGAGCGCCAGGTTGCCGTCCAGGTCCGCCGGGTTGGCGAGGATGTTGTCGCCCGCGACCTCGATGTCGTCGAGGTTCCAGCCCGGGTAGACGACGGACGTGTCCGTCGTGCCGAGCTGCCAGCGGAGGGTGAGGGTGGACGCGCCGCCCGCGATGCCGGAGACGTCGTAGGACTGGAGGGTCCAGGCGTCGTCGCCGAACGAGCCGCCGGTGTGCTCCCAGACGGTCTGGA
Source organism: Phycisphaerae bacterium (assembly GCA_030426605.1). Lineage (GTDB taxonomy): Bacteria > Planctomycetota > Phycisphaerae > Phycisphaerales > UBA1924 > BQJQ01. Next base: position 13,490 of record JAUHXM010000001.1, on the reverse strand, counting down.
AGGCGCCGGCGTCAACCGAGACCTGGAACTCGGCGTGGTCGAAGCTCGCGCTCTCCATGCCCAGCCAGCGCCGGAAGGAGACCACGACTTGCGCGTTGCCCGAGATGTCGAGCGCATCGGAGGTGAGGAAGAGCTCGGGGAGGTTGTTGTCGTAGTTGCCGTTGAGGTTGTAGCCGTAGACGTTCGAGCCGGTGTAACCCGAGGTCGGGTCGGGGCCCGACGAGCCGGCGCCGCCCTGCCCGGTCGGGACGCCCCACGCCCAATCGCCCTCGGTGGACCAACCGGGGTTGGTATCGAGGTCGAAGAAGTGGAGGGTGCCCGGGCCGGTGATCGAGTCGATCTCGACGGACGCGATCGCGGCCGGCGAGGTGAGCCCGCCCGCGGTGGCGGTGTAGTTGAACGCGTCGGCGCCCGTGAGCGTCGGCGTCGCGCGGTAGGTCACGGTGTTGCCCGACAGGTCGTGCGGCACGGCGAGCACGGCGCTCGTCCCGTCCCACAGCACGCCCTTGGTCGGCAGGCTCGTGATCGTGAAGGTATCGACCGGGTCGATCGATGACGCGGAGAGCGTCGCGGCGGCGGCCTGGTTCTCATCGACGAACAGGTTGAAGTCCGGCGCATCGGGCGGGCAGGTCTCGCCCGAGGACGCGACGCGGAGCTGCCACGCGTTGAGCGTGCCCTGGTCGCCGCCGGCGTCGTCCTCGACCGTGAGCGTCCAGACGCCCGTGACGATCTCGAACTCGAAATCGGCGAGCGCGCCCGGGCCCTCGGCGAGGAAGTTCGCCGGGTCGTCGTCGTCGTAGCGACGGGGCGTGAAGTCGTCCGACCCGCCGCCCTCGTTCTGGAGCGTCACGCTCGTGCCCTGCGGGCTCGTGAGCGTGATGATGAGGTCGCCCGAGAAGGTGTGGTTGAGGTCGATGTCCACATCGACGTCGCCGATGCAGAACGACTCGGCGACGGTCAGCGTGCTCGTGAACGTCGCGTTGTCGGTGATGTTGATCGGGACGTCCGTCGCGTTGTAGATGAAGCGACCGACGTCGATCGCGACGGGGACGACGACCGAGTCGCCGTTGTCGAGGTTGGTGAAGGTCAGGTTGTCCTGGTAGAGGCCCGCGGCGAGCGTGCCGGCGGTGCCGCCGAAGCTCACGGTCAGGTTCGCGAAGTCACCCTCGCCGTTGAGCGAGACGGTGTCGGATGTGCGGGTGAACCCGAAGTCGAGCCAGTCCGGACCATCGACCATGACGTCGACGGGCGTCGGGCGCTCGGAGGTGATGGTGTAGGTGACCGAGCCGGGGAAGGGCCCGCCGACCGGACCGCCGCCGATGAGCGGGGTCTGGGGGTCAACGGTGACGAGCGTCTGCCCGACCTCGACGGTGTGCGTCGCGACGGAGGCGATGCCGTTGGTCGTGTCGGTGAAGGTGATGTCCGTCGAGAAGAGGCCCGCGGGGTGGGCGTTCACGGCGGCGTTGTCGAGGGTGGCGGTGACCATGACCGAGCTGTTGCCCGGGATGGTGCCCGAGAGGTCCGAGGTCCCGCCGTCGATGAGCACGCCGGCCGCGGGGTTGCTCAGCGCGACGGTGTAGTTCGCGGGGTCAGACGTGGTGTTGTCGAGGGTGTAGACGACGGAGGGGCTCGAGAAGGGCCCGCCGACGACGCCGTAGTGCGTCGTCGCGCCGCCGGGCGAAACCGTGATGCCCAGCGGGGGGATGAACGACTCGAAGGTGGTCGTGATCGAGCACTCCTCGAAGGGCAGGCCCGAGCCGGTGTTGCCGGTGTCGGGGACCTGGTTGGAGACGGTGCACCCGCCGGAGGTGGTGTAGTCCGGCGCGCCGCGGACGAGGATGCCCTCGACCTCGTAGGTGTTGAGGTTGATGATCATGGAGCCCGAGTTGCCGCCGTAGGTGTCCAGGTTGGACTGGAAGAACCCGGTCTGGTTGGCCTTGACCTCGGCACCGCCGGCGATTTTCTTGAGGATCGCCGCGGGGTGCCCGATGACGGCGAGCGGCGTGCCCACGGGCACGACGCCCGTGCGCCGGACCGGCACCGGGGTGATGCCCGTGACGGGGCGGTCGAGCTGAACGACGGAGTGGTCGTTCCCGCCGCCAAGTTCCTGGTCGATGATCGCGGTGCCGAAGTAGACCCAATCGGCGGGGACGATCATCGGGCCGGTCTCGTCCTCGTCGTTGAGCTGGAACCCGAAGACGAACGCGACGCCGTTGGAGACGTCGAACGAATCGACGCAGTGCCCAGCGGTGGTGATGATGTCGGGGCCGACAAGGAAGGACGAGCAGAAGCCGACCTGGGGCTGACCGCGGAAGGGCTCTTCGGGGCAGAGGGTGCCGCCGCCGGCGCTGGTCCACGGGCTGGTCAGGAGGGTGTATGTCCCGTCGCCGTTATCGACGAGGTCGGAGTCGTCCATGACGATCGCGCACGCCTCGGCCATCTGGCGCAGGGTGGGATCGAGCACGTCGTACTCGTAGACCTCGCGGCGGTCGTCGGCGCCGTAGATGACGCGTTCCGTGGGCAGGGGCCCTCGGGTCTCACCGAAGGTCTGGTTCACCATTTCGCGTCGGGCGTCGGCCGAGCCGTCGCCCTTGGCGATGATCTGTTGGATGTTCTTGTCGATCTCGCTCGGCCCGTCTTTCGCGGGGCCAGCGACCGCCGAGGCGGCGATCAGACCGATCGCGCACCCGGCAAGGCGCACACACTGCGTCGAGTTCATGGGATCCTCCAGCGCGGCCCGCTCTTTTCACTTCCCCCCGACGAGGACGCCACACCGCCCTGGCCCGCCGAGATTCCGGGCACGCCTGAACCGCCGAACCTACCGGACCTGGTCATCGGAAGCAAGAGGGGGTGTCCGACCCGCGTTCCCCCCTACCCTCAGGCGTGCTTAGCGACGGTTCCCCCGAACATTTCGCGTCCGCCCCGTTTGCCCAGTTCCTCACCGATCTGGGGGCCAGGACGCCCGCGCCGGGCGGCGGGGCCGCCGCGGGGGCGGTGGGTGCCCTCGGCGCCGCGCTCGGGCGGATGGTCGTTTCGTACTCCGCCGGGCGCAAGTCGCTCGCGGACCACCACGAGCTGCTCGACGGCGCTGGCCCGAAGCTGGAACGAGCACGCGACCTGTTCCTGGCGCTGGCGGCGGAGGATGCGGCGGCGTACGCGGCGCTCAACGCCCTGCAGTCCAAACCAGCCGACGACCCCGACCGCGTCGCGAACGAGCCCGGCGCAATCGAGGCGTGTCTCGCCGCGCCACGCGCGACCCTCGCCGCGGCCAACGACACGCTCCGCCTCCTCGAGGAGCTCTGCGGGCGCTCGAACACCCACCTGCGGTCGGACCTTGCCATCGCGGGCGTGCTCGCCGAGGCGGCGGCGACCGCGGCGGCGTGGAACGTCCGGGTCAACCTCGGGCTGGTCGATGACGACCGTGCCCGGTCGCTGGCCGAAGAGACCGAGCGGGGTGTGCGCTCGGCCCGCGACGCGCGCGAGCGCATCGAGCAGGCGTGCGCCGGGGGCAACGCGTGACGCACCGGTACGTCGATCTCACGGAGAACCCGGACATCGGCGAGCTCGCCGACGTGCTCCGGCGCGCCAGCACCATGTCCGACCCGGCGGAGCTGTCGTTCTCGTTCGGGCGTTGGTTATCGCGCCGGTTCGTGCGCGATTACTTCGTGTCCGTCTCGAAGCGTGGGCTTCCCGAGGGGCAGTTTAAAATCACGCGCGCGATCAAGGGCAACCCGGCCGAGTTCAATCAGAGGACGCAGCCGCGCGACACACCGCGCTCCAACCCGTGGCGCGATTGGGAAGACCTGCCCACGCACTCGGGTGGTCTCATCGGCGAGATCATCGCGAAGGGCGAGCCCGCGCTCGTCACGGACCTCGACCTCGCCAGCGATCCAGTCCTCGGGCCCGAGCTGCGCGGCGACGCGCCCCGCATGCGCTCGATGGCGGCGATGCCCACGTTCGACAAGGGCGAGCCGATCAATTGGGCGCTCAGCTTCTCGGCCAGCACGGACTGGATCACCCTCGACCGGTTCGCGGCTGGCTTGCTGGACATCAACATGATGGGCAGCGCCACGCGCAACCTCGTGGCGCTCAGGCAGGTGGACGCGTTGAACTCGCGCCTGCGTCACCAGCTCGAGCAGGTCGCGTCGCTGCAGCGGGCGCTGTTGCCCGAGCGCCTGCCCACGATCCCGGGCGTGAAACTCGCGACGAGCTACCTGACGAGCGCCGAAGCGGGCGGGGACTACTACGACTTTTTCGATTTCGGCAAAGGCCGATGGGGCATGCTCATCGCGGACGTCGCCGGGCACGGGGCCGCCGCGGCAACCGTGATGGCGATGCTCCGCGCCATCCTGCACGCCTACGAGGGCGAAGAGCGCTCGCCCGCTGCGGTCATGCGGTTCTGCAATTCCAAGCTCGCGGCCTCCCCCCTCGTCGGGTCGTTTACGACGGCGTTCTGCGCGATGCTTGACACACAGACGGGCGAGCTGACGTACGCGCGGTGCGGGCACAACCCGCCGCGCCTCCGCCGGACGGACGGCGCGATCCAGGCGCTCGAGTGCGCGGGCACGCTGCCCCTTGGCATCGACGGCTCGGTCGAGTTTGAGGAAGCGACGGTGACCCTTCAGCCGGGCGACACGCTGGTGCTCTACACGGACGGCATCACCGAGGCGTTCGCGCCGAGCGAGGAAGGCTCTCGCGACATGTTCGGCGTCGCGCGCCTGGACGACGCGATCCGCCCGCCCGCCGAGTCGCCCTGGTCCGTGGTGGACGCGATCCTGGGATCGCTCTACGCCCACACGAGGACGATGGTGCGCGACGACGACCAGACGCTCGTCGTCGCACGCTACGACGGGCCAGATGCCTGACGTGCCCCCCTCCGAGCCCGAGTGGTTCGATCGCCCCGACCCGACGGGCGCGACGCTCACCGGCGAGGTCGGGCTGCGCTTCACCTGCACGCAGTGCGGCAACTGCTGCTCGGGCCTGCCCGGGTATGTCGGGTTCACGCCCGAGGAAGGACGCGCGATCGCTCGGATGCTGGGCGTCTCCGAGGAGGAGTTCATCGATCGCTACACACGCGACACGCCCGAGGGGCGCTCGATCAAGGACATCCGCCCCGAGGGCTCGAATTCGTGGGACTGTGTGTTCCTGACGCGTGAGGGCGGGCGGACGGGGTGCTCCATCTATGACGTCCGCCCCGCGCAGTGCCGCACGTGGCCCTTCTGGCGGTCGAATTTGCGCTCACGCGACGACTGGCAGCGGGCGTCCACCGGGTGCCCGGGCATGAACACGGGCGCGTTGCACCGCCCCGGCTCGGTGCGGCTGACGAGAGACCGCGTGGACATCTGACGAGAGGCGCCTGCCCCACCCCGCTTTACACCCGCGGGCGGGGACCGAATACTGCACGCTGATGGATGCGTTCTGGCAACTCGCGAGGGGCTTGCTGGCTGACAAGGTTCGGCTGGTGATCGCGATCGTGTTCGCCGTGATCAGCGCGGGCGGGCTCGGTGCGGGGCTCATCGGGCTGCTGCCGATCCTCAAGGCGGTCCTCGACGAGTCCGAGCGCAAGGGGTTGCCCGAGCTCGTCCGCGATCTGGACGCGCAAATCAACGGCATGATCCCTGACGCATGGGTGAACGCCGTTCCCAACACGGGCCCGTTCGAGGCGGTGGTCTGGATCGTCGTCGTGCTGGGCGTGATGACGGTCGTCGGCGCCGCCGCGAACTTCCTGCACCAGTACCTCGCGCTCTCGATCGTCTTCCGGACCGTCGCGGATCTGCGCGAGAAGCTGTTCGGGCGCGTGGCGCACCTGCCGCTGGGGCGGATCGTGTCCGAAGGGTCGTCCGACCCGGTGAGCCGGGTGATCGTGGACACCGAGGCGCTCGCGCAGGGGTTCACGGCGCTGCTGTCCAAGGCGGTCGCGCAGATCACAAAGGGGCTCGCCGGGCTCGTCGCGGCGTTCATCATCAACTGGCAGTTGGCGCTCGCGGCGATGATCGTCGCGCCGGTCCTCTTCACGATCATCCGAAAGCTGGGCAAGCGGATCCGGCGCGCGGCACGCAGCGCGCTGAGGGGGCGCGCGGGGCTCTACCGGGCCGCGAACGAGGCGATCGGCGGCATGCGTGTCGTCAAGGTCCACGGCACGGAGGACCATGAGACCAAGCGCTTCAACGCGATCTCGCGCGATGTGCTCCGCCAGCAACTCCGCGTCCGCACGGCGCGGGCGGCGGCGAGCCCGTTCGTCGAGGTCCTCTCGATGTTCACCCTCGGCGCGCTCGCGCTGGTCGCGGTCAAGCTGATTCTCGACGGGCACCTCGACAAGACCGAGTTCTTCGGCACGTTCTTCGCGCTGGGCATCGCCGGGGCGTCGCTGAAGCCGGTGACCGGGCTCGTGAACGACATCCAGCAGTCCGGCGCGGCGGCGGACCGCATCGCGGCGCTCCTCGACGCCCCGATCGAGCCCGGGCACGACAGCAAGCCCGCCCTCGCGCGCCACAAGGCGTCCATCGCGTTCGACAATGTGCGTGTGACATACCCGGGCGCCGAACGGCCCGCGATCGACGGCGTGTCGCTCGAGATCCCGTTCGGCAAGACCGTGGCGTTCGTGGGCCCGAACGGGAGCGGGAAGACGTCGCTGCTGAGCCTCGTGCCGCGGTTGTTCGATCCCGCTGCCGGACGCGTCCTCGTGGACGGGACGGACATCGCGGGCGTGGATGTCACGAGCCTGCGCGCGCAGATCGGGGTGGTGACGCAGGAGACCGTGCTGTTCGCGCGGCCGCTGCGGGACAACATCGCCTACGGGCTCGACGGCGTGAGCGACCAGAAGATCATGGACGCTGTGCGGCGGGCGCGGGCCGAGGAGATCGTCGAGAAGCTGCCCGACGGGCTGAGCACCGTGCTCGGCGAGCAGGGGCTCACGCTGTCGGGCGGGCAGCGGCAGAGGCTGGCAATCGCGCGCGCGATCCTGCGTGATCCGGCGATCCTGATCCTCGACGAGGCGACCAGCATGATCGACTCGCATTCCGAGGCGCTCATCACCGAGGCGATCGCGGAGTTCAGCGCCGGGCGCACCAGCCTGGTCGTGGCGCACCGGCTGAGCACCGTGATGAACGCGGACTCGATCGTCGTGCTCGACGCGGGCACGGTGATCGACCAGGGCACGCACGGCGAGCTCGTCGAGCGGTGCGCCGTGTATCAGCAACTCGCGAGGCATCAGCTCGTGCCGACGGGAGATTGACCGTGCACCGCGAAGGCGCCGACCCGAACAGCATGACGGCCGAGGATTTCCTCTGCGATTTCTGCGAGAGCTCGTGGGCCGAGGACCGCCCGATGATCGAGGGGCACCGCGGGTCGTGCCTGTGCGTGAAATGCCTGTCGGTGGCATACCGCGTGCTCGCGGTGGATGACGACGGGATCGCGCCGGCGGACGGCACGAAATGCACGCTCTGCCTGATGGAGGGCGGGGAATTCCCGCTGTGGGAATCGCCCTCGACGGGCGCGTTCGCGTGCGCGCAATGCGTGAAGCGTGCGGCGGGCGTGATGCACAAGGACCCGGACATCGCGTGGACGAAGCCCGGAAGAGAAGAGACGGAGAGACGGAGAGACGAAAAGACTTAGTTTTTTGGGTAGACGCGTTTGATCTCGGCGTCGAACGCCGCGATCGCCTGAATCACGAGCGGATGGCGCGTGGGGTCGTTCTCCGGCGGGGTGTCATCTTTGGGGCGCGGGTTGCCCGCGCCGGGCTTGAGCTCGACCTTCTCGCTGGGCGGGTGCTGCCTGGGTGCTTGTGCGGGCGACGCCGGACGCCCACGCGGGGCGCGCGAAGGCGACGCCCTCAGGCTTTTCCCGAGGCGGACTCCAGCATAGCCGTGACGTCCGCGAGGCGCTCGGTGAGCGCCAATCGGGCGATGCACGCGTCGAAGAGCGCGCGGGGGGCGGACGAGCTGCGGATCGACCGCTGGATCGCCTCGGTGACGGCGATCATGTGCACGAGGCAGGCGGTGTCGAACTTCTGTGCGCGCTCGAAGTCCTGCTTGCGGGTCTCGCCCGCGAGATCCACGAGCTCGGTCTCCGGGCCGCAGGCGGACAGGACCATGAGGTCGCGGAGGCGGTCGAGCAGGGCTTCGAGGACCTGGTCGGCCGAGGTGCCGCGGGCGAGGAGCTCGCCCGCCTTGTCGATCGCGGGACCGGGCTCGCCGTCGGCGAGGGCGTCGATGAGGCCGCCGATCACCTCACGGTCGGGCAGACCGAGCACACTCTCGAGCAGCGCGACGGTCAGCTTCTTGTCGCCCGACGCCATGAGGCGGTCGAGGACGCTCAGGGCGTCGCGCATCGAGCCGTTGCCCAGGCGGGCGACCATGTGCACGAGATCCGCGTCAGCGTCGTAGCCCTCTTCTTTGATGACGTGGGCGAGGTGATCGGCAATCTGCGGCGTCGCGATCGCGCGGAAGTCGAACCGCTGGCACCGGCTCTGGATCGTCGGCGGGACCTTCTGGGGCTCGGTCGTGCACAGGATGAACTTCACGTGCTCGGGCGGCTCTTCCATCGTCTTGAGCAGCGCGTTGAACGCCTCGCGCGTGAGCATGTGGACTTCGTCGATGATGTAGATTTTGTAAGGCCCGCGCATGGGGCGGTAGATCGCGTTGGCGATGAGGTCGCGGGCTTCTTCGACGCCTCGGTTGGAGGCGCCGTCGATCTCGATGACGTCGGTGTCGTCGCCGCGCATGATCGCGGCCTGCACGTCGGCGCTTCCGTCGGCATTGTTGAGCTCGTTGGCGAAGATTCGGGCGGTAGAGGTCTTGCCGACGCCTCGGGTGCCGCAGAAGAGGTAGGCGTGGGCCACGCGTCCGGCGTCGATGGCGGCGCGGAGCGTGCGGGCGATCGGCTCCTGCCCGACGACTTCTTCGAACGAGCGGGAGCGGTGTTTGCGTGCGAGGACGGTGTAGGCCATGGAGCGAGTGTATTCGCCGGGCGCGTGAATCTGCGGGGGCTCGGTCCCGAAGAAGACTCCGAACCCCGGCACCCCCACGGGCGTACGATCGGGGTAGCGATACTCCCCCGGTGGGCCCTTGCGGCGCTCCACACGCGATCGGCACTCGATTCATGACCAATCAGACTCCGCGGACGGACCCGGGAGGCGCGGCGATGGTGGGCGTCGAACGCCCCGTTTCGCCTTGGGTGCGCGCGATGAACATCGCCGGCATCCTGCTTCCCCTCGCAGGGCTGCTCGCGGCGATCGTGCTGCTCTGGCCGTTCGGGGTGCATTGGGTGCCCCTGGGCCTGCTCGCGGTGATGTATCTGCTGACGGGGCTCGGCGTCACGGTCGGGTATCACCGTCTGTTCACGCACAAATCGTTCGAGACTGGGCGCGTGATGACGTTCATCATCGGCGTGCTCGGGTCGATGTCGATGGAGGGATCGATCCTGCAATGGGTCGCCAACCACCGCCAGCACCACCAGCACTCGGATTCGGACAACGACCCGCACTCGCCGCACACGCATGGCGGGGGTGTTTGGAACATGATTCGGGGGATGTGGCACGCCCACATGGGGTGGATCACCCGGGGCACCAACCCCGACCTGAAGCGCTACGTGCCGGATCTCCAGAAGGACCGCATGGTCCGCTGGCTGAGCCTCACGTTCCCGGTGTGGGTGCTGGTTGGGATGCTGATGCCCGCGGTCGTGTGTGGGCTGATCATGATGAGCTGGAAGGGCGTCCTGCTCGGGTTCATCTGGGGCGGGCTGGTGCGCGTGCTGTTGGTGCACCACGTGACATGGAGCGTGAACTCGGTATGCCACGTGTGGGGGTCACGCCCGTTTGAGAGCCACGACGAGAGCCGGAACAACGTGATCTGCGGCGTGCTGGCGATGGGCGAAGGGTGGCACAACAACCACCACGCGTTCCCGACGTCGGCCCGGCACGGGCTCCGCTGGTGGCAGTTCGATCTGAGCTACATCGTGATCAAGACGATGGAGGCGCTCGGGCTGGCGCGAAACGTGCGGGTGCCCGCCGCGGCGAAGATCGCGGCCAAACGCCGGGCGGCTTGAGTCACGCCTTGGCCGGCTCGCGTCGATCGTCCGATGAGAGCCGCACCCGCATCCGGTCGGTGACCCGCTCCTGCAGGTAGAGCATCGCGTAGATGCGTGAGACGCCCGCGTTGCGTGCGAGGGTGTCGCCGATGCCCTGTGCGGTCGCCTTACGGTTCGGTGCGTTGAGTCTCGTGAACGCCCACTCCTCGTGGGCCGCGAGTGCGTCGCGGATGTCCTGCGGGATGCGACGGTCGATCCAGGGGCCCGTCGGCTTGCCGGCAGTGCGGTCTCGTTGGAGATAACCCATGATGTTCGCGATGAGCACGTACGGCGTCACAAACAGCGAGATGATGCCCCACCAGCCCAACACGAGGGTGGTGCCCGTGTTGCTGAGGAAGAACCCCCGGGCGCACGGCGCGCAGGCGTTCCAGGTCTCGTCGCGGTACAGGCGGAGCAGGATGAGCCCGATCTGCCGTCGTTGACGGATCGGGGCGGTCTTGGCTTCGCGTCCGCAGAGGGCACAGGTGAGTTCGCGGGGTTGCCACCGGAGCCTCTCAAAGAGCGCGTGCCCGCCGCTGCGGCATGTTGGGCACCGCACCAGGGCGCCCGACTTCTCGAATTCGATGCCCTCGATCGGACGGAAGGCGTGGTTGCACCCCCGGTTGGCACAGTGAACCGGCGTATTCAGCGCGTCGAGCATCGTGGGTTCGTGCCAGGTGAGCCACGCATCGGCGACGGCAGCGCACTCGTCCGCGGCGACCGCTGCGAGTCGAAACTCTTCTCGGATTTCGGCGGTGCTCTTGCGGGTGCTCACGCGGCGTGCTCCGTGCGGGGGGCGGATCGGGCGGCATGCTACGCGGGGTGGCCCACCCGCTATCCTGCCGGATTCCAGAATTGAAGGGGAACACCATGCAACGTTTGATTTCGATGATCGTGCTGCCGCTCGCGGCGCTTGTGCTCACGCTCGGCGGGTGCGGCGGCAAGGACCCGCACACCGGAACCTGGAACCTCGACAAGACCGCGTTCGAGGCGTCCGTCCGCGAGATGATGGCGACGCAGATGCCGCCCGGCGCGGACGCGGATCCGACGGGTCAGATGGCCGCGATGATGGAGCAGATGGTCACGGGCATGGTCGAGAAGACCGAGATGACCATCACCCTCAACGACGACGGCACCATGAAAGCGGACGGCACCTTCGGCGGCGAAGAGCCCGAGCACCACGTGGGCACCTGGACGAACAACAGCGGCACCATCACCATGACCATCGAGGGCGAGGACCCCGCGACAGGCACGATCCGCGACGGGTCGCTGTACGTCTCCATGCCCAACCCGCGCGGGGACTCGATGGAGATGAAGTTCAACCGCGGCGGTTGAGGCGCCGCCCACCACGCCGACACATCGAGGGGCCCACTCGGCCCCTTTTTTGTGCGCTCAACGGGCCAGGACCGCGAGTGTGTGGTCAAGCAAGCCGGCGTCCGTGCGGTCGCCGTGCCCCGGGATGACGATCCTGGCTTCGAGAGCCTGCATCGCACGGATGGCGTCCGGCCAGCGCTCGAGATCCGCGTCCGCGGCGTACCCCGGGCGCATGTCGGCGAGGACGGCGCACCCGCCGAAGAGGACGCCGCGCTCGGGAAACCATGTCACGACGTTGTCCGGCGCGTGCGCCGGGCCCGGGTGGATGATCTCGACGGGCTCGCCGAGATCGAACGTGTGACCGGTTTCGAGTTCGAACCGGCGGACGGGCGGTGCCCATGTGTCGGACTCAATTCGGTGCGCGAGGTCTGGCTTCGCATCGCGGAGGGGAGCGACGGTGTCGGCCCGTGCGCGGTCGCCGCGCTCGGCGAGGAGTTTCGCGGTCTCGATCGATCCCCATGTCTCGGCGCCGGACCGCTCGAAGACGGCGTTCCCCCCGAGGCAGTCCGGGTGGAAGTGCCCGTTGATCACGATGGTTCGGCGGTCGCCGAAGGTCTCGTGCATCCACGCGAGCAGCTCGCGGGAGGCGTCGTGGGTGTAGGGCGTGTCGCAGAGGACGAGCGTGCCGTCGTTCGTCTCGACGAGCAGCGCGTTCGCGGGCCAGGGCTCCTCGTGGACGATGACCCAGACGCCCGGCTCGAGCGGGCGGGCGGTGAGCGCCGCGTTGATCTCGATGGGTTCGGGCGCCTGGGATTGGACCGCGATGCCGATCGCGAGGAGCGTGGGGAGCATGCTGGCAGGGTACTCGCGCCGGTCGGCGGCCAGGACACCGACGGCACCGGATGACGGCCGCTTATGGCTGCTGCGGTCAAGCCCTGACCAGGTTCACGGGCCACCCGTGCACCGGGCCCGGCCGCCGACGGGCGCGAGTCGGGCATCCTAGCCGACCCGCCACGCCCGGGATCTGCCCGCCCCTCCCGTCCGTACACTCATCCCGTGCCCGATGACGTGACCACCAACGGCGACGCCCAGCCCGAGACCACGCTGCCCGATCCGCTCCGCCCGTCGGGCGTGATCCCACCCAACCCGTACGAGGCGGCGCTGCGCCAGCGGGACATCCTGCTCCGAGTGGTCCGCATCGGGTTCGCGATCCTCTTCGCCGTCGTCACCGGGCTCGCCCTCATCGGCGGGCTCGCGGGCGAGGAAGCACCCGCGTTCTGGCCCGTCACCCTGACCTTCGCGGTCGTCCTCGGGGTGCTCGTCATCCTGATCGATGTCCTCACGCCGACCAAGAAGATCTCGACGATCGTGAGCGTGATGGTCGGGCTGATGGCGGCGATGCTCGCGACGCTCGCCGTGGGCTCGGTCGTGGACTTGCTCGTCGCGACGTACGACATCCCGATCGAGCCCAAGGTCGTCCGGCAGCTCACGACGATCATGAAGGTCCTGATCGGCGTCGCGCTCGCCTACCTCTTCATCTCGACGGTGCTGCAGACACAGGACGACTTCCGGCTGGTCATCCCGTACGTCGAGTTCGCCAAGCAAATCCGGGGGGCGCGCCCGCTGATCCTGGACACGTCGTCGCTGATCGACGCGCGGATCGCGGACGTTGCAGAAACGGGGCTGCTGCAGGCGCCGGTCGTGGTTCCTCGGTTCGTGGTCGAAGAGTTGCAGACGCTTGCCGACTCGTCCGACAAGCTCAAGCGCGCCCGCGGGCGCCGCGGGCTGGACCTCATCGGCAAGATGCAGCGGGCCGGCACGCTCGACCTCACGATCGACGAGTCCCGCGTCGCGAGCATGGGCGTCGATCAGATGCTCGTTGACCTGGGCAAGCAGCTCAGCGCGATCATCGTGACGACCGACTCCGGGCTCGCCCGCGTCGCGACGATCCAGGGCGTGAGCGTCCTGAACATCAACGACCTGGCGAACGCGATGAAAATGAGCGTCCTGCCCGGGCACCAGATCCGCGTGCACCTCTCCAAGCCCGGCGAGCAGCAGACCCAGGGCGTTGGGTACCTCGAGGGCGGCACGATGGTCGTCGCCGAGGACGG
>JAUHXM010000138.1 GCA_030426605.1 Phycisphaerae bacterium | reverse complement strand
ATGATCGCGATCGCGGGCATGCCCTGCTTGGGCGTGGAGCCGTCCGCGGCGGGGTCCGGGCTGGGTGGCATCTGGGTCACGCGGCGATGGTAGACGCGGATCCGCCGGCAGGGGTCGGCGTATCGACGCTCGTGGCGGAATCGCTGAGGGCGTATCTGATCCGGGAGCACGGGCTCGGGTGGCGCGAGCGAGCCGCTATCCACCGCGCTGCGCTGCGACGTCAGCTGTCGTGCCCCGTCGATGCGGGCTTGACCGTCGCGATGCTCGTCGTCTGCGGCCTGAGCACGACGTTCCTGGCCGACTGGCTTCGAGACCGATGGGGGCTCTTTGACTGGGAGCCCTACGCGGCGACCATCGCGTTCGTGTGGGCTGTCATCGGGGCGTGGACAATTGTCGAAACCTGGCGGAGCCCGCTCTTCGTTTACAGGGCGCTGCGGGCACGCGGGCACGATGTCTGTGTTCGGTGCGGGTACAAAGCCGATTCGGCCGGGGGCCCGTGCCCGGAGTGCGGGGATGGGTGATCAGCGCATCACCAGCAGCACGGCGAGGTCGCGGGCGATCTCCCGCGGGCGGGGGATCAGACGCTCGTTGCCCCGGTCGTCTGGCACGCCCCGATCGTACCGCGCGGGCGATCCCGTACCATCCCCCCGTGCGTGAACTGGTCCGCAAGCTCGAGCCCGTGGCGCAACTGACGCGGGTGACCACCGCGTTCGGCGCGGTGGCGAACGTCTGGTTCGTCGTCCTGTGGACACGGGTGAACCCGGATGAGGGCCCGGCGATCGACGACCGCCCGCTCTGGCTGCTGCTGCTGGGCGGGGCGGCGTCGGCGATCGGGCTCTGCGCGTTCGGGGCGGCGCTGAACGATTTCATCGATGCGAACCGGGACCGGGCGATGGGGCTCGACAAGCCTCTTGTCTCCGGGCGGGCGTCGCCCGAAATGGCGCTGAGCGCCGTCGCGGGGACGCTGATCCTCGCGGCGCTGGGCGCGACGGCGTTCGGCATGCCCGCCGTGATTGTGACCCTCCTCCTCGCGGGGGCGGCGATCGTGTTCAACACCGCCGTGCGGTTCGTGCCGGGCGTCGGGTTCGTGATGCTCGGCGGGATCGCGGCGGCGCACATGATCACGCCCAACCTACACCTGCGGTTCCTCGCGCCCGTCTGGCTCGTCCTGACGCACACGGCGCTCGTCGCGGGCGTGACGCACTGGCTCGCGCGGAAGAGCCCGGCGGTGTCGCGCCGGGCGGTGCTCGTCGCGATCGCAGGGTGGGCGTTTTGCTCGCTGCTGATCGCGGCGCTCGCGTGGCGGCGGACGGGCGGCGGGGTCTGGCCCGGGTGGGTTCCGATGACGGCGGCGATCTTCCCGGGCGTGCTTGCGGGCGTGTTCGCGGCGCTGGGGATCCGACGCGCCATGCACCTGGCGTCGGGCACGCGGGCGGCGGAGAAAATCAGGCGGTACGGCGCGCTGTGGATGCCGCTGTACGGGTGCGCGTGGTTGGCGGGCGCGGGTCAGTTCGACGCCGCGTGGCTCATGGGCGTGCTGGCACTCGCGGGCTTCGCTGGGATGGCGGCGCTGCGCGAGGCGCAGTCCGTGCTGGAGCACCCGGTGGGGTATCGGAGATAGGGACGCAGAGACGAAGAGACCGAGAGACAAAGGGTGTCGAGCGCGGGAGAACCCGGAGCTTGGAGCACTCCGTCTCTTCGGAACTCCGTCTCTTCGTCTCTTCTTAGTTCAGATCCAGCGCGAAGAAGATCGTCGTGAACACCAGGTCGGCGACGACGATCGAGACGACGCACTCGACGACGGTGTAGGTCGTCGCCTTGCCCACGCCCGCGGCGCCACCGGTGACCTTGAGCCCGTTGGTGCAGGCGATGATGCCGATGAGCATGCCGAAGACGGCGCCCTTCACGGTGCCCGTCCAGAAGTCCACCATCTCCGCCTGGGCGAGGGTGTTCTTCATGTAGGTGTCGTAGGGGATCTCCAGGACGAGCATGGAGACGAGCAGGGCGGCAAGGATCGCCATGAAGCTCGAGAGGACGCCCAGGACGGTCATCGCGAGGGTCGCCGCGACGACGCGTGGGACGACCAGGAACCGGACGGGGTTCAGCGCGTGGGCTTCCAGGGCCTCGATCTCTTCGGAGACGACCATCGTGCCGATCTCGGCGGCGATGGATGCGCCGGCGAACCCCGTGAGCACGATCGCGCCGATGAGCGGGCCCAGCTCGCGCAGGACCGCGACGCCGATGATGTTCGCGAGCTTGTCGCGCTGCCCGAAGTCGTCGAGGGGGGGGGCGAGCTGGAGCGCGAGGATGAGCCCGACGGCGCCCGAGACGAGCGAGACGATCAGGATCGACTGCACGCCGATGCGGCAGATCTGGCTGACGAGCGCGGCCTTGCCGACGCGGACCTTCTTCTGGGTGAGGGCGCGCCAGATCCAGAGGGTCGCCTGCCACTGGAGGATCATGACGGCGCCGATATGGTCGAGGGTTTCGAGGGTCTTGCCGCCGAGCTTGTCGATGGGCCAGAGCAACAGCCCGACGCCGACCCGGCCGGCGCGCCACCCGCGTCTGTTGTTGGGGTTTGGTGCGCTCACGCGTCGGCCGCCTTGCCGCTGGTGTGCTTCCGAACGATCAGGCCGAGACGGCCTCGTCCACCGAGTCAACGATGGTGAAGAAGTGGTGCAGGCGCGCGATCTCGAAGATGGCGCGCACCTTGTCGTTCATGCCGCAGAGCACCATCTTGGTGTCTGCTTTCTTCGCCGAGCGCATCGCCTCGACGAGGGTCGCGAGCCCGGACGAGTCCATGTAGTCCACGTTCGCGAGGTCCACGACCATGCGCTGGGGCTTGCGGGCCTGCACGTCGTGCAGCGTCTGGCGCAGCACGGGCGAGCGGCTCATGTCGACGTCGCCCTGGGGCGAGACGAGGACCGCGCCCTGGTGGGCCTCGGTGTTCACGCTGACGATTTCTGTATCTCCCATTGCCACCACTCTAGCGGGCTTGCGGGCGGGTGCTCTGGACCGCCCTCGACGCCGCCTCCGTGATGACCCCGGGCTCGGTCGGGCGGGGTGCTTTTTTGACCAGGGTGAGGCGCATGCCGACGCCGCCCTCTCGCTTCTCGTAGGTCGCCTCGTCCATCACCTCGCGGATGATGTGGACGCCGAGCCCGCCGGGCTTGATGTCCGTGAGGGCGCGGCCCTGCATCTGTTCCGGATCGACCTGCTTGGCCTCGTCCTCGATCGCGATGCGGATGCCCTCGGCGGCACCGTCGTGCTCGACGGGCCAGATCGAGATCCAGATCGGGCGGTCCAAGGCCCGGCCATACCCGTGGCGGATGACATTGCACAGCGCCTCGTCCACCGCGAGCGCGATTTTCGAGCAGTCCAGGTCGTCGAACCCGAGGCGTTTGGCGACCGTGCCGACGAGCTCGCGCGCGCCGCTCAGGTAGATCGGGTTGCTGAGCAGCTCGACCCGGATGTGCGGGCGGCCGTGTGCGTTGGGTGGCGTCATGGGGCGTCGCTCCCCGAGGTGAGCTCTGTCTGCCCGAGCCCTTCGGCGTACTGGTTCCATCGGTTCACCGCCGCCCGGCGCTCCCACACGGGCGCGGCGTGCTGGTACCCCATCGTCTCGCCCGTCCGACGCTCCAGCGCCTGGATCGCGAGCAAGCGGGCGGCGGGGTCGGTGCTCTCGAGCTGCCCGATCAGGCCCGCGAGGGTCTGCTCGTCCGTCGCGTTGGCGGCACCGACGATCGCGTCCAGGCGTTTGTTGGGCGCGGGCGCGTCGAACCCCGCCTTCTGCGTGGGCAGGCACCCGCTCAGGGCGAGCAGGCAGGGCACGATGACAACATTCGTCCGGGTCATCCGCATGGGTTCCGACAAGCAGCGAGTGTAGCGGCCCGGATCGGGCCCTCGCGTAAGGAGGTGCTAACAAACGGGATGCGCCAGAACGTCGCGGTTGGCGGATCCACACCCCATGATTCGGCTTCGTGGGGTCCTATTCTCCCCATTCTCGGTTTCGTGCCGCCCGACGAGCCCTTCACGAGGACGGACCCGCGTATGACCGACACGACCGTCACGACCCAGCCATCCCAGAGTGCCGACCCGCACACGCAGGTCGTGCCCGTGATCGACTTTGGGTCTCAGACGGCCCAGCTCATCTGCCGGCGTTTGCGCGAGGCGGGTGTCTTCTCGGTGCTGCTCGCGCCGAGCGTGACGCCGGAGAAGCTCAGGGCGATGAACCCGCGTGGGATCGTCTTGTCGGGCGGGCCCGCGAGCGTGCACGCGGAGGGGGCCCCCACCATGGATCCGGCGATCCTGGACATGGGGATCCCGGTGCTGGGCATCTGCTACGGGATGCAGCTCGCGGCGCACCTCCTGGGCGCGCGGGTGCAGGCGTCGCCCAAGCGCGAGTTCGGGCGCGCCCAGGCGCGGATCACGGTGCCCGACCGGATGTTCGACGCGATCCCCGAGGCGACGCAGGTCTGGATGTCGCACGGCGACCAGATCGATCATCTTGCGGACGCGGCGCTCGAACCGGTCGCGGCGACGGAGACATGCGACTACGCCGCGGTGCGGTCCAAGGACCCCGCGCGCCGATTCTTCGGGGTGCAGTTCCACCCCGAGGTGACGCACACGCCGCACGGCGTGGACCTGTTCCGCAACTTCCTGTACGAGGTCTGCGGGTGCGGCGGCACGTGGAAGATGGCGGACTTCGCCGAGACGGAGTGCGAGCGCATCCGCGAGCGCGTGGGCGACGCGCGGGTGATCTGCGGGCTGTCGGGGGGTGTGGATTCGTCGGTCGTGGCGGCGCTCTTGCACAAGGCGATCGGGGACCGGCTGACGTGCGTGTTCGTGGACAACGGGCTGCTGCGGATGAACGAGCGGGAGCTTGTCGAGCACACGTTCCGCGACCACTTCCAGGTCGATCTCCGCATCGCGGACGCCGAGGCGGATTTCCTTGGTGACCTCGCGGGCATCAGTGACCCGCAGGAGAAGCGCCGGCGGATCGGGCACCGGTTCATCGAGGTGTTCAAGGACGCCGCGCACGAGATCGAGGACGCTCGGTTCCTGGCGCAGGGCACGCTCTACCCGGACGTGATCGAGTCCGGGCACGGGCACGCAGGCATCAGCGCGAACATCAAGCTGCACCACAACGTGGGCGGGTTGCCCGAGGACCTCGGGTTCGAGCTCGTCGAGCCGCTGCGTGAGCTGTTCAAGGACGAGGTGCGGCGGTTGGGCCAGGTGCTCGGGCTGCCCGAGTCGATCATCTGGCGGCACCCGTTCCCGGGGCCGGGCCTCGCGGT
>JAUHXM010000030.1 GCA_030426605.1 Phycisphaerae bacterium | reverse complement strand
CGATCACGGAACGCGCCGAGTAGTCGACACGCTTGCCGAGCAGGTTCTCGCGGAACCGCCCCTGCTTGCCCTTGATCATGTCCGTCAGCGACTTCAGCGCCCGGTTGGACGACCCCACCACCGGACGCCGGCAGCGGTTGTTGTCAAACAGCGCATCGACCGCCTGCTGCAGCATCCGCTTCTCGTTGCGGATGATGACCTCGGGGGCGTTGAGATCCATCAGCTTCTTCAGGCGGTTGTTGCGGTTGATGATGCGCCGGTAAAGCTCGTTGAGGTCGCTCGTCGCGAAGTTGCCGCTCTCCAGGAGCACCAGTGGGCGCAGGTCCGGCGGGATCACGGGGATCACGTCCATCACCAGCCACGCCGCGTCGTTCTCGGAGTGCCGCACCGATTCGACCAGCTTCAGCCGCTTGGCGAGGTCCTTCGTCTTCTGCTTCGAGCGCGTCGCCTTCAGATCCGCCCGGATCTCCTCGGCCTCGGCGTCCAGATCCAGCATCTCGATCAGCGTGCGGATCGAGTCCGCGCCCATGAGCGCCGTGAACTCGTTGCCGTACTGCTCGACCGCCGCGCGGTACTCGTCCTCGGTCAGCACCTGCTTGAACTTCAGCTCGGTGTCGCCCGGCTTGGTGACGACGTAGTCCTGGTAATAGATGATCTTCTCGAGATCAGAGGTCTTCATCCCGAGCAGCGTTCCAAGTCGAGACGGCATCGACTTGAAGAACCAGATGTGAACGATCGGGGCGGCCATGTTGATGTGGCCCATCCGCTTGCGCCGCACGCGGCTGTGCGTCACCTTCACGCCGCACCGGTCGCAGATGATGCCCTTGTACTTCGTCCCACGGTACTTGCCGCACGCGCACTCGTAGTCGCGCTCGGGCCCGAAGATCCGCTCGCAGAACAGACCGTCCTTCTCGGGCCGGTAGGTGCGGTAGTTGATGGTCTCGGGCTTCTTGACCTCGCCGTACGACCACGCGCGGATGTCGTTGGGCGACGCGAGCGTCACCTTGACCGCTGTGAAATCGTTGACCCGCTCGTACACGCTCTCAGCCATGAGCTCTCACCTTCCTCGGTTCACCGCATCGAACCGGAGGTTTGTTCTGTCTTGCGATCCGCACCCAAGGGTGCGGGCCGTGAGTTTCAACCAATCACGAATCAGAGAAGACTGCCGCCTTCCAGCTGCTTCTTCTCCATCGTGATGTTCATCCCGAGCCCCTTGAGCTCGTTGCACAGCACGTCGAACGCCACGGGCATCCCCGCCTCGAGCACGTTGGTGCCACGCACCATCGACTCGTAGATCTTGGTGCGGCCCTCGACGTCGTCCGACTTGACGGTCAGCAGCTCCTGCAGGATGTACGCCGCCCCGTACGCCTCGAGCGCCCAGACCTCCATCTCGCCGAACCGCTGCCCGCCCGTGCGGGCCTTGCCGCCGAGCGGCTGCTGCGTGATCAGCGAGTACGGGCCCGTCGCACGCGCGTGGATCTTGTCATCCACGAGGTGGTGCAGCTTGAGCAGGTACATGAACCCGACGGTCGTCCGCTGGTTGAACGGCTCGCCCGTGCGGCCGTCGTACAGCTGGATCTTGCCGCCCGCGGGCATCTCGGCCAGCAGCTCGCGCGGGTGCGGCCACTCGCCCTTCTCCTCGCACTCGGCCCACCGCTTCTTGCAGTGCTCGTTCGCCTCGGCGACCGCCGCGTGGATCTCGTCCTCCGTGCACCCGTCGAAGACCGGCGTGATGGCCTGGAAGCCCAGCACCTGCGCCGCCCACCCGAGGTGGGTCTCGAGGATCTGCCCGACGTTCATGCGGCTGGGCACGCCCAGCGGGTTCAGCATCACGTCCACGGGCGTGCCGTCGTCCATGAACGGCATGTCCTCTTCCGGCACCACGCGGGCGATCACGCCCTTGTTCCCGTGACGGCCCGCCATCTTGTCGCCCGCGCTCAGCGTGCGCTTGGTCGCGACGTAGACCTTGACCATCTCGAGCACGCCCGATGGCAGCTCGTCGCCGCGCTTCATGTGCGCCACGCGACGCTGCTTCTCGACCTCGACCGCCTCGATGCGCGGCCAGAACTGGTTCTTGATCGTCTCGGCGGTTTCCTTCGTCTCCTTCGAGCCCTTGATCCACTTCTCGTTGAAGGTCTTGATCTGCTCGAGGATGACCTCGGGGATGTCCGACGCACCGACCTTCTGACGCGTCATCGGGTCCACCATCTCGGTGCCCGTCGCCGCGTTGATCGCGTCGCACATCTCCTTGAAGAGCTTGATCGCCTCGGCGTCCTGCTCCGCCTCGTACGCCTCGATCTGCTGCTTCAGCTCCTTCTTCTGCGAGTCGGACATGTGCGCCCGGCGCGAGAACTTCTTGGCACCGATCACGATGCCATCGACACCGGACGGAACCTCCAGCGAGTCGTTCTTCACGTCCTCGCCGGCGCGCCCGAAGATCGCGTGCAGCAGCTTCTCTTCCGGCGTCAGCTCGGTCTTGCTCTTGGGGCTGACCTTGCCGACCAGGATGTCGCCCGGGCCCACACGGGCCCCGACGCGGATCACGCCCGCCTCATCGAGGTTGCGCAGCATCTTCTCGCTGACGTTCGGGATGTCGCGCGTGAACTCCTCACGCCCGAGCTTCGTCTCGCGGACCTCCACGTCGAACGAGTCGATGTGGATGCTCGTGAACGCGTCGTCCTTCACGAGACGCTCCGAGATCACGATCGCGTCCTCGAAGTTGTACCCGTCGAACGTGTTGAACGCGACCAGCGCGTTCTTGCCGATCGCGAGCTGACCCTTCTGCGTCGAAGCGCCGTCCGCGATCACCTCGCCCGCCTGCACCTTCTGCCCGACCTTCACGATCGGCTTCTGGTTCTGGCAGGTCCGCTCGTTCAGACCGACAAACTTCCGCAGCACATACTCGTCCGCGTTGTCGATCACGATCCGGCGCGCGTCCGACGCCGTCACCGTCCCGGCACGCCTCGCCTTGACGATCATGCCCGAGTTCATCCCGACCGACCACTCCATGCCCGTGCCCACGCACGGCGGATCGACCTTGACCAGCGGCACCGCCTGACGCTGCATGTTCGAGCCCATCAGCGCACGGTTCGCGTCGTCGTGCTCGAGGAACGGGATCAGCGACGCCGAGATGCCCACGATCTGCCGGGGCGACACGTCCATGTACTGGACCTCGTCCGAGTGCACCTCCGTCAGCTCGCCGTCCACACGCGCCAGCACCATCCCGTCCGGGATGTGCCCGTCCGGGTTCATCGCGTCCATCGGCGCCAGCACCGAACGGATCTCCTCGTCGGCGCGCAGCTGCACGATCTCGCCCGTCGGCTTGCCCTTCTTCACCTCGCGGTACGGCGTCCGCAGGAACCCGAACTCATCGACGCTCGAGAAAATCCCCAGCGACACGATCAGACCGATGTTCGTGCCTTCCGGCGTCTCGATCGGGCACACACGCCCGTAGTGCGAGATGTGCACGTCGCGCACCTCGAACCCCGCGCGCTTGCGGTTCAGACCGCCCGGCCCGAGCGCCGAAAGACGGCGCTCGTGCACCAGCGTGCTCAGCGGGTTCGTCTGGTCCACCACCTGCGACAGCTCAGAGCGCCCGAAGAAGAAGTCGATCGCGCTGCTGATGGATTTGGAGTTCACCAGGTCCGCGATCTTCGTGACCTCCTCCGGGTCCTTCACGCTCATGCGCTCCTGCACCGTGCGACGAAGCTTCAGCAGGCCCTTGCGGATCTCGTCCACCGCCAGCTCGTCGAGCGTCCGCAGACGCCGGTTGCCCAGGTGGTCGATGTCGTCCACCTGCGCCACGGGCCGGCCCGTGTCCGGGTCCACGCGGTTCGACCGCAGGTCGAGCATGTACTGCACGACGCGCAGGAAGTCCTCGCCCGTGATGAACATCAGGTCATCCGGCGTGTCCATGTCGAACTTGCGGTTGATGCGGAACCGCCCGACCTTGCCCAGGCGGTACCGGTTGTCGTCGAAGAACTTCTCGTGGAAGAGCTGACGCGCCTTCTCCACCTGCGGCGGGTTGCCCGGACGCAGACGCGTGTACACCTTCAGCAACGCCCGCTCGTAATCGCTCTCGACGCCCGGCACCTCGTCGAACTGCTCGAGCTTCTCTTCCGCGATCGTGTTCAGGATCAGCGAGTCCGACGGGTTCTGGATCACGCGCAGCTTCTTCAGCGAGCTGTTGCGGATCGCCTCGGCGCTCTCCTCACCGATCTGGCACCCGACGTGGACGAGCTCCTCGCCCGTCTCCGTGTCGATGATCGACTCGGCCGCCCAGTCCTCCTCGTGCACGTCCGCGGGCTTGATCTCCGTCACCTCGTAGAAGAGGGAGATCACGGCGTCCGTCGAGGCGACCGACTCATCGAGGCACCGCAGGAACGTCGTCGCCGCGAGCTTCGTGGACTGGTCGATCCGCATCGCCAGCACGTCTTTCTTGGTCACCTCGAGCTCGATCCAGCTGCCGCGCTCCGGGATGATCCGCGCCGAGTGCAGCGGGCGGTCGCCCTCGCTCGAGACGATCGAGAAGTCCACACCGGGCGAGCGGTGCAGCTGGTTCACGATCACGCGCTCGGCACCGTTCACGATGAACTCGCCGCCGCCCATCATGATCGGGAACTCCCCGAGGTAGATCTCCTCCTCGGGCAAATCCCCGTGCGTCTCACGCTGCAGACGCAGGCAAAGCTTGAACGGGCGCGCGTACGTCAGCCGAAGCTCGCGGCACTCGTCGGGCGTGTACCGCGGCTCGTCCAGCTCGTACCACAGGTACTCGAGCTTCATCGTCTCGTCGTACGACTCGATCGGGAACACCTCGCGCATCAGCGACTCGAGACCGATCTCGACGTCGCGGCTGTCGTGCGCCTTCCCGTGCTGAAGGAACCGGTCGTACGCGCGCCGCTGAACCTCGGTCAGGTCCGGCACGTCCAACGCGTCCCCGCGCTTCACGAAGTTGCGAACCGTCCGCTCCCGGGCCTGGTCGCGCAGCGTCCTCTGAGCCATTCCCTACCTCGCGCAGTGATGCACCCTCAACGCCGACGACCAACAGTCGTCGCATCAAGCGTGCGAATGTTTGATGAACCGCCCCGCGGCGTGCCGATCCGACCACCGAATGCGCGCACCATCGCTGCACTCAGCGCTCGCCCGCCCATACTGGGCACGCAAGCCCCGGTCAACAGTGATGTGGACCTTCGGCCAATTTGCGTCATGCAACCTCAGCGCCGCTCAATTCCCGTGCCAATATCCTAGGCAACCCGCCGTCCCCGCGTCCAACGGGCAAAAAGAGGCCCCCGATTTCTCGGGAACCTCTTATTTTCCAAACACTTAGAGAAATCAGGCGAGCTCGACCTCGGCGCCGGCCTCTTCGAGCTTCTTCTTGACGTCCTCGGCCTCTTCCTTCGCGACGCCTTCCTTGACCTTGCCCTTGGACTCCACAAGCTCCTTGGCTTCCTTAAGCCCGAGCCCGGTGATCTCGCGGACGGCCTTGATGACCTGGATCTTGTTCCCGCCGTCGCCCTTCAGCACGACGTCGAACGAGGACTTCTCCTCTTCCGCGGCACCGCCGGCGTCGCCGCCGCCCGCCGCCATGATCACGCCACCGCCGGCCGCAGCCTCGATGCCGTAGGTCTCCTTCATGTAATCCCCGAGGTCCACGGCTTCCTTCAGGGTCAGCCCGGCCAGCTCGTCGCCGAGCTTGGAGATCTTCGCGTCGAATGTCTTGGTCGCTTCGTCGGACATGGTCCAACTCCTGTCTCTGTGCCCGGGCATCAACCTCGGGCTCACTCGCTCGTCCGAGAGGGGCCGAACCGCTCGGCTCTTTAACCCCCCACGCCTGTGCGCTTCAGGGGCCAGTCGGACGATCACGGGTTGTCTGTGGTGCACCAACCGTGGCGCCGAACCGCCCGCGCTCCGGCGGGCGGATGAATGCTGTCGTTACCCGACCTTGCTGATCGTCTCGCCGTCCTCGAGCTTCTTCTCGATCGCCTTGACGATCCCGACGAGGTTCGAGCCCGGGCCCTTCACGGCGCCCACGAGCTTCCGCCCCGGGCCAAGGATCAACGCCACGTCCTGGGCGATCGCCTCGTCGCGGGTCGGGAACTTGCTCAACCGCTCGACGCCCTCGGACCCCGCGTAGAGCTCCCCGTCCAGCACCGCGCCCTTGAGCTCGATGTCGGGGAACTTCTTGAGCAGATCCACGAACTCGCGCGCCACCTCGACGACCGACTCGGCGCCGTACGCCAGCGCGTTTGCGCCGGTCAGCACCGGGCTGAGCTCGCCGAGCTTCGTGTCCGCGAACGTCTGCGCAAACAGCTTGTTGCGGACGATCGACACGCGGATGTCCTTCTTGCGAAGGTTGTTGCGGATCGTGTTGTTCGAGTTCGCGTCGATCCCACGCAGCGACACGACGATCGCGTCATCCAGGTCGCCCAGGCGATCCCGGTAGTCCTGCATCATGAATTCTTTGACTGCCTTGGACATGGGATGCTCCTCAGCTCTCGACCGATGCCGCGCGGGCGATCCGCACGCCGGGGGTCATGGTGCCGCTCACCGTCACGCTCTTCACGTACTCGCCCTTCACGGACGTCGGACGCTGCTTCTCGATCGTCCCGACGAAGTGCTCGAAGTTCTCCGCGAGGTCCGCCGGGTCGAAGCTCATCTTCCCGATGATCGCGTGGATGTTCCCGCCCTTGTCGGCACGGTACTCCACCTTGCCGGCCGCGAACTCGCCCACGGCCTCGGCGACCTTCGGCGTCACCGTCCCGTTCTTGGGCGAGGGCATCAGCCCCTTCGGACCGAGCACCTTGCCCAGCTTCGACAGCACCCGCATCATGTCGGGCGACGCGATCGCGACATCAAAGTCGAACCAACCGCCCTCGATCTTCTGCACCAGGTCCTCGCCGCCCGCCTCGACCGCGCCGGCTTCCTTCGCCTTCGCCACCACGTCGGGCTGGCAGAACGCGATGACCTTCTTCGCCTTGCCGATGCCCTTGGGAAGGCTCACCGAACCGCGGATCTGCTGGTCCGCGTGCTTGGTGTCGATGCCCAGGTGCATCACGACCTCGACCGACTGGTCGAACTTCGGCGCCTTGAACGCCTTGAGCGTCTGGAACGCCGCGACCGGCTCCATCGCATCCTTCGGGGCCTTCTCGGCGTTCGCCCGGGCCCGCTTGCTCAGCTTCGCCATGACGTCAGCCCTCCACCGTCACGCCCATCGAGCGCGCGGTTCCTTCAATGACCAGCATCGCGCTCTCGACCGAGCCCGAGTTCAAGTCCGCCATCTTCTCTTCCGCGATCTTCCGCACCTGGTCCTTGGTGATCTTGCCCACCTTCTCCGTGTGCGGCACGCCCGAGCCCTTCTCGATCCCCGCGGCTTCCTTGATCAGCACGCTCGCCGGGCTCGACTTGATCTCGAACTCGAAGCTGCGGTCGTTGTACACGGTCACCACGCACCCAACGACCTTGCCGTTGAGCGCGCCCGTCGCCGCGTTGAACTGCTGGATGAACTGCCCCGGGTTCACACCCTTGGCACCAAGAACAGGACCCAAGGGCGGCGCAGGCGTCGCCTGCCCACCCGGGGCCATGATCTTGAACTGGTCAATGATTTCTTTCTTGGCCATCCGGTCTCCACCTCCCACCCCCAGCAATCCCAGCGCGGCCAGACGCCGGACCAAGGGTGGTTCAATCGGTTCACGTTGTGCCCCATCCCACGCTGGGACGGGCCGCAACTCTAGACCTCAGATGTGCTTGAGGAAATAGCCCACACCCCGAGATTTACCCCGAGCCAGACCCCCGCCACACCGCCTGTTCAGGGGGTTTCGAGGGCCTCCCGCAGCGCCCGCCCCACCGCCGGGTCGAGCCCCGCCGCGTCGGCCTTCTCCAGCACCCGGAGCGCCGCCGGGCCGTCGCCCTGGGTCTGCAGCAGCACCGCGACCGTCAGCCACCCCGCCGCCGAATCCACCCGCCCGGCGAACCGGGCGACGTCGCCGCGGAGTTTGCCCATCGCGGCATCGCTCTCACCGACGACCCACGCCCCGAGCGGATCCGCCGCCATCGCCGGGTCGCCGGAATACGCCCTGAGGATCTCCGCGACCCCCTCCTCCCACGCCCGGGTCTTGAGCAACGCGATCCCCAACTCCCGCCGGGCCCGGGCGTCCTCCGGGTCCAACTCCAGATGCCCCCGGTAGAGGATCGCCGCCTGCACGGGGTCGCCCACGCCCAGCTCCGCGCGGGCGAGTTCGATGATCGACAACGCCGGCACGTCCGAGATCGGGTTCCCCTCGGCGTCCACCGTCTCAACCGTTTCCTCCGTGTATCCCGGCACGTACTGCCCATCGATCGGCGGCCCCGAGGTATCCGTCCGGTGCGTCCGGACGCCGCTCGTGCTCAGGTTCTTCACCGATTCGAGCTCCAACCGCCGCGTGTGCGGGTTGAACGAGTACCGGATCTCGAGCTTCGTCGTACGCCCCTCCGAACGAACAACATGCCTCGGCGCCGGCCGACAATGCCGCGACGACCGACGCGTCCGGTACGTCCCGTCGGGTCCCGGCTTCAGGATCAGGTCCTTGCTCAGCCCGGACTGCGAACTCGGGTAGACCCGGATGACCGCGGGGTCCCACCCCATCTGCTCGACGTACGCCGCCGCGTCGTCCACCACCAGGAACAGCCGACCCTGGATGCACTCCTCGCGGTGAATCTGCCAGCCCTCGCCCCCCGCGGGGCGCGCACGCTCGCCCTCGGGCGTGTTCCACGGCTTCAAATTCGGGTCCGTCTGCCCGCTCGCCTGCATCGCGCACACCGCCAGCACCACCGCCACGATCAGTCGCATGACCGGTCCTTCCTTCTTGTCCTAAGCCCCCGGCCAGCGCTCACCGCCGGGTCAGCGCCCCGCGCATCGCCCGGGCGACCTCCAGGTCCAGCCCGAGCTCGGCGGCGCGTTCGAGCATCTTCTCGCCCGGACCCACGCGCCCCTCCGCCTGCATCAGCACCGCGACCGTCAGCCACGCCGACGCCGACTCCACCCTGTTCGCATGCCGCACCGCGCGGTTCACCAACGCCCGAACTTCCCGCACATCGTCCCCCCCGATCCACGTCCCCATCGGGTCGTTCGCCAGGCTCGGGTCCGTCACGTACGCGTACCGGATCGTTGCGATCGCATCCTCCGGGCGGTCCGCCGCGAGCAGCGCCACGCCCAGCCCGCGCACCGCGCCCATGTCCTCCGGGTCCGCTTCGAGATGTTCGCGGTACAGCGCGATCGCGCGCTCCGCGTCGCCGTAGCCAAGCTCCAGCCCCGCCCGCTCCTCGAGCGTCAGCACCACCGGCTCCGGCTCGGGAATCGGCGGCGCGTACCCCGGGCTCAGCTGCCCGTCGATCGGACCCACATACCGACCACCCCGGTTGGAGACGTACCGCGTCCCCCACACCCACGGGTCGATGCCGCGCCCGATGCCCGTCCGCACGCCGACCCCCGTGTCGATCGCGATGCCCGACCCGTTCCGCGCGATCGTCGAACGCGTCGCGCCCGCCCGGCTCGGCGGCACCCGGATCAAGTCAAACCGGAACCCCGTCTGCGTCTTGTAATGCACCACCGGCGTGAACCGCCACCCCGCCTGCGCGAGGTACGCGTCCGCGTCGTGCACCGCGTAATACAACGCCCCGTTCAAATACACCGGACGCGCCAGCTGCCACCCCGGCGGCGGCGCCACCAGCACCTGATCCTGCGGATCGACCGGCGTCGTCACCGTCGCCGGGTGCACCCCGGGCGAACCCTGCGTCGCGCCAGGACTCGTCGTCCCAGTCTGCGGCGCCCCCGTCTGCGGCGTCACCACCGCGGGCGCCTGCTGCCCGCCCGATGTCCCACCCGGACTCGCCGGCGCCGTCTGCGACCCGTCCGTCGCCGCTGGATCGGGCTGGTAGTTCGGATCGAGCGCGGGATCGGTCTGCGTCTGCGCACCCGCCGCGCCCGCGAGGGTCATCCCCACCAACACCGCCAGTCTCCCCCGGTACGTCACCATCGCTGCGCCTCCTGACTCGTCGAGTCGGCCGCCCCCACGATGCCATGACCGTTGTGCCCACTCCCAGCATACCCGGTCCGCACGAATCCCCAACGAAGTTCCGCAAACCCGCGTGGGATCGCCGCACGCGGTATCGTGCCGCCATGACCGCCCGCAATGCCATCGCCGCCCTCGCCCTGCTCCCGCTGACGCTCCTGCCCGCCTGCACCATCGGCGGGTTCGGATCCTCGGGCAAGGGCGAGGTGCTCTCCGTCTCCGCCCCCGTCAAGCTCACCCCCGAGTTCGACACCCAGGCCTACACGCACGACGACGCGAACACCGCCGACGTCTACCTCACCGACCTCTCAGACGAAGACCTCGCCAAGCTCTTCGAGCCCGGCGGCGCCTGGGGCGAGGTCGAGGGCCAGATCGTCCACCTCCGCATGTTCGTCCGCCCCAAGCCCGGACGCACGCCCATCGAGGCGACCGCCGCCAGCGCCACCGTCCGCTACATCATCCTCGCCCGCGGCGAGATCGGCATCTACGACGGCGCCGGCTTCCTCCAGCCCGGCTGGTCCCCCGGATCCGACACCTTCGCCGGCGGCGTCAAGGGCGCCACCATGCGCCTCACCCGCGCCACCGACCGCTTCCGCGACCTCCTTGGCCCGAGCGAGCTGACCCTCCGCTTTAAGGCGAAGCGCGACGACGAGACCGCCGCGGACATCCGCACGCGGGCGCAAGCGCTCGCGCGGTTCGCCGAGCCGGTGCTGGATCGGACGCCGGAGTTGTGATCAGAAAAGCAGACGGTCGCCTATTGGCTGGTTTTATTCAGTTGGCGCTTCAACGCTGAGACGATTCTCCCAGAGTCGGCAGGATCCCACTCCATGTGGAGCTTGTCGGCGAGAAGGGGGTATTGGGCTTTCACTTGTTCCTTCACGTTCCCGCCATCAGCCATAAGCGGCAACGCTCGCAGCACCCCACCCGAGATCTCCTGATTCATCACTGCATTCATCTCTTTTTGAGGCCATTGTTTCTTAAGAAAACTACTACTGAGTACGAGCACCACAAACTTTGATTTGGCCAACCCACGGTTCACCTGTGCTGTGATGCCGTCACCCCACCCGATTTCTTCCTCATCAATCCAAACTCGTATTCCCGCATCAGTAAAGGCTTTCACCAATGGCTTCACAACACGCGCTTTGTCTTCGCTCGCATGGCAGATGAACGTATCAAACTCCATATTCAGACCTTCCTGGTGCTGCGATTCAACCACACCGAGCAAGACGTTCACACGGCGCCTCAGCGCCAAGTACCGCCTGTCATCCGGGCCGCGTACCTGCTTCAGGAACGCTAATTTTCCCTGCACAACGAGGCGAAAGACATCCTCTGTCGAGCCAGCCGGGCGATGCTTCGTGTCATATTTTTCCAAGAACTCGTCTTGGGCTGCCTCGTACCCAAATCGCTCCCACGCATGAATCATGGATCGCAACTGGCTCACGTATTTCTTGCGGACATTTGGTCTTCGATTGACAGTCAGGCCAGTCACCACCTGACGTTCCGTGCGACCCTGTAGCCGCACTTTGTTCGAGTTCACCCTAAACCCGTTGGACTGAACGATCCCGTTTAGAGCAGGCCCGACAACCGCTTGAGACCCAGAACCAACTGTCTCCGCCAGTTCCTTGGGGAACTCGACGGCCCATGTCGAAAAGGTGATGTCGTCTACATATCGCGAGTATCGACAACCGTGTGTCTTAGCTAATCGCCGGAGCTCGCCGTCGAGCTTCGCACAGATCATGTTTGAAACAATTGGCGAAGTTGGGGCGCCTTGGGGCAGCTCTTGTTGAAAACAGCATAGTTGTGCAATCGCCGTCGCCGCGCGCTCTCCTATCTGATACGGCTTTGCCATCAGCATTCCACGAACACGCCCAAAGTGAATGGTCGGAAAAAAATCTTCTAGATCCACATTGAGTATCCATCGAGCTCTCACGTGAACGCGCGCGTTCGTCACGATGCTCTTGCCCGACGTAAATCCGTGCGAGACAGAACGGCGCTGCGCTACCAGCTCGAAAATCACAGCAAGCTTCGATTGTAGAATCTTGAGTGTGCGACATGGCGCGGCAATCTCTCGATGCCCTCCACGGCGTTTCTTTACCGACCAAGTCGTGTATCTACTGGATTCCGGGGAGCGCCAGATTGCGTGTGTCAGCTGGGTCTCGCGCACTTCCAGCATGGCCGCGACATCGGCAACTGTCTGAAGACTACGAAATGCAATCTTCAACTCTTCGGCGCTCTTTGTCAGTCTATGCGACAGTGACATGGCGTTGGAAGGAGGACCGTCATTCATTGTCGCATTTCGCACGCAGGGATCATCGGTCGATACACCGTGAACCCGACGTCGATGCACCCAGCGAGCGCATATGGCATAAACGTCCTGCTAAGTGCCGCCGGAACGGCGGCAAGATGTTCAATTCCTTGCGACGGTCCTTCCTTCCAAGCCAGAGACCCGATGGTATCAAGATTCGTACCACTTCTCCAACGACCCCTCCGCCGCCCCGCGGTACAGCACGCTGAGCACCTCGCCCGGCAGCGCCTTCCCGCTGAGCTTCGGCGCACTCATCCCGTCGTGGTGCTCCGGGTCCACCATCGCAAGGTCCGGGTCCGCGATCGCGCTCTCGCCGTCGTAGTCGGTCTCGAGCATCGTCCGCAGCGCCCAGTACCGCGACGCGTACAGGTCGAACGCCTCCGCTTCCGAGTTCGCCAGCGTCGCGCCGAACTTCGGGTCGTCCGGGTCCGTCGCCATCAGGTGGTCGTCGTGCGTCACGATGTCCGACCCGAAAATGATCCGCCCGGCGTGCTCTTCGAGAAACGCCAGCAACTCGGCGCGCGGGTGCTTGCTCAGCTCGCGGATCATCCACTTCGTCGCGCTCGTGTCCAGCACCATCCGCGGGTGCCGCGCGAGCAGCTCGCGCAGGAACCCCAGATCCTCGGGCCACCCCCCCATGTGCGCCGCGAGGCACCGCATCCCCGTCTGCTCCAAGAGACGATGCAGCGACTCGTACTGGAACCGCTTCGTCCCGTACCGCCCCGCGTCGGCGTACTTCGTCGCGAACCACGTGTCCGGGTCCGCGACGTGCACCATCAGGTTCATGCCGAGCTCTTTCGCGCGGAGGGCGATCTTCAGCCGCCACTCCGAGTCGAACCGCGACATCTCCGCCGCGTCGCCGCCCGACTCCTCCACGAAGTCCCGCATCCGCGGCGCGTTCCAGAACTTCAGCATCCGCGCGCCGAACTCGTGATACCACGGCTCCAGGTTCTCGTAGAACCCCCGCGTTTGCGCGTGCAGCCGATCTTCCGCCATGTACTCCGGGATCGCGACAAACCGGATCATGTCGCCCAGCACGCCGCGCACCGCCGCCGCCTGGGCGAGCTGGGTCTGCGAGTACACCCGCGTGACGCCGAACGCCTCCGCCGCCCGCTTCCACACCGCCGCGGCCCGAGAACCATTGATGTGCGCGTGCCCGTCGATGATCGGGACAACCGGCGGACCCATCCGCGCCGCTTCGGCGGCATAATCCAGCCCAAGCCTGTTGGCCGCCGTCCGCGTCTGTGGTTCACTGGTCACGACGTATCCTCCCAGACTCCAGACCGACCCCCCGCCGATGGTAGATCCCGCCCCCACCACGACCACCGCTGCCGCCAGCGCCGTCGATCCGGGCCTGATCGATCCCGACGCACGCGTCGCCGTCGCCCACGACTGGCTCGTCGGCCTCCGCGGCGGCGAGCTCGTCCTCGACCGCGTCTGCCAGCTCGCCCTCCAAACCAACGACCCCGCCCCGCTGTTCACCATGTTCGACAACGGGCAGCCCCTCACCCCCGCGATCGACGCGATGACCAAGGTCGTCAGCCGCCTCAACCGCCACCCCGACGCCTGGCGCCGCGTGCTGCTCGCCCGCTACCCCGCCGCGGTCCGCGAGCTCTCCCGCACGCTCGCCGACGAGCACGCGCGCCAACCCATCGACCTCCTCATCAGCACGTCGTCGGCCGCCGTCAAGGGCATCGAGACGCCCCCGGGCATCCCGCACCTCTGCTATTGCCACACCCCGGCACGCTACCTCTGGTCGCAGCGCAGCCAATACACCAAGGGCAGCGCCCTCCGCCGCGCCGGGCTCGCCCTCTTCGGCGAATCCCTCCGCCGCTGGGACGCGCGCACGAGCGAGCACGTCACCGCCTTCCTCGCAAACTCGAACCACACCGCCCACGAGATCCGCGCCGCCTACAACCGCGACGCCCACGTCGTCCACCCGCCCGTCCGCACCACCTTCTTCACGCCCGGCGACGAATCCCAACGCGCCGACCACTGGCTCATCGTGACCGCCCTCGAGCCCTACAAACGCGTGGACCTCGCGATCGACGCCGCCGTCCACGCACGCAAACGCCTGCAGATCGCGGGCGACGGCTCCCAGGCGGACGCCCTGCGTCGCTACGCCTCGGGCAAGAAAGACATCGAGTTCCTCGGGCACGTCTCGGGCCAAGCCCTCCGCGACCTCTACCGCCGCGCACGGCTCATGCTCTTCCCTCAGATCGAGGACTTCGGCATCACCGCCGTCGAGGCCCAGGCCTGCGGCTGCCCCGTCGTCGCCCGCCGAAAGGGCGGCGCGCTCGACTCCGTCATCGAGGGCCAGACCGGCTCCTTCTTCGACGACCCCACCTCCGACGCCATCGCCGCCGCCGCGCGCGCCTGCCCGAGCAACCCGAGCGCCTGCAGACGCAACGCCGAACGCTTCAGCGAGCGCGTCTTCGACGACAAACTCGCCTACCACGTCCGCAAGCTGCTCAGCGTCCGCGTCTGAACGCGACGGAACCCGCCATCGGGTGCCACCGGTTCACCCGAAGGGCAACCCGTGCCCACAACGCACGGCTCGCACCCCGAGCCGCAGCACCCAGACAAGGCAGCCAACCGACTCAGGCGTTGCGGAAGATCTTCACGCCCAGCACCTGACCCACGAACAGCTCGTGGTCGGCCTCCAGGTCGAAGTGCCGCACCACCTCGCAGTCGAACGCCGCCACGCACCGCGTCATGATCGGCGACCCCGTCACGAGCTCGATCGTCGGGATCGCGATGAACGGGTCGTCCCCGTCACCCTCGCCCGGCTCGGGCCCGGCCTGCGCGATCGGGAAGTTCCGGTCCAGCAGCCGATCGCCCGGCTCGACCAGACAAATCGCGAACGCGCGGCTGTCGCGGATCAACGGGTCGATCGCGTGCCCCTTGCGAGACGCCACCGCCAGCAGGATCGGGTCGTCCGCGCACCGCTGCACGCTCCGCAGACGCACCCCCGCCCGCTGCCCGTCGTGCGCCGCGGTCATCAGATAGTGCCCCGTGGGCAGCATCCGCAGCGCCGTGCCCAGCGCCGTCTCCTGGTTGGTCAACGCCTCGTCAGGCATGCAGTTCGGTCCGCCCTCCCCGATACCCCTCTATTCGGCGGATTCAAGCACCGAGCGCAGACCACTCCGAGACATCCGCCGGACATGACAAATTTTTTATCCGCCGGCGCAAGGAGTGCGGCCCAAGCCCAAGTCCCGATGCATGGCAGGTTTCCACCCGAGACACATCGGATTCCACCCGTTCTGTTCGTAAAAGAATCGGGATACGAACCCGAATCCACCCAGGCGAGCCCTTGCGAATACCCATGATCGCCCACATAATCCCACGGATGACCACGACGGGGACCCCACCACTTGCCCTTCACCGGACACGCCGAGGCGATTATCGACGCGAAGCAGCGTCTGGCGCTCCCGGCCAAGTTCCGGGCACGCTGGAACCCCGCGGTCGACGGGCCCACCTGGATGGCCGTCCCTTGGTTCCCGGGCGCCACGCTGAGGCTCTACCCCCAGCAGACCTTCGACGAGCTGTACCGGGCCGGTCGGCAGAGCCCCTCGCTCTTCCCCGCCGAGGACGAGATCGCCCTCGACCAGGCCGTGCTCGCCTTGACCGAGACCCTCGAGCTCGACGCGAATCACCGCGTCCGCCTGCCCGCCTGGCAGATCGAAAAGCTCAACCTCCCGCGCGAGGTGATCGTGCTGGGCGTCGGCGACAGACTGGAGATTCACCCGCGCGAGGGCTGGAACGCGCGCTTTGACAAGATGATCGAGCAAATGGGCTCGCTCGCCGCACAGCGACGCGCCCGCACGGACGGATGACGCGGCGCACGGAAGCGCCAAAGGGATGAGAGAGCGACGCCGAGCTGGGCGAAAGCCCCGCATTGGCGATTGGCCCGGCACGGTTCGCCGCGGCCCAAAACGAGCGAGCTCAGCAGCGCGGGGTCGGTGGCCCCTGAGATTCAACCAAGGACGGTTGAGCGGAACCCAGGGACGGGCCGCTCTGGAATCACACCGCGACGGCGGACGCAGGCGAGCAGACTCAACCACCGAAGAAGGCCCGGGCGATTCACCGTCGCTCGGGCCTTTCTCGTTGCATCCACAAAGTATCGATTCACCCCGCCTGCCGACGCCGCACACGCCGCGAGCCCCGGTGCACAAGCCCCCCGTACACCACCGCCGCGTCCCGCTCCATCAAACGCGCCGCGCACAACGCACACGCCGCCACCCACGGCTGCCCCCAACGCACACGCACCCGGTGCAGCCGGTCCGCGCCCTTCCGGCACGTCGGGCAGCACGCACGCGGCGTCGCGTCGGGAACACTCGGGTTGTTGGCGGCGTCGTTGGGCATCGGTGGGTTCGTCCTCGTCGGCTTCTTCGGAAAAGGATGCCCCGCGATTCCAAACCCGGCACCCCCGCGCGGGCCCCCGACCAAAAAAACACGTTGTCGGACCTTCATCCTGCGTCCTCGGCGCAAAAACAAACCCCGCGGGCGCCATTCGTGCCCGCGGGGTCTCAGCGATCGACAAACGCGGGCCTTACCCCTCGTTCAGGCCGTCCTTCAGCTCGTCGCACTCCGCCTCGAGGGCCTCGAGCGCCGCCCGGGCCTCCTCGATCTGAGCCTCCAACGCCGCGACACGGTCACGCTTGATCTGGTTCTCCAGGTCCGCGACCTCCGCGTCCGTCAGCCGCCGGACCTCCGTGATCGTCACGTCCTGGATCGGCCAGTCCCGCATCCCACGCTTCGCGGTCGTCGGCACGTTGCGGATCTCATCGGCGACGTCCATCCCACCGACGACCTTCCCGAACACGGCGTACGCCGCCCCGCCCGTCTGCGGCCGCGCCACATCCAGCATCGCGTTGTCCACCACGTTGATGAAGAACTGGGCGGTCGCCGAATCCGGGTTGTTCGTCCGAGCCATCGCGATCGTGCCGCGCTCGTTCTTGAGCCCGTTCTCCCACTCGTTCTTGATGGGCTCAAAGGTCTCACGCTGCTCGCCGCTCGCGTCAAACCCGCCGCCCTGGATCATGAAGTTCGGGATCACACGGTGGAAGACCGTGCCGTCGTACTTGCCCGCGTCGGCGTACCGCAGGAAGTTCTCCGTCGAGATCGGCGCGTTCTCCGCGTCCAACGCGATGTACATGTTGCCCAGGGTCGTCTTCATCACAACATGCACGGCGGACTCCATCTCGGCGGACTCGGACGCGCTGTCCTGGGCTCGCGCGCCGGCGGTCAGCGACGCGATCAGCGCGGCGAACGCCAGCAGCGACAAACGGGGTGTCAGGCTCATCGGTTCCGTCTCCTCTATCGGGGAAAGGGTGCGGGCGGGGCCCTCAGCCCGGCGCCCTCGGATCCACACCGCCGCGTCGGGCGGGTGGCTGACGCATGGTACGGGCCCCCCAAGCCCCCGGTTGACGCCGCGTCCGAGAACGCCCCCATCCCCGCCATCCCCCCGCCATCACCCCCCAGTGTCCCATTCCGCTGGCACCACCCCCTCGCATTCAGGACCCTTCACGGTCATCGCTGACAGGGAGGGCCGCATGAGCCGACGCCCCAAACACCGAGGCTTCACCCTCGTCGAGATCCTCATCGTCGTCGTCATCCTCGGCATCCTCGCCGCGATCGTCGTCCCCGCCTTCGGCGACGCCGTCGGCCAGACCCGCGAAGGCGCCTTCGTCTCCAGCCTCCGCAACATGGCCAAGGGCGCCGAGATGTACCAGGCACGCACCGGCCTCTACCTCCCCGACAGCACCACCGGCGTCCTCCCCGTCGGCCTCGAGACCTACATCCACGCCTCCGAGTTCGAAAACGGCACCCCCATCGGCGGCGAGTGGGACACCGAGTTCAACGACAACGGCTTCACCAGCGCCATCGGCGTCGTCTTCACCACCGACGACCCGGGCGACGCCGCCATGACTGAGATCGACGCCCTCTTCGACGACGGCGACCTCGACGCCGGCTCCTTCCAGCGAGGCACCGGCGCCGGGCGCTACTACTACGTCATCGAGCCCTGACCGCCCTCACGGCGCGTAGTCGATCCCCGCCAGCCCATCACGCGTCCAGCGGAAGCGCTGGTCGATCTCGCGATTCCGATCATCGCCCCGCCACGCCGGGAACGTCATGATCGGGACATACCGCTGGACCCAAGGCTCGAGCCCTGACGCCCACGGGTGCCACGCGGACGCGGCGTCTGCAGCCGGACGATCGTGCACCGACCCGTCAAACATCAGCTTGCCCGAGCGCGCCGCGGCATACGGCGCCCAGATCCCGTCGGACTCCCACGCCCCCGAGCCCCAGTCAAACCGAGGACGCCACTCGAACTCCTCGAACATCCACACCTTGCCCGCAGGAAACACCACCTCATGCAACTGCCGGCCGCCGAGCCGGACCGAACTGCCAGAGGCTTGGAACAAGTTCGGCGTGTCGGGCACCGGGCCATAAGTCGGATGCTCGTCGGGCATCCAGGTCACGAAGGCCATCTGGTAGCTGGATCCGTACGCCCACCGCTGACGGGTGCTCGTCGTCTGCCCGCCGCTCTCGTACCCGCTGGGCGGGGACGCCGAGCCCGGCACCTCGGAGAGGTCGAGTGGGTCGGATTGCCACGTCTTGAGGTTCCGATCGCTCGGGGACGCAAGCAACCCCGTGTTGGCAGCAAAGCCCCAGTGATCCAACAGCACGAGATGCGAATACCTCCGGTTGGCGAGGCGTGACGTCCAGTTCAGGATCTTGTCTGGCCCGTCAACGCGTCCCGTGAGTCGCCGAAGCACGTCGGTATGCTGCGCCGCCTGCGCCTCGGACTGGGTGGCGTACGTCCTCGGAGCGAAAGCGCCCGCGACTTG
The DNA here is from genome assembly GCA_030426605.1 of Phycisphaerae bacterium. Lineage (GTDB taxonomy): Bacteria > Planctomycetota > Phycisphaerae > Phycisphaerales > UBA1924 > BQJQ01. The sequence continues at coordinate 11,419 of JAUHXM010000030.1, read as the reverse complement.
ATACTCGACGCCCGCCTCCCACGAGTATGCCGGCAGCGCCCCCGCATACTCGTTCGTGTACGTCGCCGCCATCTGCCCGATCACGTGCAGATTCCGCATCGACGCCAGCCCCATCGCCTCCCGCTTCGCCGGCGTCGTCGCGTGGGCGAACATCACGCCGCCCACGCACACCACCACCAGCACCGCGATCAGATCGGCAAGCGTGAACCCTCGGCGTGCGCGCATGGTGCCCTCCATGCGGCCAGCCTACACGCCGAACCCCGCCCGTCCAAGCCCCGCTCAGGGGGCGTAATCGATCCCCGCGAGCCCGTCGCGCGTCCAACGGAACCGCTGATCGAGCTGCCGCGTCCGGTCGCCGTTGGGCAGCGGGAACGTGTCCAGCGGGATGTACCGCTGACGCCACACCGGCGTCGCCGGGTCCCCCGGGTTCCACGACGAGCCCGCCCGCGACGCGGGCAGGTCGTTGACCGACCCGTCAAACATCAGCTTCGGCGCACGCGCCGCGCCGTACGTCGCCCACAAGCCGTCCGACACCCACGCACCCGCGCCCCAGTCGTACCGCGGACGCCACTCGAACTCCGCGTGGATCCACACCTTCTGACCCGGGAACGCGACCTCGTCGATCGTCCGCCCGCCCATCTCGGTGAACGCAGCACCAGCCGCGAACAGGTGCGGCGTGTCCGCCACCGGCCCGTACCCGGTCTGATACGCATCGGGCACCCACTGATAGCTCGACGCGTACGCCCACCGCTGAACCACGCCCTTCTTCTCCCAGTTGTTGTCGTCGTCGTACACCGACGCATCGGGGTTCCCCTCCCCGTACGGCATCGAGTCGAGATCCAGCGGATGCTGCTGCCACTGGCGCAGGTTCCGGTCCGCCGGGTCCGCCCACAGCTCGGAGTTCGCCGGGAACCCGAAGTAGTCCGCGAGCACCAGGTGCGAGAACCGGCGGTCCGCGATCCGGACGCTGTTGTTCAGGATCGCATCATCCCCCGTGACGCGCCCGGTGAGCCGCCGCAGGATGTCCTTCTGCTGCGCCGCGTGCGCCTCTTGGTCGTCCGAGTAGGGGCGCGGGGCGGCTTCGCCGAGCACCTGGTAGTCCACGCCCGCCTTCCACGAGTACGCCGACACCAGCCCGTCGTGCTCGTTCTGATACACCGACGCGATCTGCCCGATCACCTGCAGGTTCCGCATCGACGCGAGCCCCATCGCCTCCGCCCGAGCCGGCGCGTGGGCGTTCGCCGCCAGCACCGCCCCGACCGTCACGACCACAACAACCGCCAGCAGATCCGCCAGCGCAAACCCTCGCCTGTTCATCGCGTGCCTTCCCGGTGTGATGCCCGCCCGGCGCGTGCCCGCCGAGCCCGACCAGTCCCCGCACCCCAAGCTTCGCACATTCTCGGGCCCGGTTCCAGCCTTCCGCTCACCCAGCCCGCACACGCCGCAGCCCTTGCCCCGCGTCCCCCGCAACCCCATACCCACGCGCCCCGCCGTTTCCGATGGTGATGGCGGGGCGTCGTGCGCCCGCACCCCGGAGGGACCCCATGAATCCGACGCGCCTCATCCGTTCCGCCGTCACGCTCGTCGTCGCGCTCGCGCTCGCCGTCGTCGTCTGGAACGTCACCGACACCGTCATCACGCAGGCCGTCAGCTCAGACTGGCCACGCGCCAACGGCTACGTCCGACACTCCCAGGTCGTCGCCTCCGACGCCAACCCCTTCATCGACGACCTCGAACTCGACTACACCTACCAGGTCGGCACCGACTGGGTCGTCGGCGACCGCCTCACCTTCTACGGCCGCGGCCTCTCCATGCTCCTCCGCGTCGGCGGCTCCGCCGACGCCATGGCCGAGGAGTTCTCCAACGGCACCCCCATCGAGGTCGCCTACGACCCCACAAACCCCCGCCGCGCCGTCCTCATCCCAGGCATCACCGCCACCGAGTTCGGCGCCGCCGCATTCGTCATCCTCGGCATCGGCGGCGTCGCCATCGGCATGTTCATGCACGGCATGTCCCTCCTCCTCGCCGAGCTCCGCGAGCAGCCCGCAGCCACCGCCGGCTCAATCAGCGAATCCAAACGACCGCTCCAACGCGCGGCGTAACCCAGGACACCGACATGACCAAGATCACGACGCTCCTCGCCACCCTCGCACTCGCCGCGCCCGCCGCCGCAGGGCGCGACCCCGTGCGCATCCCCGACCTCGACACCTCCCGCTCCTCTAACGGCATCGTCAACCTGCCGTCCGACACCGCCCAACCCATCCTCCGCGTCTTCCAGCGCGGCACCGTCGTCCGCACCGCGCACGGCGACCCCATCCACATCCTCGCACAACGCGGCGTCTCTCCCCTCGTCACCCAACAAGTCCGCAGCGCGCTCAAGGAAGTCCTCGCGCCCGTCCGCGGCTCCGCCTGGGGCGAAGACAAACGCGCCGTCGCCCAGGCGCTCGCAGACCAGCCCGCCGTCCTCATGATCTTCCGCTCCCAGGCCTCCGTCCCGGAGTGGCGCCCCGGCACCCTCGCCGGCACCAAGCTCTCGGGCATGGCGCTCCTCGCCGACACCGTCTACCTCGAGGGCGACCCGCGCACCGACGTCCCGGGCAACCCCGACGAAGCCCTCGCCGCCGCCGTCCGACTCGTCTACGAGTTCGGCATCCCCGAAGCGCTCCCCGCCTTCGCAGAACGCATGGAACGCGCCACCGCCGACGCCATCGAACGCGGCGTCCTCGACGCCGCCGCCTTCGACGGCTACACCCTCCGACAAATCGCCGCCGTCCACCTCGCCACCGCGCTCGAAGTCTCCTACGGCATGTGGCAGGGCGCCGGCCGCCCCGCACGCGGCTTCTACGCACCCACCACCCGCGCCGAACTCACCTCCCTCGACCCCGTCGTCGCCGACCTCGTCCACGCCTTCTTCCTCCCCTACCGCCAGGGCGAACGCCTCGTCTGGCCCGGCTTCGGCGACGCCTACTCCCTCGACCCCAAGGCCCAGCCCGCCCACGCACCACGCCGATCCCTCATCGCGAACCTCACCCTCGTCGGCGGCCAGGACGCCGCCCTCGAAGGCAACGGCCTCGACAACCGACTCGTCGGAAACGCAGGCGACAACGACTTCCGCGGCCTCGCCGGCGACGACGTCATCCTCGGCGGCCAAGGCCTCGACACCGCCTCCTACCGCGGCTTCGTCGATCAGTACCACGTCGAGATCGAGGGCGACCTCGTCTACGTCATCGACCTCGCCCCAGGACGCGACGGCTCCGACGTCCTCCGCGACATCGAAATCCTCCGCTTCCGCGACGCCGAGATCCCCACCGACCCCACACGCTGAACACCCCCCCGGTAGGCTCGGCCCATGATCGAAACCAACGGCCGACGCATGCCCTGGCGCCTCGCGCTCTTCGTCGCCGCCTACATGCTCGCCACCGGCACCTTGGCGCTCAGGCAGGGCAACTCCGAGTTCGTCATCTACGCCGGCTCGATGGTCGTCTTCATCATCGCCGTCGTTCTCATGCACGCACGCTTCGGCTTCCGCACGTCCACCCTCTGGCTCCTCGCCATCTGGGGCCTCCTCCACATGGCCGGCGGCACCGTACCCATCCCACCGGACCTCGCCCAGACCGACTCCCCCCACGCCGTCCTCTACGCGCTCCGCCCCTGGCCAGACCTCCCACGCTACGACCAGGTCGTCCACGCCTTCGGCTTCTTCAGCGCCACCCTCGCCTGCCACGACGCGATCCTCGCCGCCGCGGGCCGCGTCCGCGCCTCACTCGCCGTCGCCGCGGCCCTCATGGGCATGGGCCTCGGCGCCGTCAACGAAGTCCTCGAGTTCGCCACCACACGCGTCCTCGAAGACACCAACGTCGGCGGCTACGTCAACACCGGCTGGGATCTCGTCTCGAACACCGTCGGCGCCGTCACCGCGGGCACGCTCCGCCTCATCGCCCCACCGCGCGACTGAACGCTCACCCGTCGTCGGCGAGCAGCCCGCGCGCCCGCTCGACGTCGCGCTCGTGCACCATGACACCGACCTGCCCGGGCGCCTCGGCCCGGAAGCCCGCCGTGTGCCCGCCGACCGTCCGGCACTCGATCCCCGCCTCGCGCAGCTTGGACGCCGCGAACCCCGCCTCCAGCTCAGTCGGGTACCGCGCCACCACCACCGGGTCTCCGCCGTTCGTGTCTTGGCTCATGCCCAATGATAGGTGCCGCCCCACACCGCCCGATCACGCGGCCCGGCTGTGCCCTTCGTCGCGACGATCCTCATGATCATCCTCGCGCGGCACGGCACGCCGCGTCGGCGCCCGCCGCGCGAGCCGCTTGGCGACCTTCCAGTTCAGCACGATCATCACCACGACGAGCAGCACGAACGCAAGCACCGGCAGCATGTCAAACTGCTCCGCCGCCGTCCGCCGGAAGCTCGCCAGGAACGACGCCCACGACTCCTCGCCAGTCGGCGCGGACGCGAGCATCAGGCTGGACATCGGTGCGGGCACGGGTCCTCCACCGATCCCATCGACACGCGGCGGACCGCCCGCGAGCCAGACCGCCGACGACCCCCGCCCCGACGATCAACCCCCCGCATTCTCGGACCGATTCACCACCCGGTCTCGGGCCCGACGTGCTCCGCCTCGTGCTCCATCCCCTGCCGCGTCACGTCCGCCGCAATCTCGTTGGGGATCAGAAACGCCAGCGCGTAGTGCTTGATCTTCCAGTCACGCCCCTCGCGCACCAGCACACCCGTCCCACGGCAGTGCCCGTACGACGCGCTGACCAGCACCTCGTCCCACCACGCGACGTCACCACGCACCTCCACCGTGCGCGACAGCGACTCGTACGTCCACGCCCCCGCGCCGTAGTCCGTCGGACCGTCGAAGTACGGCCGCGCGAAATCCTCAAACTCCTGCCCGACCCACCGCTCCGTCTTGTCGGTCCCCAGAAACACGGCGTCGTCCGCCATCAGCGACTCGTACACCGCCCAATCCCCGCGCGCCGCCGCGTCATGCCACCGATCGACACGCGCGCCGATCCGGTCCTCAAGCGTCGGGCCGTACGTCACCGTCGTCGGCGGGGACGAACCGCACCCAACGCCGATCAATGAGACCGCCGCGCACGCAACCGCCATCGCTGTTCGCATCATGCCGCGCAGGATACCGCGCTCACCGCCGACGACGCGCCGCGAGCAACCCACCCACGGCGAGCGTCACCCCAGCCCCCGGCGCGGGCAGCGTCTCGAACGTGTACCCGTCAAACGTCCCCGCCACCAGCGCCGCACCCGAATCAAGCACCGCAAACCGCGTCCGCGACGCCCCCGACAGGTCCAGCGAGCTCGGCAGCCCCGCCGCCGGCGACGCCCCGATCCCCTCGGCCAGCACGCGAACGTCCAGCATCGACATCAGCGACGCGTCAAACACCACCCGCCCCGACGTGTCGCTCGAGACCACGATCCCGCCCCCGGGCGCGCCAAAGTCGAGATCCATCGCGTGATCGTCCAGCGTGATCCTCGCAGAAACGATCGACGACCCGTACGCCGTCAGATCCGGCCCCAACACGTCCGGCGCCCCCGCGTCCATCAGCACCTCGATCGACCACCGCTGCGACGCGCGCAGCTCGAACGGCTGATCCTCGAACGGCGTGCCCTCGAGCGTCCCGACCTCCGTGATCTCGCCCCCAAGCGTGATCCGGTGGACGACACCCCCCCAAGCAACCCCCGAAACAACAGCGACGATACCGGCCGCGCCAAGCGCAGCGATTGAGCAATGCATGCGGTTCTCCTCCCACACCAACATGCCACCGCCGACGATCGGGGCCAGCCAACGACCGAGAAGATCCGCATTTCCAGCGCACCAGGCACGAATCATTCCGAGATGCACGCCTCAGCCGAGCGGCCGCTGCAGGTGGATCTCCGCCGCCGTCTCCTCCCCGATCTTCATGCACGACGGCTCGGTCCCCCACGCCACGAACCCCAACGACTCGTACAGCCGCCGCGCCCCGGGCGCCCGCTCGCTCACCGAGAGCGACACGATCTCCACCCCGCCCCACGACCGCGCGATCTCCAGAGCCGCCCCGACCAACGCCTTCCCCACCCCGCGCCCGCGCGCCGAAGGCGACACATACACCGCCACGATCCACGCCCGGTGCCGCATCTTCAGCGTCTTGTCACGCACCACGCCGCACGTGCCCGCGAGCGCGCCGTCGATCCACGCCCCGACGATCACGTTCTCAGCCTCGCGCAGCCGCGCCCGCACGACCCCCGGATCGGACGACCCCGCGTCCCCCGGGCTCGACGCGAACGCCCACGGGTGCGCACGCAGCATCTCCTGACGGATCGCGACGTACGCCTCGGCGTCGTCAGGAGTCAGCGCTCGGATCTGGACCCCCACGCACCGATGGTACCGTCACCCGCCCGCCCAGCACGTACACCCGCACCTCCACGACACGCCCGTCGGTCATCAACAGCGAAATCGCCACCGCGCGCTCGCCCGCCCCCTCGCCCGAAGAGACAACCGTCCACGAGCACCGCTCAGACTCGATCTGCTGACGCACGATCGCGCCCTCATCGATGAGCACGCCCCGCACGGACATGAGCGCGCCAACGGGGTCCGCCCCCGCACGCAACGCCCCATCAACGCCGTACTGATCGAGCGACACGCCATCCGCGAGCTCCCGCCGCACCGCCTCCGCATCGCCCGCGCGCACCCCGGCGAGCACACGCTCGCGCACACCACGCACGCGCGCACGGGCCCCCGCCTCCGCACCCGTCGCCTCCGCACCGATCACGCTCGAGTAATCCCCCCAGTCGTGCCTCGAAACGATCAACCCGTCGCGCACACGCAGCAGCGTCGAGAACGGCATCTCCACGTGCCCGACACCCGGGCCCGGCGGAGCGCTCAGGATCATCGTCGTCAGAAAGAAACACCCGTCCGCGATCGACCACGCCCCGCGGTTCGACCAGGCGACGTCGCCCCACTGGTGTTCCAACGCGATCAGGCCCGCCCGGTCCGACCGGGCCCAGCCATCACCCCCCCAGCGCGTGGACATCCGATCATCGAACGACACACCCGGCGCGAGACGCGCCTCCATCGCCACGATGTCGCGCGCCATCATCTCGCCCACGTACGCGGGCCCGACTTCCGAAGCAGTCTGCGCCGCCGCGCCGGCAGACAACGCCACCACGAACACCAACGCCGCCAGAATCTCGCGTTTCATGGGCGCACCTACCGCGGCCCCGCCGGGTGGTTGCACCGCACCCCGCCGACCACCCCCGGCTCAGCCGCCGCGCTTCCCGCCGCCGCCCGCCTTCTTCGCAGTCTTCTTCGCGGCTTTCTTGGCCGACGGCTTCGCCGCGGGCTTGTCCGCAGCCTTCTTCGCAGGCGCCGCGTCCTCGCCCTTCTTGCCCGGATGCTTCACACCCGCGGACTCGAGCCCCGACTCGTACGTCTCGACGAACTTCTCGACCGGGACCGCCGCGATCGCCTCGCCCAGCACCTCCAGCGGCACATCGCTCAGCTGCCGGAACCGCACGCACGACTTGCCCATGTCCAGCTTCTTGCCCGTCGCCTTCCACGCCTTCTCAAACTTCCCCATCGCCTTCGGGTCGGAATACAGGCAGAACAGGTACACCGCCAGGTGGTTCTTCTGCGCCGCGAGCGACATGAACGGCAGCGGCTGCTTCGGGTCGCAGTGATACCCCGGCGGATAAATCGAGTGCGGCACGTAGTACCCGATCATCCCGTACTGCAATCCCTCTTTATACCCCTCGGGCAGGTACTTCCGGATCGCCGTGCGGACCGCCGCCAGCGTCTTACGCTTGTCGTCCGGCAGGTTGTCGAGATATCCCTTAACGGTGGTTGGCTTGAGACCCATGGGCCAAGCGTACCGCATGCACCACCGCTTGGTACGCTGGCCCCTTCGATCGGTCGAACAACCGCCGTGGGGATCAACGAGATGGCAGAATCAGCAGCGGACGTGGCGCGGGCGATCTACGAGGCCTTCGCCACCGGCGACGTGCCCGGCGTGCTCGGACGCTTCAGCCCCGACATCGTCTGGAACGAAGCCGAGAACTTCCCATACGCCGACGGCAACCCGTACATCGGCCCCGAGGCCGTCGCCAACGGCGTCTTCGCCCGATGCGTCAGCGAGTGGGACGGCTTCGCCGTCGAGATCGATGAGATCATCGACGCCGGGGATGTCGCCGTCGCGATTGGGCGGTATCTCGGGACGTACAAGGCAACCGGCACACCCCAACGCACACAGCTCGCCCACCTCTGGTGGGTCGAGGGCGGCAAAGTCGTCCGCTTCCAGCAATTCGCCGACACGCTCGGCATCGCGCGCGTCATCGGGGCGGTGTGAGAACGTCTCACTCGGGGATGCGCACCAGCAGTTCCATGGAGCCGTGCGACTTGAACCCAATGCGCCTGTAGACAGGCGCGCCCATCTCCGACGCCTGCAGCAGCCCGACGGTGTACCCCTCGTCCCACGCGCGCCGGAGGGGCTCGGCGGTCAGGTGCGCGCCCAGGCCCTTGGCCCGGTGCTCCGGCCTGGTCGAGACGCCGTAGATCCCCGCGAGCCCGTCGTGCAGGTAAACAAGCGAGGTCGCCACCATCTCCCCGTCGTGCTCCACCACGAAGTACCGGGCCGCGCCGGGGCACCGCTCGTGCGCGCGCCCCACGCTAAACAGATGCCCCACCGACAGCGGCAGCCCGTAGCCCGCGGCGACCGCCTCGGCCCACGCGTCATTCTCGTCGGGCGTCACCTCTCGGCACGTGTAGCCCTCGGGCAGCGCGGTCGCCGCGAGCGTGCCGGGCGTGACCGACATCAGCGGCATCCGCTCGCCGTGGACAAACCCCAGCTCCTCGGCCGCGCCCAGCTGCTCGGGGGTGCCCGCGTCGGCGAACACGATCGCCGACGGGAACGCCTCGTCGCACAGCGGCCCGGCGTCGCGGGTGACGTCCGCCGCCGTCGCGGAGCGCGACACCACCGCGAGGTTCCCGAACGGGTGCGGCTCGCGCGTGATGTACCGGAAACAGACCGGCGAGACGAGCGCCTCGTCCGTGGCGAGCACGGTGCGGAAAAAGTGATCGAAGTGGTCGGCGATGGTGTCGGCCGCGGCCGGCTCGGACTCGGGAAGGGTGGCGGGCATGGGTCGGCTCCGTATGTCGCGGCTGATCCGTGCCGGAGAGTACCGGAGATCGTCGCGCAGCCGGTATGCTCGGAGGCACGTCCGCGTCGCGGGCGGAAGGGGGAATCGGCGATGGCGTTGCGTGTGATCGGGGCGGGGTACGGGCGGACGGGCACCGCCTCGCTGAAGCTGGCGCTGGAGCGTCTGGGCTTCGGGCCCTGCCACCACATGAGCGAGGTGCTGCCCAGCCCCGAGCGCGTCGCGCTCTGGACGCGCCTCGGCAACGGCGAGGGCGAAGCGAACCCGGCCCTCTGGGACGAGGCGTTCAGCGGCTACCACGCGACGGTGGACTGGCCCGCATGCACCCACTGGCGGGCGCTGATGACGCGATACCCCGACGCCAAGGTCATCCTCACGCGCCGCGACGCGGGCAAGTGGTTCACCTCCGCCAACGAGACCATCCTGAACCCGGTCGCAAACGCGAAAGTGGCCGGATCGCCCATGGGCCCGATGCTCGACGCGAACATCTGGCGGCTCTTCGACGGGCGGCTCGGCGACCGCGAGCACATGATCGCACGCTTCGAGCAGCACAGCGCCGAGGTCATCGCGGGCGTGCCGGCGGATCGGTTGCTGGTGTTCGAGGCGCGAGACGGGTGGGGACCGCTGTGCGCGTTCCTCGGCGTCGGGGTGCCCGACGAGCCGTACCCGCACGTGAACGCGCTGGAGGACACGAAGCGGTTCATGCAGGCGCTGGCGCAGCAGGCCGAGGGCGGCGCGGGGGCCGCGCAGCAGCACGAGGTGGACGCCATCTTCGATCGTAAGGACTGAGCCATGCCCACCACCACACCCGAGCATGACAAGCGCGTCGCGGAGATGCCGGTCTCGTCGTTCTGGCCCCACTACATCACGAAGGTCGAGAAGAAGGGGCGGACGGAGGCCGAGCTCCGCGAGGTCGTCCGGTGGCTGACGGGCTTCACCGACAAGCAGCTGCAAAAGTGCCTGGACGATGGGCTGACCGTCAAGGAGTTCTTCAAGAAGGCGAAGCTGAACCCGAAGGCCACGCAGATCACGGGGGTGATCTGTGGGTATCGGATCGAGGACATCGAGACGCCGCTGACGCGGAAGGCGCGGTACATGGACAAGCTCGTGGACGAGCTGGCCAAGGGCAGGAAGATGGAGAAGATCCTGCGGACCGGGTGAGCGCCGCGCACGCGGCTCGGATCGCAGGGGTCGGGACGGGTGCTCACCCGGGGGTGTCGCCCTGGTACGCGCCGGCCGAGTAGGTCAGGTCGTAGCTGTGCGAGTAGATCTCGATCAGGTTCCCGAACGGGTCCTCGCAGTAGACCATGCGGTAGGGCTTCTCGCCCGGGTAGTACGCGCGGACGGGCATGCGTTGCTTGCCGCCCGCGGCGACGATCTTCGCGGCCAGACCTTCCACGTCGGGGTCCTGCACGCAGAAGTGGAAGACGCCGGTCTTCCAGTACTCGAAGTTGTTCTCGCGCCGCTCGGCGTTGCGGAACTCGAACAGCTCGACGCCGATTTTGTCGCCCGTGGAGAGGTGCGCGATCCGGAACCGCTCCCACCCCTCGCCTAAGACATCGTCGCACATGACGCCGATCGCCGAGTCGTCCGAGACGATCTCGGTCGGCGCCATGATCACGTACCACCCGAGCGTCTTGTCCAGGTCCGTCACCGAGATCCCGATGTGCGAGAACGTGCGTGGGTAGGGCATGGCGGCATCCTACTCGGGCCCGTGCCGATGGCGGTTTGGGGTCGGGTTGGTCGATCGGGGTGCCTTCTGAGGCGCGGGTGTGTGCGCGTGGGCTTGGAATCTCCGCGTGCTTACGCCCGCGGCTCGGACGGAGACGCGTCGAGGCGGTCGATCCCTCACGCGGCCCTCGCCGGCTGGATGTGTCGCGGGCGTCCGCCCGCGAGGCGGGGGAGAGGGAGGACGCTGTGCCCCCTCCGCCCGCGGCGCGGGCACCTCCCTCGTCGGCGACGGGGGAGGATGGAATCTCGAACCCCCTCACCCCGACCCTCTCCCCCACGGGGGAGAGGGAGGACGCTGTGCCCCCTCCGCCCGCGGCGCGGGCACCTCTGCCGTCGGCGACGGGGGAGGATGGAATCTCGAACCCCCTCACCCCGACCCTCTCCCCCACGGGGGAGAGGGAGGACGCTGTGCCCCCTCCGCCCGCGGCGCGGGCACCTCCGCCGTCGGCGACGGGGGAGGATGGAATCTCGAACCCCCTCACCCCGACCCTCTCCCCCACGGGGGAGAGGGAGGACGCTGTGCCCCCTCCGCCCGCG
>JAUHXM010000137.1 GCA_030426605.1 Phycisphaerae bacterium | reverse complement strand
CCTCGAAGATCCCGGGCAGCATCTCGGCAGGCTCGCCCGTCTCGCCCAGCTCGACGAGCGCGGCCGCGAGCCGGAGCCGCATCGCCGGCAGGTTCGCGTCGCCCGGGGGCAGCTGCGTCTCGCCCGCCTCGGCCGTCGCGCGCAGGTGGGGCACGGCGTCGGCGGTCCGCCCGGCGTCGAGCAGCAGGCTCGCGTATGTGTTGTGGGCGATCATCGCCTCGAACGACCCCTCCCCACGCGCCGCGACCTGCCCCTCGAGCGCCCGGCGCGCCAACGGCTCGGCTTCATCGAGCCGACCCGAGCGCCGGATCACGTTCGCGAGGTTGCTCACGATGGTCAGCGTCTCGGAGTGGCGCTCGCCGATCGTCTCACCGAGCCCGTCCACTGCCTGCCGGTACCACCGCTCGGCGTCCTCGAGCTCGCCCGCCTCGGAGGCGATGATGCCCAGCGCCGCCGCGAACCGGGCGTGCTCGGCGGATCCGACACCCAGACGCTGCTCGGCGAGCCCGATGCCGCGCTCGCCCAACTCGCGCGCCCGATCCGCGTCGCCCGTCATCCGCAGGGCGCTCGACAGCGCGTTCATGGCGCGCAGGGTGGTCGGGTGGTCCTCGCCCAGCGCTCGCTCGGCGTCGGCACGGATCGACTCAAGACGTGGTGCCGACTGATCCGCCGCGCCGAACTCAAGCAGCGTGACCGCCCGGTTGAACCGCGTCAGGATCGTCTGCGGGTGGTCGGGCCCGAAGACCCGCTCGCAGTCCTCGACGGCCCCCTCGAAGACCCGCTCGGCGTCGTCGAACCGCCCGAGCTGGGTGTACAGGGTCGCGAGGTTGTTGCGGAAGATCAGCGTCTTGGCGTCCGCGACGCCGCGCGACGCGGTCGCCGTCGCGACCACGCCGAGCATCTCGGCCTCCGCCTCGTCGAACCGCTGGAGCATGCCCAGCAGGAACGCGCGGTTGCCGCGGATGTCGAGGGTCTGGTCGTCGTCGGGCCCGAGGTTCGCCTCCGCGTCGGCGAGCGCCGATTCGAGCATCTCCATCGCCCTGGGCGCTTCGCCCGTGATGAACGCGAGCTGGGCCCGGGCGTTCTGGAGTTCGATCCGTGACGCCGCGGGGAGGGCCGATGGGTCCGCCGGCGCGGCGCCGAGTGCTTCGCCCGCCTCGGCGAACCGGCCCTGGTTGATGCGCAGCACGCCCAACGCGGCGGCGGTGTCCGTGAGCCGGTGGTCCTCAGGATCGACCGAAGTCAGCCACAGCCCGTGCGCCCGCGCGAGGTTCCGCTCGCCCGAGGCCGCGTCCCCGATCGCGGCCTGGGCCTGCCCGATCATGTCGCGCCCGTCCGCCTCGACGACCGGGTCGGTCGGCGGTGCGGCGTTCAGCTCCGCCTCGGCGTCGGCGACGAGCTCGCGCAGCAGACTGGTATCGCGGTCCTTGGCCGTCTCGGGGTCGATGCCCGTGATGATGGTGCGCGCGAAGGCGCCGGCCTGGCGGGCGCGGCTCGCCTCGGTCTCGGCCTGCCGCTGTGCCGCAACCGCCGCCGCCTCGGCCCGCACCGCGCGCGCGAGCAGGGCGCTCGTGACGACCACGCCCGCGGCGAGCACGACGATCACCGCCGCCACGCCCCCCACCAACGCCTTGTTCCGGCGCGCGAACTTGCGGAGCTGGTACGCCGTGCTCGGGGGTCTCGCCTCGATGGGCTCGTCGCGGAGGAAGCGCCCGATGTCCGTCGCCAGGGCGCCGGCGCTCTGGTACCGGTCCGCCCGGTCGCGGGCCATCGCCCTGGCGACGATCGTCTCCACATCCCCGCGAAGGTCTTTGCTGTGGGTCGCGAGCCTGGGCGCCTCGCGCTCGGCGATGATCTTTGTGGACTCGTAGACCGTCTTGCCGTCGAGCTCGAAGGGCAGACGACCCGCGAGCAGCTGGTACGCGATCACGCCCAGGGCGTAGACGTCCGTGCGGGTGTCGATGTCCTCGGGGCGCCCCGTGACCTGCTCGGGCGCCATGTAGGGCAGCGTGCCCACGAGCTGGCCCTCGCGCGTCGCGAGGGTCTCGGCGGCGTCGCGCTCGTCGGTCAGGCGCGCCACCCCGAAGTCGAGCACCTTGGGCCCCGTGTCGCTCACGATCACGTTGCTGGGCTTGAGGTCGCGGTGCACGACGCCCTTCGCGTGCGCGTGCTGCACCGCCTCGGCGATCCGCGCGATCAGCTCGAGCCGCTCGCGCACCCCAGGCTTGTGCACGTGGCAGTGCTCCGCGAGCGTGCGCCCGTGCACGAGCTCCATCGCGAAAAACGGTGTCGGGCCGGCGAGGGTCTCGGCGGTGCCGGCCTCGTAGACCGCGCCGATGCCCGGGTGCGACAGGCGACCGAGCACCTCGGCCTCGAACTCGAACCGGCGCAGCACCTGCGGCGTCGCGACGCCCGGGCGCAGGATCTTGAGCGCGACCGTCCGCGCGGGGCGGTCCTGCGTCGCGCGGTAGACGACGCCCATGCCCCCCTGCCCGAGCTTGCCGACGACGACGTACGCCCCGAAGCGTGTGCCCGGCTCAAGCTCGCCGCCCGCGGAAATCGGCCCCGCCCCGCCGGCGCTGGTCGGCAGGTTCGACGGGTCGTGATCGAGCGTTGGGTCGTGTTCGCCGGACGTCATGACGGCGACGATATCGGCCCGAACCCGCCGGCGATGGACGATTTCATGGGCCAGATCCGGGGGCATGGGCCCGCGCACACCGAAGGATCGTGACGACCGAATCAACCGCACGCACGCCGCGGAAGAGCCCGCAGGGCGAATCCAGCGGATACTCCGAGCCCACGCGTGATCCGCAGGATTCGCTCCGCTCATCCGCGGCGTGAGGCCTGGTTCAGATCCGGAAGATCGCGCCCATGCGTTTGCCGAGCATCATGGAGGCACCGAAAAGCGTCGCCGTCAGCAGCGCCATGCCCCACACGCCCATGGCGCTGGCGATGTAGGGCCCGTCGGCCAGGCGGTTCGAGAACTCGAAGATCATCTTCGTGATCGGGAAGTCCTCGGCACGCTGGGCCAGGATCAGGCTGTCGGACACCTCGAGCATCGAGAAACTGAACACCAGCAGCCCGCCGGCGATCAGGTTCGCCATGATCAGCGGCACGATGACCTTCCGGACCGCGGCGACACGCGTCGCGCCCAGGTTCACCGCCGCCTCTTCCAGCTCGCCCGAGGTCTGCTCGAGCCCGGCGACCGTCGAACGCACGATGTAGGGCAACCGGCGCACGGCGTACGCGATGATCAGCAGCGGGAACGGGTTCGGCGGCGCGTCGCCTGAGCCGAACACGCTCACCACGCCCTCCAGCGGGTCGCCCCGCCCGAACGGCCAGTTCAGCGTCATCGCGACGTACCCGAACGCCAGCACGAGCCCGGGCACCGCCAGCGGCATCATGCACATCGCGTCCAGCAAATTGCGCCCGATCGCGGTCGTCCGCACGATCAGGTACCCGATCACGAGCCCGATGAGGATGTTCAGCAGCATCGCCGCCGTCGAGAGAAACAGCGAGTTCTGGATCGACCCGAACGACTCGGGGGCGCTGAGCGCCTCGACGTAGTGGTCGCCCGTCCACGCGGTGGGCAGGACGGACTGGTACCACGAGCCTGGCTCGGCGAGCGAGACGAGGATGACCCCCAGGTGCGGGACGAGCGCCAGGGCGGTGATGAAGCCGAACGCGGCGCACGCGGCGATTCCCGCGATGCCGCTCAGTTTCATCTCACCCCCGGCGCGGGACGCCTTGGAGTACATCGCGTGCCCCTTGCGCCCAAAGACGACCTTGCCCACGATGTAGCTCGCCGCGGCGACGCCCAGCAGGATCACCGTCAGCGCGTAGGGCTCGGCCGAGTTCTCGACTTCCTTGAGCCGCGTGAAGATCTGCACGGGCGTGACGGTCGTGTAGTCGAACATCAGCGGCGTGCCGAGCTCGGTGAACGACCAGATGAACACGATGGTCCCGCCCGCGAACAGCCCCGGTCGGATGAGGGGGAGCGTGATCCGGAAGAACCGTTTCCAGGGGCCCGCGCCGAGGTTCTCGGCGGACTCGTCGAGGGCGGGGTCGAGGTTCGCGAGCGACGCCGTCGCGTTCAGATAGATGATCGGGTACAGGTGGAGCGCCTCGACGAGCACAACCCCCCAAAAGCGGGCCTGCCCAAGGATGTCGAAATCTGTCCCGAGGAGCTCGTTGAGCGAGCCGGCGCGCCCGAGGATCGCCTTCATCCCGATCGCTCCCACGAACGGGGGAAGGATGAGGGGCACGAGGATCGCCGCGCCGAAGAACGCCTTGCCGGGGAACCGGTACTTGGCGCTGAGCATCGCGAGCGGCAGGGAGATCAGGATGCTCAGGATCGTCGTCGCGGTCGCGATGCCCAGCGCGTTGAAGATCCCCGCGCGAAGAACGGGGTCCCGGATCGTCAGCAGGAGGTGGTCGAGCGTGAACCCGGTGCCCGTGGCGGGGTCGTCGGCGAACCCGCCTCGGACCGTCAGCCAGATCGGATAGAGAAGGAAGAGCGCGAGCCCGCCCAGCGCCAGCACCACCAGGCCTTGCTGCACCAGGATTCGGACCAGTCGGGCGGGCATGGGGGCGGAGTCTATCGGGCCCGGACGCCCCCGGTCGCACGCCGCGGAAGAGCCCGGAGGGCGAATCCAGCGGATTGGCGCTGATGAGAATCCGCCGGAGTCGCGTTGCTTCTCCGCGGCGTCAAGCGGGCGAATCGATCTCCGAGGGCGGTGTGAGCTCGGCGGGGCCCAGCGATTGGATGGTCACCCGCCCGAGCGAGCGGCGTTTCAGGTACGCGTTGACCTGCTCGAGGGTGAGGGCGTCGTAGATGGCGCCGATCTCGTCGAGCGTGCGCGGGCGGCCGAACTTGTGGACGTCCATCGCCAGCGCCCCCGCCCGCGCGCCGGTGGACTCGCCCGCGAAGACGAGCGACGACTTGATCCGCGTCCGGGCCCGCTCGAACTCGTCGGGCTCGATGCCGGTCTCGTGGATCCTGAGGAGTTCGGCGGTCAGCACATCGAGGGATTCCTGCGCGCGTTCCGGGGTGGTGCCGACCTCGGCGACGACGGTGCCGAAGTCCCGGTCGCCGCGGTACCCGGCGTGGACGGCGTAGCACAGGCCGCGCTTCTCGCGCACCTCGGTGAACAGCCGCGCCGACATCCCGCCCGAGAGGACGCCGAGCACGATGCGTTCGAGGGGCGCGTCCGCGGGTGCTTCGGGCGGGGCGTCGTGCAGCAGGATGATCTGGACCTGGGCCGAGTCGTCCGGCTCGTGGGCGTAGCCGCGCGGGGCGTCGCTGCCGAGCGTGAACTCGGAGGGCTCGCCGGCCCAGTCGG